>DFYG01000095.1 GCA_002382605.1 Synergistaceae bacterium UBA4088 | reverse complement strand
CATGGCCGTATTGTGCTTCTGCTGTGGGGCCACCAGCCTTTTTTCGTGGTTTTCACCGAAAAGGATACATCCTGTCCGTTCGGGACAACCCTTTGCTTCTCTCATCAGGTTCCCTTTCAGGAACTGGGTAACTGACATTCTGGCGTTTAGTTTTCCCGGCAGGAGATATTGCAGGTAAGACTGACCTCCATGGGTCATTCCCCTCCAGAAGGAGTTATTTCCCTTCATAAGGGACCCCTGAGGGAAATTTTTTTCCCAGCGCTGTTTTTACGGCACCCGCAAGGAAGAGACTACCGCAACAGAGTACGGTATCAAAAATTTTCGATGCTTTTTCTATGGCCGTTAGCGGCTCCATTTCAATTGACAGATCAGCAGAAGGATTAAAATCTTTTGCGATTCTGTAAAGGGATTCCGGATCGGCTGATCTTTCAGATCCGGGGACGGCTGTGAAAACGATCATCGGAAAGGAATCACAGATCTTCCGGATCATACTCTTGAGATCCTTGTCCTTCATTGCGCCAAAAACAACAGCGGTACTATTCGAAAGGCCGCTCAGGGAAAAAGTATCTGCAAGAGCAGAAATTCCATCAGGGTTGTGAGCCCCATCCAGAATAAGGTTCCCATTTCCGAACTTTACCTTCTCAAGCCTTCCGGGCCAACGGGTCACTGCAAGACCTCTTCTGATGGGATCCAGGGTGATCAACGGGTAGACCAGGGAAAGCCTTGAAGCAGCGATAATTGCTGTTACAGCATTGGTCAGCTGAAATCCCCCACCCAGAGACGTATTGATCTCGATCCAGGGACCGCCGTCGATGGATATCTCGAACATGTTGCCATCAATGCCTACTGAAGGATTGCGGGTCATGCCGGTTTGGGAAGCAACTGTTCCATTATTGGCAATTTTATGGCATAAAGTTTCGTAGATATCTTCGAGATTCCTGTCACCGCCGCTAAAGACACTCATTCCTTCAGGTCTTAATACAAGGAACTTTTCCATAGCTATGGCTTCAAGCGTGTGACCCAGATATTCCGAATGATCGGAACCGAGCGAAGAGATAACCGTCATGGAAACATTGGAGAGAATGTTGGTAGCATCCATCCTGCCGCCCATTCCTGCCTCGATAATTGCTACATCGGGGACATATGAACTGATCGCCATGAATGCTGCAGCTGTAAGTGTTTCAAAATAGGTGGGTTTTTCAAAGGGGCCTGAATTCGTTTCCAACATACCCGCAACTGCCATCACAAAAGGCAGGAGATCTTCAGCGCGGGCATTTACACCTGAAAATCGTAGTCTCTCGCCAATATCTGCCAGATGGGGGCTGGTGTACATACAGGTTGAGTAACCTGCCTCAAGCAGTATCGATTCCAGCATGGCCGATATGGAACCCTTGCCGTTAGTACCTACAACGTGCACAGCTCTAAAGGTCCGTTCAGGATGCCCCAATTTGGAAAGAAGCTTTGCCATCCTGGAAAGACCCGGGCGGATGAGCGGATTGGATATTTCCCTGAGAATGCGATCTACCCTGGCACTATGATCTTCCAATCTGGGCCCCTCCCGGAGTTTTACTGCCTTGACAGACTTTCCATGTTTCTCTCTATCAGCGTTATCTTTTCCAGATCCTGGGAAAGCCTGGCTTTCTCCTTCTCTACAATTTCTGCCGGAGCTCTGGCAATGAAGGATCCATCGGCAAGCTTCCGTGTCGTTTTCTCAAGATCAGCCTTGGCGCTCTTGAGTTCACCTGCCAATCTTGTAATTTCGGATACAACATCCAGCAGATCCCCCACTACAAGGAACATCTCCCCGAAGTTCGTTACAGTCATAAGGGATTTCGGGGGTTTTGCGGAGGAGGGTTCAGGGAAGGTGATCTTCCCTACTTTCGCAAGGAGTCTGAAGAGGTCGGCATTTTCAAGAATGCTTTCTTTCAGGCCCAAATTGGCTTCATTAAGAAAAACAACCGCTTCAGGAACGATCCGTTGCGGGTGGATCCTGGCCTCAGCCCTTAGATTTCTTGCATTTCGGACCAGGTCCTGGAATACCGGCATGTACCCCATGTTCCCTTCTATGAAGAGATCTAACGGTTCCGGCCACGGGCTCTCCTCTACCGACCCTTCCCCGAATCCGAAGTTTTCCCAAAGCTCATCAGTAAGGAAAGGAATGAAGGGGTGCAGGAGCCTCAGGGTGCGGTCGAAAAGATGGCGGATCACCAGCCTGGTGTTCTCACGCCGATCGTCTCCTTCGTCCCCGCGTAAGGCAGGCTTGGCCATTTCGAGATACCAGTCGCACATCTCGTTCCAGACGAAACTGTAAAGGCCGCGGGCCGCCTCCCCGTAAAAATAACCCCTCAGGTTACCTGTTACGGAATTGATCGTTTCGTCAAGCCTCTGAAGTATCCACAGGTCATGCATTCTGAGACCTGAGGGGTCATTTATTGTCGCAGATTCGCTGCCGTCAAGATTTGCCATGGCAAACTTGCTTGCATTCCAAATTTTGTTCATGAAAAGACGGTAGATATCGATCCTTCCCGGGCTCAGGTAGATATCCCTGCCCTGCACTGTGAGAGCCGCCAGGGTCATACGCAAAGAGTCCGCTCCGGATTTTTCAATGATCTCCAGAGGGTCGATCACATTTCCTTTGGATTTGCTCATCTTGCGGCCATGCTCGTCACGTACAAGTGCATGGATATATACATCCTTGAACGGTTCCTCATCCATGAACTTCAGACCCATCATAATCATACGGGCCACCCAGAAGAAGAGAATGTCGAAACCGGTCACCAGAAGACTGGTCGGGTAAAATGTTTTCAGTTCCCTGGTGGCATCCGGCCATCCAAGAGTTGAAAAAGGCCAAAGTGCACTGCTGAACCAGGTATCGAGAACGTCCTCGTCCTGACTGATCCTCGTGCTTCCGCATAACTCGCACTTATCAGGATCTTCCTCGGATACGGTAAGGTGCCCGCAATCAGAGCAGGTCCAGGCCGGGATGCGATGCCCCCACCAAAGCTGTCTTGAAATACACCAGTCACGAATGTTTTCCATCCACATGTTGTATGTGTTAACCCACTGTACCGGAACAATATTTATTCTCCCATCCCTGACTGCTTCTATTCCCGGTTCGGCCAGAGGAGCGGCCTTTACGAACCACTGTTCTGAAAGATAGGGTTCGATGATGGCATCGCACCGGTAACAATGACCAATGGAATGTTCGTGTTCATCTATCTTTTCCAGAAGATCCACCTCGCGAAGGATGGCAAGCATTTTTTCCCTTGCATCAAAACGCTCCATGCCCTCGAATTCTGGCCCTGCGATATCGTTCATGATCCCATGCTCATCAATTACCTGGACGGATTCGAGACCGTGCCTTTGCCCCACAAGAAAATCGTTGGGGTCATGAGCCGGGGTTATCTTGACCAGCCCTGTACCGAACGCTGGATCAACCATCATATCCTCGATAACCGTTATTATACGTCCGCTCACCGGCACTATTACCTCGCGCCCGATAAGATGTCTATTCTTTTCATCACGAGGGTGGACCGCAATTGCAACGTCTCCGAGAATCGTCTCAGGTCTTGTCGTTGCAACAACAATATGCCCCGTTCCATCCGAGAACGGATACCTGACAAAGAAGATCCTGCCCTTTTCCTCGTTGTGCTCGACTTCAAGGTCTGAAAGGGCTGTTCGGCATCTGGGGCACCAGTTGATGATGTACTTCCCCCTGTAAATGAGGTTCTCCTTATAAAGCCTTACGAATACTGCTCTCACAGCGCGCGAGAGACCCTCGTCCATCGTGAAGCGCTCTCTCTCCCAATCACAGGAAGCACCGAGACGCTTCAATTGGTTTATGATCCTGCTCCCGTATTCGTTTTCCCATTCCCAGATCTTTTCTACGAACGCTTCCCTGCCAAGATCGTGTCTGGACACACCCTTTGCGGCCAGACTCTTTTCCACCACGTTCTGTGTGGCGATCCCGGCATGATCGGTCCCGGGAAGCCAGAGGACATTATGTCCCGACATGCGCATAAATCTGCATGATATATCCTGAAGGGTATTGTTCAGGGCGTGTCCCATGTGCAGTGAACCGGTAACATTGGGGGGTGGTATCACTATGCAGAAAGAGGGTTTGTCGCTCTTCTCGTCTCCCCGGAAGAGTCCCCTTTCAGTCCATCTTTTGTACCATTTTTTCTCAATAGGTTCCGGGTCATACGATCTTCCGAGAGTTCTCTTTGCAAGTGTCATACGCTTGCCTCCTTGCCGCGGCGAAAGCTGGATTTATAACCGGTCGATCATTGAGGCCGCCTTCCAGATGCTCTCTGGAAGCGCCTTCAGATACGATTCCAGAAAGGCATTGAACTCCCCTACTCCAAGGCCTTTTTCCATCGATACCAGAAGTGGTTCCGAGATAGAGGAAAAGGGCTTTTCGGCATACTGGGCCGTGAGGGAAGGCCTGTTCCCCTTTGATATCTTGTCGATCTTCGTGTAGACGACCTGAACGGGCACATCGTACCTTCGGACCCAATCCTGAAGCTGGATGTCATTTTCAAGCATTCCGTGTCTGAAGTCCACCAGGTGCACAAGTAGGGAAAGCGATCCTCTTTTTGAAATATAACTTTCGATCAGTTTTGCCCAGGTCTTCCTTTCCACCTTTCCGCGCTGGGCAAAGCCAAAGCCGGGAAGGTCTACGAGGATGAAATCCCGGGCATGATATACCCTGAAGAAGTTGATACTTCTGGTCTTTCCCGGAGTGGAACTGACATGTGCAAGTCTTGTCTGGATGATTCCGTTGATGAACGTCGATTTGCCCACATTCGACCTGCCGGCAAAGGCAATTTCAGGATACCCCGGATCCGGGAATTGATCTTCATTAAAACAGGTAGCCAAAAGCGACGCCTTCAGTTTACCCGGCCGCATTCGCCTTCTCCTGCTCGATAGCATGCTCGAAAACCTCTTCAAGTTTACGAACGAAAATCAGTTCAAGACCTTTAAGTACCCAACTCGGCATTTCGCTGATCTCAATTCTGTTGTCCATTGGCAGCAGGACCGTGACGATCCCGTACCTTTTGGCAGCAAGGATTTTTTCACGAATGCCGCCCACAGGGAGTACATCTCCCCTGAGAGTGACCTCTCCTGTCATTGCCATTCCGTTCCTGACAAGTTTGCCTGAAAGCGCGGAGTACATGGATACTGCAAGCGTGATCCCGGCCGAAGGTCCATCCTTGGGAATTGCTCCCTCGGGAACATGAACATGAATGTCAGTCTTGTCCCATTCAACTGACGATATTCCAAGTTCCTCCGAATTTGCTTTCAAGTAGCCAAGGGCAGTCTGGCCGGATTCCTGCATTATCTCTCCAAGGTTCCCTGTCAGGGTTATCCTGCCTTTGCCCGCTATCCTGACACTTTCTATAACGAGAATATCGCCCCCCGTTTCGGTCCAGGCCAGGCCTATCGCGGCCCCCTTCTGGCTAGTTGAAGGAAGATGGATCCCTCCATGATGTCGGGGCACTCCGAGTAACTGCAACAATCCAGAATTACCAACCCGGAATGTTTTCCTGAGAGCCGGATCGTTCTTCTCTTGGGATTCAACTAACTTGCGGGTTATCTTCCGTACCACCTTGGATATCTGCCTTTCCAGCTCTCTGACACCTGCTTCGCGTGTATATTCGGTGATGATCCGGTTAAGGGAAGCCGGCGTGAAAGTAATCCGCCCCGGTGTAAGGCCGTGCTCGTCAAGGACCTTGGGAATAAGGTGTCTGCGGGCTATATGTACCTTTTCCTCCGAAACATATCCTGGGAGTCTTATGACTTCCATCCTGTCCAGCAGCGCCCTGGGAATTGTGTGCGTGCTGTTGGCAGTGGTTATGAAAAGGACATTGCCAAGGTCGAATGGAACCTCCAGAAAATGATCAGTGAAAGTGCCGTTCTGCTCAGGGTCCAGCACCTCGAGCAGGGCCGAAGCCGGGTCACCCCTGAAATCGATACCGATCTTGTCGATCTCATCCATGAGCATTACAGGGTTGCATGTTCCGGCCTGTCGTATTTTCTGAATGATCCTTCCGGGAAGGGCGCCGATGTATGTTCTTCTGTGGCCTCGGATCTCAGCCTCATCCCTGATGCCCCCAAGGGACATATTTACAAATTTCCTGCCTGTGGCCCTTGCGATGGAGCGGCCGAGAGATGTCTTGCCGACTCCAGGAGGTCCGGTGAAGCAGAGAACCTGTCCTTTCAGTTTATTGCCGGCCTGTTTGCGGACAGCGAGGTATTCAAGTATCCTTTCCTTTGCTTCCTCAAGAGCATAATGATCCTCGTCAAGAACTTTTGCGGAGATAGTGACATCCATGCTCTCCCGGGTCTTCTTCTTCCAGGGGAGATCCGTAAGCCAATCCAGGTAGGTTCGAACCACAGTCGCTTCCGCTGACATCGGGGGCATCTTTGCAAGCCTGTCAAGTTCATGGAGAGCCTTTTTTCTGACATCTTCGGGCATCCTGGATTTGTTAATATCTTCTCTGAAAGTGTCCAGCTCGGAAAAATCATCCCCCTGCCCAAGTTCATTCTGGATGACTTTCAATTGTTCACGCAAATAATATTCTTTTTGGCCTTTCTCGAGTTCCTGCCTGACCCTGTCGTGGATGGAACGCTCCATCTCAAGCAATTCTATCTCCCGAAGCAGGATCCTCAGGACCATTTCCAGGCGCTGGTCTATCTCTGCAGACTCAAGCAGGCTCTGCCTCTCGGAGATCCTTACCGTCAGATGAGACGCGACGAGATCTGCGACCTGTCCCGGATCATCCAGTGAGGCCACCGACATAAGCACCTCAAGAGGTATCTTCGGGTGAATGGAAACATACTTGTCGAACTGGGCAAGAACGGTTCTTTTCAAGGCCTCTATTTCGTTAACGAGGGAAAGGGGGGGCGCTTCAAGAGGTTCTATTTTCGCAAAGAAAGTATCCCTTTCGAGGTGGACTTCAACGATAGAGGCCCGTGATGCTCCTTCGACCAGAACCTTGGTCGTTCCGTCTGGGAGCCTGAGCATCTGCATTACATTTGTGACTGTTCCAACGGTGAAAATGTCCTCCGGCTCCGGATCCTCGACAGACATGTCCTTTTGCGCCACGACAAGAACGGTTCTGTCGTGCAACATAGCCTCCTCAAGAGCCCTCAGAGACCTGGGCCTTCCGACGAACAATGGAACGATCACTCCCGGAAACAGGACAAGATCACGTACCGGCAGCAGGGGGATCATTTCATTTACCGAGACCTCCGCGGAAATCAATTATGCTACCTCCCCGTCCCTTGCGAAATCCAGAACAGGAGGTTCCTTCCCTTCGATCATCTCCATAGTTACGACAACCCTGGAGAGGCCGTCGTTTCGGGAGGGAAGTTCATACATCAGGTCAAGCATTATCGATTCCATTATCGACCTCAGGGCTCTGGCTCCGGTGTTCCTTTCACAGGCTTTTGCGGCAATTCTTCTAAGGGCCTCGGGAGTAAACTCCAGATCGACATTTTCCATCTGGAAAGCCTTCTGATACTGTTTCACGAGGGCATTCTTCGGTTCTGTGAGGATCCTGACGAGCGCTTCCTCACCAAGCCCCTCCAGGGTGGCCGTAACGGGAACCCTCCCCACAAACTCAGGTATGAACCCGAATGACATAAGATCATCCGGCTGAACGTCCTTCAGGATCCGGAAACGATCTTTTTTGTCGTTCCTTGACATCTGTCCCCCGAAACCTATGACCTTTCGATTCAGCCTTCTGGATATGATCCCTTCAAGACCCTCGAAAGCTCCGCCACAGATAAAGAGAATATTCCTGGTGTTCACCTGGATGAATTCCTGGTGCGGGTGCTTCCGGCCTCCTTTTGGAGGTACGTTGGCTTCAGTCCCTTCAAGGATCCTCAGAAGAGCCTGCTGGACTCCCTCTCCCGAAACGTCCCTGGTGATCGAGGCGGATTCGGACTTTCTGCAGATCTTGTCGATCTCATCCAGATAAATAATTCCCCTCTCAGCAGCAGACACATCATAATCCGCAGCCTGAAGGAGTCTTACGAGGATATTTTCTACATCCTCCCCGACATACCCTGCCTCTGTCAGGGTGGTAGCATCCGCCATGGCAAACGGGACCCGTATGGTTTTAGCGAGGGTCTCCGCGATCAGTGTCTTTCCCGATCCGGTTGGTCCAAGCAGAAGAACGTTACTCTTCTGAAGTTCAACATCATCTTCCATCCCGGAAGCGATCCTCTTGTAATGGTTATAGACCGCGACCGATACCACTTTCTTGGCCTGGTCCTGATCGATGATGTACTGATCCAGTGCCTCCTTGATCTCTCGTGGTTTCGGCAGATTCCTGAAATCTTTTTCAAAGGAAGCAGGCAGTGCGCTCCCGTCTTCGTTGTCCTTTATTATCAGATTGCAGAGATGCACGCACTCATTGCATATATAAACACCCGGGCCCGCGATAAGCTTGAGAACTTCTTCCTGATTCTTTCCGCAGAATGAGCACTTTGCAATTTTTTTTGTACCTCTGGTCCCGTTTCCGACAGATTGGGTCATTCCGGATCCCCCTCATTTCTGTTTCCTTCATGTCTTTCGTTACTAATTGCGTCTGCATCAATATTACTTCAAAATCGTTCCTTATTGAACAACGAAGGGAGCGCCTGTTGAGGGCTCCCTTCAATTCAACAAGATCATCCCCCGATTGCCGGAGTTATCTCTGTGCGATCACTTTATCAATTATACCGTATGTCAGGGCCTCTTCCGCTGACATGAACAGGTCACGATCTGTATCAGCCTCGATCTGGCTATCGGTTTTCCCGGTATGTTTTATCAGGATCTCATGGATCCTCTGTTTGAGCCGCATGATCTCTCTTGCGTGTATCTGGATATCGATAGCCTGTCCCTGTGTTCCGCCAAGGGGTTGATGGATCATTATCCTCGCGCTTGGAAGGGCTATGCGTTTGCCCGGATCGCCTCCGGCCAGCAGGACGGCGCCCATGCTTGCTGCCTGTCCGACACAGATGGTCGAAACAGGGCATTTAATGTACTGCATGGTATCGTATATGGCCAGTCCCGAAGTGATCACCCCGCCGGGGCTGTTAATGTAAATATTCACATCCTTTTCCGGATCCTCGCTCTCAAGAAACAAAAGCTGGGCGACGACAACGTTGGACAGGTGGTCGTCTATGGCTTCTCCAATAAAAACTATCCTGTCCTTCAGAAGGCGGCTGTATATATCATATGCTCTTTCTCCCCTGCCGGTCTGTTCTATTACCATGGGAACATACATCAGGATCCCTCCTTTCCGGAGATGTCATCAGCATTTAGTGTCTCATTGTATTCTTCCGCACCCTGGTCGATCACAATCTTCTCCATTATTCTTTCCACAGTCTTGCGCATCCTGATTCTGTGAACAAGATCTGCGATACCGCTCTTGTTCTTGAGGAAAAATTGCTGCATTTGGGTTTCCGGTACACCGAAAGATCGCGACATGTCACGCATCTCCTGGTCAATATCGCTGTTTTCAACCTGGATCAGCTCCCTTGCGGCGACAGATTCAAGAACCAGGGATCTCTTGACCATAGCCATCGCCTCAGCAGCCGATCTTGCTTCGAAGGGCTCTCTTTCCATGTTCTTTTCGGCAAAGAATTCATCAAGGGTCTTTCCCGTCTGCTTCTTGACCCTCCCTGCCATTTCACTAATTATCGCCTGTTTCTGCTTCTCGACCAGATTTTCCGGGACTTCGACAACGGATTTCTCGATCAGCTGTGCAAGAGCTCTGTTCTCGGCATCATCTTTGCTTTCCTGCCGGAAATTATCCTGAAGTCTTTCCATGACCTTTTCTCTGAACTGCGCTTCTGTAAGATCTGGCTCTTCCGTGACTTTTTGGAAGAAAGAGGCATCCATTTCGGGGAGGATCTTTTCTGAGACTGAAATAATATCGATATTGTAATGAACGATCCGGCCCTCGGAACCTCCCTCTGATTCCACATTAACATCCACTTCGACATGATCTCCGGCTCTGCGTCCCTCAAGCGCCGAACTCAACTCCGCCCTTAGCGATGAAGAGCCCAGTTCAAGTTTCCCCTTCTGCTTTTCTGGAGACGTGTCAAGGGGTTTGTCCCCCTCTTCCGGAATTTCCACACTATATTCAATTTCAAGCAGATCTCCTGAACGGGAGTCCCTGTCCTCTATCGGTAAATTGTCGGAACTGTTCTCCCTGAGTGTCATTATCGCCTCATCCAGCATCTTTTCCGTTACGTTTACGCTTTTCATGGAAATTCTGATGGTTTCAAGATCAGGCAACTCAACTTCAGGTCTGGTTTCAAAGATAAAGGTCATTTCAACCGGTTTTTCAGGCTCCAGCGAGTCTATTTCGACCTTAGGTTCCGAGATAAGGTCAAGCTCGTACTCAGATACCACTTTGTCGATCATTTCAGGAACAAGGTTTTCGATCGCCTCGGCCCGGATGGCATCAGGACCGATATGCATCTCAAGGACCTTCCGTGGGACATGTCCTTTTCTGAAACCCTTTATATTCGCCTTCGATCTGAGAACTTCAACGGCCTCGTCGATCTTTTGGCGAAAAGTATCTACCTGAACTTCAACCTTGATCTTTGTTATGTTCTTTTCCTGAGAAAGAATTTCTGATCGCAAAACGATACAACCCCTTCCATTTTTTAATCCCAAGACGTAAAGCAAAAACTCTTCTAAAAAATTGAAACCCCTTGGCGACTCCAAGGGGTTCCCTTCGAGGGGAAAGCGGAATTCAAAAGCCGCAGATCTGAAATTTTGGTGCGAGAGAGGGGACTCGAACCCCTATGCCTTATCGGCACTGGATCCTAAGTCCAGCGTGTATGCCAATTCCACCACTCTCGCAAATAAAATTGGTGGGTCATACAGGAATCGAACCTGTAACCCCCTGATTAAGAGTCAGGTGCTCTGCCAGTTGAGCTAATGACCCATTTCTCTTTTGCGGAAGATTATGCAAAACCTCTCGTCTACCCGTTTTATCGAGTCCATCCCGGTTTTGGAATTCCATGTTCTGACTGTACGGCAGAAGCAAAAATTACGAAACATGTTGCCGCTACTAAAGGCTGGATCGTCTAAAAAGCCAGGGTAAATTGTACGGACGTTGGTGGGTATTGTCAACTAAACTCCCGCGGATCCTCGCCTATTCCGAAGCCGGGAGAAACAAAGAAATGCCAAACTGATTTATTCAATTAATCTTTGTTCTTACAGATAATTTTAACGCATCACTTCATTGTTTGTCGAAATTTCAGATACGGCCCCGGATCATCCCCGAAAGTCCCTTTGCGATGCAGTTTCAGGTAACTGGTCCTGAAGGTGTCAAAACAGAAAATCAATAAATCAAAATACTTGACCGATTGAGCAAGATGATGTAGAATGCTGTTATCGAGAGGAAAGGGTATTGATCTGAAGTCCTCACCCGGGATGATTTCCCGGTTTAACAGGGTTCTTGAGAGGATATGCTGTCAAGCACACCAAGGACCCAAAGCGGAGACCAGGCTTTTTAGTCTGGTCTCCGCTCATTCCGGACACCTGCACAGGCAGTTCGCCCTGCAGAAGAAAGGATGTCGAAAATGATCCAACCGAGTCCCGCGCCCTGCTCCGTTCCTCATATCTTTGGTGGCTCTGTTATTTGCCTGATGGGTAGTTCAAATAATTTGGGAACCAGGCAGTCAACAGAAGTATCGGAACGAAAAAACCGGCGTCGCGATATCCCGCAAAGCCGGTAATGGTAAGGGTTTTGGTGGGCCATACAGGAATCGAACCTGTAACCCCCTGATTAAGAGTCAGGTGCTCTGCCAGTTGAGCTAATGGCCCTCGTTAAGGGAAAGACAAAAACATCTGGCGCGCCCGGCAGGATTTGAACCCGCGACCAACGGATCCGAAGTCCGCCGCTCTATCCACTGAGCTACGGGCGCATAAAAAAAATGGGGTGAGCGAGGGGAATTGAACCCCCAACCTCTGGAGCCACAGTCCAGCGCTCTAACCAATTGAGCTACGCCCACCAGATCTATGAAAAAGGCAATGGCGCGCTTGGCAGGATTCGAACCCGCGACCTACGGATTAGAAGTCCGTTGCTCTATCCAAATGAGCTACGGGCGCAATACATAAACTCAACGTGATTGGTTACGGCAATTTGCTGAAGACAAGCCATCAACGAGTTGGTGGCTG
>DFYG01000037.1 GCA_002382605.1 Synergistaceae bacterium UBA4088 | reverse complement strand
AATCGTGAATCGTGGATCGTAAACCGTGAATCGGGTCAAACCAGGATGAGTAATTTATCAATTCATCAGGCTCTTTCGATTCACGACTAACGATTCACGGTTGACTGATCCACTTGACAACAACTCGTGTCGGGCGTTACCCTTAGCGCCGCAGATGTGTGCCCGTAGCTCAGCTGGATAGAGTGTCGGCCTCCGGAGCCGAAGGTCTCGGGTTCGAATCCCGACGGGCACGCCAAATACGGATAAAACTGGGCTTCCGATCATTCTTTTTCGGGAGCCCCGTTTTTGTTCCGGACCTGAGGTTGCTGTCGGGAAAATCTGCTATGATAGCTCCATTATGGAAGAGATCATTTAATTGATCGCCGAGGCAGAGTTCATGAAGGCCATACCTTTGATCCGTTCACTCCCGGAAGATGATGCAGCGAGGTCACTATGGAAACTTCTCGCAGAAGCGTCATCGGAAAAAGAACAGTTTCAGATAAGCGAGTACGCCTGGACAAGGGTTGCAGGGATGAGGATCAGAATGACCCTGGTCCCAAAGCCCTGAGATCGGGAGGAGCGCGAACAATGAGAAGATCATTACTGTTGCTTTTATGGTCGTCTCTTCTCTTTTCCGCAACGGCAGCCATGAGCGAGGCCGCTCCCGGATGGCTTGAGGGTGGGATATTCCCAGAAACGGAGACTCCGGAGACTACAGCAGAAGCGCCATCGTGGGGTGCCTGGTTCTTGAATGACGATGCCTGGCTGAGAGAAGCAGTAAATCCTGTTCTCGATCCGGCACAGAGGTACTTTTCCGATGTCAACGGCAACTGGTATGTCTTTGATGGTTCCGCGGGTGATCTCCCTGTGCCCGGTGTCCCGCCGCAATGGTCCTCCATGGGAGGATACCCCGGAAAAGCGGGGTCTTGCTCCCAAGGGTAATGATGAAAACATTGAAATAGACAAGAACAGGAGTTTTTCCTGGGGTGAATGGGAAGAACATTTTGGAGTCTGGTTCCGGCGGATAACTCCTCCTGGGCAGCCGCTGATGGGGCAACCCACCTTGTGGATGAAAATGGTTCATGCTACATCCTTGTGGTATATCCGGGAGCCACACCAAGGATCGTGGAAAGGTTCTCATGGTTCCCCGGGTTCCCATCCGGGTGGGGGATCAAACCCGGCACCACTGTGCTTGTGCACAAGGGGGCGGAATAAGCCTCCATTTTTTAAAATCCAGTATGGCAGGGAGAGTGCAAAATGACCGTTTTCCAGGTAAGGAGCAAGAGCAGATCATGGGATGGTGAGTCGATAGGTATTCTGATTCTGGATGCAGCCTACCCGTGTGTTCCAGGCAATGTCGGAAACGCTACGACATACGATTTTCCCGTCAGGTTCAAGGAGGTCCGGGGAGCCTCCATAGAAAGACTTCTCAATGAAAGAGATCCCTCTCTTCTTGCTCCGTTCGTTGAGGCCGCGCAGGAGCTGGAAGCGGAGGGTGTCAGGGCGATAACCGGAGCCTGCGGGTTCATGGCGCTTTTCCAGAGACAGGTTGCCCAGTCGGTCAGGATACCTGTTCTTCTTTCGAGCCTTCTCCAGGTTCCCTTCATTTTCAGGACACTTGCTCCCGGGCGGAAAGTCGGAATAATCACCGCGAACAAGAGCTGCCTGACGCAGGAACACTTCGAATCGGTTGGGATCACCCCGGATATACCCCTCGCTGTTTACGGAATGGAGGAGCAGGATGAGTTCCGGACCTCCATTCTTGAGGAAAAGGGAACGCTTGATTCCGACCTGATAGAAAAAGAGGTTACCGGGGTTGCAAGGACAATGGTGAAGGAAAACCCGGAAATAGGCGCAATTCTGCTTGAATGCAGCGATCTGCCACCCTACGCAGCCGCGGTGCAGAATGCCGTCGATCTTCCCGTCTTTGACTTCATAACTATGATCAACCATTATCACTCCGCGATCAGGAGGAAACCCTACAGGGGCTACATGTAACGATCCACGCGCCTGTCTCCGGTCACGGAATGAACCCCGAATTGGAGGAAGACGGCATGTACAGGACATCCGGCATATCTGAAAGGACGTTCGGGAACCAGGCAGCCCTCCCGGGACTGCCGGTTCCGGAACTGGACGAGACCTGCGAAAGGTTCATCGAATGGGCCGAACCGCTGCTGGACAAAAGGACGCTGGCCGACACCATGGAAGCCACAAGGCGGTTTGCTTCGGAAGATGGCCCCGGCCCGTTGCTGCAGGCGGCTCTCCGGGAATTTGCTTCAAGGAAGGATATCGGGAACTGGCTTGAGCCCTTCTGGGAGAGGATGTACCTTTCCGGCCGGGCACCGCTTCACCTGTACAGCAACATCTTCTACATGTTCGCCCCAAGGCCGAAAGCAGATGGTATCTCCCAGTGCCGGAGCGCTGCGGAACTTGTATCTTCCGCCCTCAGGTTCAGGTCACTGATCGACAGGCAGGAGCTGAAACCCGACCTTGAAAGCGGGCGACCGATCTGCATGATCCAGTATAAAAAGATGTTCTCATCCGCAAGGATCCCCCAGAAGGGGATGGACAGGTTGCGGACTCCTGTTTCGGGAGAAGATCCAACATCTGCGGCGGAGAGACAAATAGTTGTGATATCCAGAGGGAGGATCTTTTCGGTCGAGGTGATCGACCCTTCGGGGAAACCTTTTCCGACAATGGCAATAGAAGCATCTCTCCAGAGGATCATCGACAAGGATGGTGAAAATCCTCATCCGGTAGGGGTGCTTACCTCCCTTCCGCGAGACGACTGGGCAGAGGTCAGGGTTCTTCTAAGGGTTCTTTCCGTGGACAACTGCACCGCACTTGATACCATCGAACGTGCGCTTTTTGTCCTTTGCCTTGAAGATGTACAGCCTGGGAACATTGAAGCAATGTCGGAGAACATGCTGCTTGGCGACGGACGCTCCCGATGGTTCGACAAGGGGATGCAGTTCATCGTATGTCCGGATGGCACTACTGCCATCAACATGGAACACACAGCGACCGACGGTTCCGTGATGGTCCGCTTCGCCGGGTTCGTAAGCCAGGACAGCCAGGAAGCCCGGGATGTCTTTTCTGGGACCGGCGGGTGCCCCTCCAGAGAGATCAGATTCCAGCTGGATGAAAACCTCAAGGGGATTATTGCAAGTGCTGCCGTAGGCTTCTACAGCAGGAAAGCTGACACATCAACAAAAGTCCTGTTGTTCGATCCCTTTGGGAAAGAGAGGATAAAATCACTGTCGGTGGCACCTGATGCCTTTGTCCAGATGGCCCTGCAGCTTGCGCTGTTCGATACGTGGGGTTTCCCGAGGAGTACCTACGAAGCCGTAATGACAAGGAGATTCCTCCACGGAAGGACCGAGGCTGTCCGGTCGGTATCCCGCGAATCGGTTGAGTTCACACGCCTCATGAGGGATCCGGACGCAAATGAAGAAGAAAAAGCAAATGCCGCCAGAAATGCAATTCAAAAACACGTCACACGGATGATGGATGCAAAAGCTGGAAGGGGAGTTGAGCGTCACCTGTTCGGATTGCTCAACATCTGGCTTGATATGGGCAAAGACCTGGGCATACCCGAGATGCCAGACTTTTTTGAGGACCAGGGGTGGAAGACCCTTAGAAGGACTCTCCTCTCGACAAGCACCTCAGCGACGGACGGGATGACCCTTGCCGGTTTCGGGACAGTGGATGATGACGGCCTCGGAGTCCGGTATCTGACTTTCCCGGGGAGCATACACTTCAACGTAACATCCAGAACTGCCCTAAGGGGCAAAATGGAGGACTTCGTCGGCTCTCTCGATGCCGCCCTTCTCGAGATGGCGGACCTCCTTGCTGCCCGCGGCAATAAGCCAGGCTGATATCCCTGCCTGCCAACGGTCCATCAGACTTGCCGCACCTGTGATCCCTGGATCCTTTCCGGGTAGAGTCTGGAAATATTCCCGACAGGCACAAGCCTTGACAAATGTCGGGAGATAACGTATTGTTCATGAACGGTGGCAGTTGCCACCGACTATCACTTTCTGGCAACAGAAGAAATGGGAGGCAGGATTTTGACATCACAAGGCACAGTAAAATGGTTCAACGACGCTAAGGGGTACGGTTTTATCACCACTGATGATGGCAAGGATGTATTCGTGCATTTCAGCGCCATCGAGGGCGACGGCTTTAAAAGCCTTGCCGAGGGCCAGGCAGTATCCTTCGAGATCACAGAAGGATCCAAAGGTCCCCAGGCAGCAAACGTCCAGAAGATTTAACGCTCAACAAAATCGTTGAAGAAAAAAGCGGCGCCCCTCGGGGCGCCGCTCTTTGTTTATTGAACAGGGAGCCCGCGGGCTCCCTGTTCAATTTCAGGTAATTGCTGCTACTTGGTTGCGGGAAGCTTCATCCCTTTTTCGGCGTAGTATTTCGCTGCGCCTGGATGCAGGGGAACGGAAATGCCGTTAAGAGCGGTATCAAGAGTTATCATCTTGGCTTTTGCGTGGACCTTCTGAACATCGGCGATGTTCTCCCAGAAGGCTTTTGTTATCCTGTAGATCACGTCCTCGGGGAGGTCCGCGTCGCAGACCCACATGGCCTGTACTGCAACGGTCTGAGTAGCCTTGTCGATTCCTCTGTAGGTTCCGGCCGGGACAACGTCCTTCACGAAGAAGGGGTATGCGGCGTGGAGCTGTTCTACAAGCTTGTCGTCAAACTCAATGAGAGTGATATCGTGCATCGTCGAAAGGTCCATGATCGAAGCGGTCGGGAATCCAGCCACTACGAAACCGACGTCGAGCTGCCCGTCCTTCATCCGCTCGGTGGTGAGGTTGAAGTCAAGGAAGTCCGCGTTGACGTCGGAGTACTTGTAGCCCAGCGCCTTGAAGATCAGCGATACGTCCACCTGTACACCGGAACCCGGTGCCCCTACTGAAACCCTCTTTCCGGGGAGATCACGCATGGAGGTTACGCCGGATTTCTTCATGGCGATGGCCTGGACTGTCTCCGGATACAGGGATGCGATGGCCCGCACGTTCTTGTACGGTGTCTTGAACATGAAGGTGCCGTCATATGCGAATGAAGCAACGTCGTTCTGGACCAAAGCCATCTCGATCTGGTGAGTCCCGATCAGATTGAGGTTGGCCTGAGAAGCGTTACCTGTCTCCGCTGTCACCTGGATGTCCGCGAGGTTCTTGCTGATCACATCGGCCATGCCGCCGCCTACCGGGTAGTATGTTCCGCCGGTCCCGCCGGTCGCCAGGGACATGAATGTCTGGGCCGATGCAGCAAAAGCAAAGCCCATTACCAGAACCAAAGCAAGCACAAAAATTTTCTTCATCAAACAAACGCCTCCTCTTCTTTTTCTCAGGATATTGGAAATGACAAACCGATCTTCCCAGGGGAACCTTTCGGCACCACCTCCCGGAAACAACCTTAACGAAAAATGCTTATTCAAAATCCAAATATAATTGTAACCGCAATCTGTGGTCGATTCAAGTTTTTGTTCGATACACTGCGAAGGTTGAAAAATCCCTGTCATCCCCTGTAGTATATAATAAATTTTGAAGTTTTTCTGAATGGCAGAACTGCTGAAGAAAATGGTGTTTGCATGATGCACCCTTAAGGAATTTACTGATCGCTTTCTTCAGTCCGAAAGACTTGCCGCTTCTTGTCTTTTTGTCTGCCGTGTGTTACATTTTCTCCTTGTGAGATTGCAAGAATGAATACCAATGGAGGTGTTCCGCTGTGAAAAAGGAGATCCATCCCAAGTACGGTAAATGCCGTGTTTCCTGTGCCTGCGGAAATACGTTCGAAACTGCTTCGACTGTCGAGGAGATCAAGGTAGCCGTATGTTCGGCCTGTCACCCTGTCTATACGGGGAAACGCGGAAGTCGCGTTTCCGAAGCGGGAAGGGTTGAGAAATTCCAGAAGAAGTATGCCGGTACCCGCTTCGGCAAACCGGCGGAGGAAGAAGAAGAGAAGGATTGATCCCTTCTGCGAGGTGAACCCATGGCCATAAGCGTTCTGCTCGTAGCGAGCACTCCAGAGCCAGACAGAACTGTTGCGGCTGCTGCCCGTCTTTGTTACAGCAATGCTTCGGCCGGTGATCTTGTCGAAGAAATGAAGGGGGAGGACATATCCAGGTTCATCGGACATCTCCGTGGATCAGGACATCTCTCTCCTTTTGAACATGCTGTTTTTACCTTTGCCGTCGATGGCATCAGCAGGGTATGCACGCACCAGCTCGTTCGCCACAGGTTGGCGAGCTATTCCCAGCAGAGCCAGCGCTATGTCGAAATGACCCAACCCGAAGCGGTGATCCCACCTTCAATATCGTCGGACCCGGTCGCAAAAGAGATATTCACCCGGACCATCCGGGAGTCGCATGGTGCATACAAGGCCCTTGTCGAAGCGGGGATCCCCCGGGAGGACGCCAGATATGTCCTCCCTCACGGATGGATGACGAAGATAGTTGTTACGATGAACGCCCGTGAACTGCATCACTTCTTCTCCATGCGTCTCTGCCGCAGGGCACAGTGGGAGATAAGGGTTCTGGCCCGGGAGATGCTCTCCCTTGTCAGAGAAAAGGCTCCCAGCCTTTTCTCTCTCGCGGGGCCCGACTGCGTGGCAAGAGGAAGATGCTTCGAAAGCAGGCCTTGCGGTTCTCCCTTCTCCAGCGTTGAAGAGGTTCTCTCCGGATGATCCGCCTCAGGCGTTTTTTCGCCTGTCTTCTCCCTGCCCTTACTGCCGCGCTTCTTTCGTCAAGAGAGATACCTGTTGGAGGTCAGGCGGTCATTGAGGGTGTTCTTATGAGGGGGCCCTGCAGGTGGGCTCTTGCCGTCAGACCGCCCGAAGGCGGCATCTGGACCAAAAGCTGGATGGCCCGCCCCTGGAATGCATCTATGCCATGGAGCCTTCCAGTCCTTAGAGGAGTAGCAACAATGGGGGAGATGCTTGTAACGGGCTTCCGGGCGATATCCCTTTCAGCCCAGGTCGCCCTGGGCGAAGATGAAAAGATAGGCCCCCTTGAGATGGCCGCAACTTTCGCCGTGGCGATCGTCGGAGTGGTAGGGCTATTCATTATCCTTCCAGTCTGGATCTCGGATATCGGAATAAGATTTTTCAAAGTCGACCCTTTCTGGCTGGACTTGATCGAGGGTCTGGCCAGGGCCGTGGTCTTCATCGGATATATTGCCATAATTGGACTATGGAAGGACATCTCCAGGGTTTTCGCCTATCACGGGGCCGAGCACAAGACGATTAACGCCTGGGAGTCCGGAGCTTCCCTTGATATAGATACTGTTTCCGGCTTTTCAAGGATCCACGCGAGGTGCGGGACATCATTCCTGCTCGTCGTGATCGCGGTGAGCGTGATAGTCTTCGCGGCCGCCGGGCAAGGATCTATAATCTGGAGGATCCTTTCCAGGGTTATTCTTCTGCCGGTGGTTATAGGTATCTCCTATGAAATTATCCGCTGGTGCTCAAGGAACAGCTTTTTCGGAAGGATACTGATGGCTCCGGCGCTCTGGCTCCAATACCTGACGACCCGGGAGCCGGACTCGGAGCAGATCGAGGTCGCGATCTCCTCCCTCAATCTGGCGCTTGAAGATAATGCAGGCCCGATAGCATGCAACGGTGGTGAATAGATAATGGATCTGACCGGAAAACTCGATAGTTTTGAAAAGGCCCTTGAAGAAGTTGAGGCAAGGATGGCCGACCCTTCCGTTGCCGCCAATCAGGGAGAGAGACAGAAACTGGGCAGAAGGCACGCCGAGATAGCAGGAATCGTCGGAGCCTACAGGGAATATAAAGGGATACAGGCGCGCCTTTCAGAAGCCCGGGGTCTGCTTCATTCGGGAGATCCCGATATGACGGAACTTGCGTGGGAGGAGATCCACGATCTTGAGCCAAAACTGGAAGAACTGGAATCCGAACTCAGGATACTCCTTCTGCCCAAGGACCCGAACGATGACAAGAGCGTTATAGTCGAGATCCGGGGAGGCACAGGCGGAGATGAGGCTGCTCTTTTCGCAGGGGATCTCTTCCGCATGTACACACTGTTCTCGGAACACAACGGATGGAAGACCGAGGTTCTTACAAGCAGTGAGACGGGCATCGGCGGATTCAAGGAAGTGGTTTTCCGGGTGGACGGTCATGGAGCCTACAGCAAGCTCAAATTCGAGAGCGGTGTCCACCGTGTACAGCGGGTTCCTGTCACAGAGTCGAGTGGAAGGATCCATACCTCTGCGGCTACAGTGGCGGTTCTTCCTGAGGCTGAGGATGTAGATATCGAGATCAGGACGGAAGATCTTAAGATAGACACATACAGGGCAAGCGGGGCTGGCGGACAGCATGTCAACATGACCGATTCGGCTGTCAGGATCACCCACCTCCCGACCGGGCTGGTCGTCACCTGCCAGGATGAAAGGTCGCAGATCAAGAACAGGGCCAAGGCCATGCACTTTCTGCGGACAAAACTATATGATCTTCAGCTTCGCCAGCAACAGGCAAGGATGGCCGCAGAGCGCAAGGGTCAGATCGGGACAGGCGACAGGTCTGAAAGGATAAGGACGTACAACTTTCCCCAGAACAGGGTCTCCGATCACCGCATAGGACTGACCCTCTACAAACTCGAAAGCATGATGGAAGGGGACATCCAGGAGATGATCTCCGCACTTGTGATGGCCGACCAGGCGGAGAAGATCAAGGCGACGGAAGGTTGAGAATTGGATCTTAAGGAAGCCAGGTCCCTGGCAGCGAAAGAGATCGGCGACGGCGGTATCGAGAGGCCCTGGTTCGAGGCTGATCTTATCATTTCTTCCCTTACCGGATACGATAGATCCAGACTGCATGCCTCCCCCCGTGAAAACCTGCCAGAAGAGATAGTCNNCTTCAGTACATTCTTGGAAGCTGTCGATTCATGGATCTGACACTGGCTGTAGGGCCGGGCTGTCTTGTACCCAGGCCCGAGACCGAACTGTTGGTCCTTGAAAGCAGGAAGCATTTCCGCGGGGGGGTTTTTCTGGACTGGGGGACAGGATCGGGGTGCCTTGCCGCGGCGATCCTGCAGGATGACCATGAGAGCAGATGCATTGCCGTCGAAAAAGAGCCCAGAGCCATAATGTGGGCCTGGAAGAACCTTAAAAAAGCAGGACTGCTTGGACGATGCCTTCTATGGCACTCAGGCGACCCGGGGATGGTTCCGATCCCTGATCCGGGCTTCGAAATGATTGTGGCCAATCCTCCTTACATATCGTCCGGGGAAATATCAGGGCTGATGCCCGAGGTTTCGCTTTTTGAACCGTCAAGCGCGCTTGACGGCGGGTTTGATGGTCTGGACTTCTACCGTCTGCTCTTTCCATGGTCAAGGGGTGCCCTCGCTCCGGGAGGGGTGCTTATCCTTGAGATCGGGGATGACCGCCAGGCGCTGGAGATCGAGAAGATCTATTCCCATTTTTTTTCAGTTGAATCGCTGGTACGTGATCTTAATGGCATCTCCCGTATTCTTGTGCTGAAGAAGCAGAGCTTCTGATACAATAGAATCCGGATCCATGCCAGGCAAACCCCGATTCGGAAGGGAGTAAGATAATTATGGAAAAAAGGGAGCTCGTGATCATTGGAGCAGGTCCTGCCGGACTCACCGCGGCCATCTACGGAAAGAGATCAGGCCTTGACGTTCTTATACTGGAGAGAGGTATCCCGGGCGGGCAGATTAACGTAACCGACGAAATCGAGAACTGGACGGGAGTGATCCATGCCAGCGGGGCTGAACTCGCCGATTCTTTCCGGAGGCACGCCGAGCATTTCAAGCCCGAATTCAGAGATGATGAAGTAAAAGGTATCTCTCTTCGTGACGGGAGAAAGATAATTGAAACGGGATCGGGAGATATCGAGGCCGAGGCCGTCATCGTTGCTACAGGAGTCAGGTTCAAGAAGCTGGGAGCGCCGGGAGAGACTGAATTCACCGGCAGAGGGGTTAGCTACTGCGCTGTCTGTGACGGGGCATTCTTCGAGGATCAGGAGGTTGCTGTCATCGGGGGAGGGAACACTGCCGTAGAAGAGGCTGTCTACCTCACCCAGTTTGCCTCCAAGGTTACGATAGTTCACCGGAGGGACAGCTTCCGCGCCGATCGTTTAGCCATTGAGCGTGCAATGACCAACCCCAAAATAGAGGTCATCTGGAACTCCGTAGTCGAGAATATCGCCGGTGAAGATATGGTTGAGAAGGTGGTTCTCAAAAATGTGAGGACCGGAGAAATAACCGATCTGCCGGTTTCCGGAGTTTTCATCTTTGCCGGAATGGATCCCAACGTATCCTTTCTCAAGGGGGCTGTGAAGTCTGTCGGTGGAGGATGGATCGTTACAAACGAGCGAATGGAGACCAGTGCCGAAGGAATATTCGCGGCTGGTGATGTAAGGGACAAGTACCTCAGGCAGGTCATAACAGCAGCCGGCGACGGAGCGACCGCGGCCATGGCGGCATCGGCCTACATTTCCGAACAGCTTCATATCCAAAGCATTCTTCTCGAGCCCGAACAGGTCACGGCGTTCATATACTCAAGCATTGATGAGCCTCAGGCGAGGCTGGCCGCGGATATTGAAAAGATGACCGCCTCCGGATCCTCTAAATTGGTCTTCCTTGACGGTTACAGTAACCGGCGGATGGTTGAAAAAATGGGCATCGGGGATCTGCCCGCCCTCATCGAATTCAAAAAGGGCAGTATCTCAAGATCCGAAGTGATCTCCGACCTGGAAAGTGCACGCAAATTCCTTTCCTGACATATCCTTGCTCAATGCATATTGACCTGACATAAGTCATTTTTCCCGGATGTCGGGAAAAGCGCGAGATGCAGGGTAGGAGGTGCGTTTTTTGATCGTAACGGTGACGTTTAATCCGGCAGTCGATGAGGAATATCTCGTTCCGGAATTTCGCCCCGGGAAGTGGTTCAGGTCGAGCCATGTCGATCGCTCTCCCGGCGGAAAGGGGATAAATATCTCCTATATGCTCTCCCAGATGGGTTACCAGTCAGTTGCCATGGGGTTTCTCGCGGGCTTCAATGGAGAGTACATCAGGGATGCTCTGCGCAGGCTCCGGATAACGACCAACTTTGTTCATGTCCCTGGAGAAACAAGGTCGAATGTCTATGTGGTTGACGAAGTGGGACATGTGGAGACGGGTATAGCCGAAAGTGGTCCATACGTTCCGGAAGAGGCCCTGTCGAGATTTCTTTCGAACTACGACAGGATGCTTGGAAGGGCAAAACTCGTAGTCATGGGTGGGTCACTTCCCCCCGGGATACCGCAGGATATTTACCGTGATCTGGTCGATCGTGCCAAAACCAGGGGCATCCCTACTTTGCTGGATGCCGCAGGCCCCCCTCTTATGACCGCCATTGAGGGCGGTCCCTCCTTCGCCCGCATCGACCACAGGTTCATGGCCAGAGTAGCCGGGGTTTCGCTGACATCGCTGGACAACCTGATGCAGGTCGTATCAAGGGTCCACGATTATGGAGTGGAGTGGGCGGTAGCCTCCTACAGGTCTTACGGAGCGGTCTTTTTCTCCCCTGAGGGGATCTTCCTTGCGGAGTATGAGAGGAGAAACCTGGTCTCACTTTTCGGTGTCGAGGACGCTCTGGTCACAGGTTTCATTATTGCACGCGAGGAGAACATGGACACCGAAAGCGCGATCCGCTTTGCGACAGCCTGTGCGTGGGAGGACTCTCTTCACGTGGAAAAGGGATTCAGGGGAAGATCACAGATAGAAGATCTGGTCCCCCTGGTAAAGGTCGAAAAACTGGGTTGATGGTCATGGCGAAAAGTACACCCAGGATCCTCATGTTCGTCTGCTCCGGAAATACCTGCAGGAGCCCTATCGCCGAGGGTTTCACGAATTATTTCCTGAAAAATGGGGATCATGGGTCCGATTGGCATGCATGCTCAGCTGGAACCCTGACGTCCTGCGGGATCCCGGCCAGCGACCTTGCAGTGAGGGTAATGGCAGAACATGGAGTGGACATCTCCAGACATCGTTCTAGTCCTCTGGGATCATGGACGCCACCTGAGGGGACTCTTTTCTTCGGGATGACAAGGGCCCATAAGGATGAAATTGCAAGGATCTTTCCCCGTCGGGCATCAAGCATTTTTCTTCTCGGAGAGGTCTCGGCCCCTCCGGTCCGGGGAGTTCCGACCGAGGTCCCGGACCCCTACGGTTCCAGTATTGCCTCGTACAGGGAGACAGCAGTCATGATCCGCAGTATGATCCTTTCCCTTCTTCCCTCTCTGGGCAAGGATCCTCGTTTTCTCTCTTGAAAGGACCATTTCCGGAAGTTTTCTCTCTTTCTGTGAATTCATGTTTGCCATAGAATAGACCAGTCGGAACCGGTTGGAACAAATGGCCGGGATCCAGAGGATGCTGTGAAAGGACATTCAGATGGGAGCAAGTCTTCGTAGACCTTTACTTTTGATACTGCTGGCTCTTCTTCTCTGTATATTTCATTTTCGCGCAGCCTGCGCCGCTGATGACGTCGCGAAAGAGGTCAAGCTTGGAGAACAGGTTTCGAAACAGATCGAGGAACAATGGGATCGTGTGGGGGATCCGGTTCCCGTAGCAAGACTTTCGATGATAATGTCAAGGCTTCTTCCGTTCACGGAGAGAGACCTTCCGTTTGAAGTCCGTCTCATAGAGGAAAAAATGCCTAACGCTTTCGCGCTGCCGGGGGGGAGGATCTACTTTACGACCGGTATGCTGGAATTCTGCCGCAGCGATGACGAACTGGCCGCTGTCATGGCCCATGAAGTGATCCATGCGGACAGGAGACACATAATGATACAGGTAGCAAGGAACCAGCGTCTTTCGATCGGAGCCCTGGCGATCATGATAGCGACGAAGGGGCAGGGGGCCGCCGCGATACTGACAAGCCTTGCGCAGGTGGCGATCATGAACTCCTACGGCAGGGATCTTGAAAGAGAGGCCGACACGGAAGGCCTTAATATGCTCGACAAGACGGGGTATGCGCCCGCCGCTTCGCTCACGGTGATGGAGCGTCTTCTTGAGGAAGAGATCAAACGTCCTTACGTTGATCCGGGGATCTTCGCCGGTCACCCCAAGACCAGGGAAAGGGTTGCAGACCTCGCGGAAATAATTCGCGGCAAAGGGTGGCCCCTTGAAAGAAAAAAAGCACTCCATCTTCTAAGGACAGAGATCCTGGAATCGGAAGGACGGCTTTCGCTCAGAATAGACGGCCTTCCAGTCTGGTGGGGTCCCGGGGATCCCGGCACACTTGAGATCCTTAACAGGGCCAGGGTATCCATAGACAGGTATCTTCAGATGGAATCATCGCCATTCGACGTGGCGGTGCTGAATACGCGGGGTTCAGAAGTGCTAAAGGTAGGCCTGGGAACCATCGCTACAGAAGAGGATGTTCTTCCGGGCATGCCTTCGCTTTTCGTATTCCGGGAAAATATTCTTGAATCCCTTAATAAGGCCAGGTCGATGCACCCCGTCGCAAATTACAGCAGATAGTCCCTGGCCCGGCTTCAATTATTTGCAGAAATACAACTTCTACTGCCCTCGGGAGGCGATGATATGCACCTTTCCCTTTACAGAAAGCACAGGCCACGGATCTTTGCGGAAGTAGTTGCGCAGGAAGCCGCAGTGAAACTGCTCCGCAGGGAGATAGGTAAAGGGAAGAACAGCCATGCCTATCTTTTTTCGGGGCCAAGGGGGTGCGGGAAAACGACCCTGGCCCGTATAGTGGCCAAGGCGCTGAATTGCCCCGACCGCGGTGAAGACGGAGAACCTTGTGGCATCTGCACGAGCTGTGTCTCCATTACTTTGGGCGACAACCTTGATGTAGTCGAGATCGACGGAGCCTCGAATAACGGGGTCGATGAAATAAGGGAACTGAAGGAACACGTATCCCTATCCCCTTTTTCCGGAAAATTCAAGGTATATATAATTGACGAGGTCCATATGCTTTCGGCCTCTGCCTTCAACGCCCTGCTGAAGACCCTGGAGGAGCCCCCCAGGACGGTAGTATTCGTCCTTGCCACGACGGAACCTCACAAGGTCCCGGCAACCATCCGCTCCAGGTGTCAGCACATCCCTTTCCACCGGATCCCGGTGGGATCGATAGTGGAATGCCTCGACGCCGTGTCGGCCAGGGAGGGGGCAGCCATCGAAAAGGACGCGCTATGGGAGATATCCAGAGAATCGGACGGTTCCCTCAGGGATGCCCTTTCCCTTCTTGAACAGGCGATCTCTACAGGGCTCCCCTCCGTTTCGCTGGAGGACATTCGCGGGATCCTGGGTGGAGGAGGAAGGAGCGACCTCGAGAGACTTGTCGCTCCTTTGAGAGAAGGTAGTTCTGAAGCCCTTGTTGGCCTTGAAGTTCTTCTGGAGCGGGGGCTCAACGCAGAGCGGCTTCTCGAAGGCATGTTCCTGCTCTTCAGGGACCTTCTTGTTGCTGTGAGATGGGGAGAAGATGGTATCCGGGCTCTCCCCCTGAGCGACAGCGAGAAGGATTTCGTCCGGGAAGAATCCCGGCAATGGAAAGAGTCGGATCTGTGGAGGATCCTCGAATTCTGCACGAGGACTCTACCGAGAGCCCGTTTCGGTCTGAAATCAGAGATAGCCTTGGGGATGTTCCTCGGTCTTTTCCAGGGTATCCAGTCTGAGTCAGCTGTTTTATCCGCTCCTGGAGAGACTGCTGAAAAAAAGGAAATCACAATGTGCGAGGTTCCTGATACGGTACAGGAACATCAGCCGGTATCGCGGACAGCAACAGCCCTGCCGAAGGAAGACGGGAAAGGATCGGACGACTGGGCCAGATGCGTGGACGCCATGTCGGCAGATAATCTTCCGCTTTACTGTGCCTGCATCCCGAGCATGGCCGTTGATGACGGGAACCTGGTCTCCATAATTTTCCCCGAAAAATTCCGTTACAGTTTTGAGATCGCCGCTTCACCCCGGAACCTGGCATGCCTTGATTCAATAAGGGAGAAATATTTCAGGGGAAAGGAAATGAGGATCGTCTGCGGAGACAGGGTAAAAAATATTGTCACTGCCCCTGCTGAAGAGATCAGTGCCCCACAGACCTCCGGGGCCGAGACTATCGATACTTCAGCGGTTGATGGCTTTTGGCCTTTGGGAAAAAAGGCCGGGCATAATTCCGGGAAGGGGTCAACCGGGAAAAAGTCAGAAGAAGACAGTACGGAGACCTTTTCGGAGATCCAGAGATGCTTTAATGCGGATCTTCTGGTGCTGAAGGACGAAAACCCGGACGGGGCTGATCTTCCGGAAGGAGAAACAGACGAATAGTGAAAAACCCTTTTGTGCATCTTCATGTTCATTCCGAATACAGCCTCCTGGATGGAGCCATAAGGTGCAGCGAACTGGCTCGCAGGGCTTCGGAGTGGGGCTGTCCAGCGGTTGCCGTTACAGACCATGGAACTCTCTATGGGGCCATCGAATTCTATGCCGCCTGCCGTGAGGCAGGCATAAGGCCCGTGATCGGCTGCGAACTTTACGTTGACCCCAGGGGGCACTCCCTGAAGGACAGGACAGGGCGCAACTATCATCTTGTTGTCTGGGCCGAGAACCAGGAGGGATACCGGAATCTGGTAAGAATGGTATCCATTGCCAACACTGACGGTTTTTACTACAAGCCCCGTGTTGACCATGACCTTCTTGCCCGGTTTTCAGGAGGCCTGATCGCATCCTCAGCCTGCCTTGCCGGCGAGATCCCAAGTCTCGTTCTCGAGGGACGCGAAAGGGAAGCCACAGAAAGGGCGATGTTGTACCGCGATATCTTCGGGAAGGATAACTTCTTCCTGGAGATAATGCATAACAGCATTCCCGAGCAGGCGGTTACAAACAGATCACTGGTAAAAATGTCGGGATCCACAGGCATACCCCTTATCGCCACGAACGATGCCCACTACCCGGAAGCGGAGGATGCTTCCTGGCACGATGTGCTTCTTTGCGTCCAGACCAATGCTACGGTGAATACACCCAACCGGTACCGATTTGGAGCCAGCGATTTCTACCTGAGATCCCCCGAAGAGATGTGGGGTCTTTTCGGCACCGAACTACCCGGAGCCCTTACCAGAACCGTTGAGATAGCCCAGAGGTGCGATGTTTCATTCTCTTTCGGGTCTTACAAACTCCCACGCGTAAATGTTCAGAGGGGATCCACACTTGAAGAAGAGCTTGAGATCAAATCACATGAGGGTCTACAGAGCCGTTTCAAAGGAGATGAGGTTCCTCCTGAATATCTGAAGAGGCTGGATTACGAACTAGGGGTAATATGCCAGATGGGGTTCGAAGGTTATTTCCTCATAGTTTCAGACATCATTCACTCCGCCAAGGAGGAATCAATACCGGTAGGCCCGGGCAGGGGTTCAGCGGCGGGATCTCTTGTGGCCTACTCTCTGAGGATCACCGAGATAGATCCTTTAAAATACGGTCTGCTCTTTGAGCGTTTTCTGAACCCTGAGAGGATCAGCATGCCCGATATCGATACCGACATCTCCGACAGGGGAAGGGATCGGGTTCTGGAAATAATAGTTGAAAAGTACGGAAGGGCCCATGTCTCCCAGATAATAACCTTCGATCGCATGAAAAGCAGGGCCGCTGTGCGGGATGTAGGAAGGGCACTTGACATGAAATATCCCGACGTGGACAGGATAGCGAAACTTATTCCAGCAGGAGCCTCAACAATAGGCGAGGCCCTGGAGCAGTCGCAGGATATCCGCCAGGCGCGTCAGGAAGATCCATCGGTCGCAAAACTGCTGGATTACGCATCCAAAATGGAAGGACTCGCCAGACACTGTTCCCAGCATGCGGCCGGAGTGGTCATAACGCCTGAACCTATAACGGAGACCGTCCCCATCAGGCGCATTGGAGAGGATCAGATAGTTACGCAGTATGCCATGGATCCCATTGAGAAGCTTGGTCTCGTGAAGATGGATTTTCTGGGCTTGAGAACTCTCTCGATGATAGAGGAGACTATCGCGAACATCGTCAAGGGAGGAAAGAATCCGCCTGACATGTACTCCCTTCCCCCCGTCGACCCGGCAACCTTTGAGATGCTCTGCCGTGCTGATACTTTCGGGGTGTTCCAGCTTGAATCATCCGGTATGAGACAACTTCTGAAGCAGTTGCGTCCCGATTGTTTTGAAGATCTTATCGCCGTTCTGGCTCTCTACCGCCCTGGCCCGCTGGGGAGCGGCATGGTTGAACAGTACGTTGACTGCAAGCATGGGAGAAGGGAGATCTCGTGGCTTCACGACGATCTTAAAGAAATACTCTCAGAGACATACGGAATGATCCTTTACCAGGAACAGGTAATGCAATGTGCCGCGAAACTTGCGGGGTACTCCCTTGGAGAGGCAGACCTCCTCAGGAGGGCTATGGGAAAAAAGAAGGCCGATGTGATGGAAACACAGCGCCGACAGTTCGTTGCCGGATGCATAGAGCATGGCGTGAAACCGGACCAGGCGGAACACATCTTTGACATCATTCAGGAATTCGCCGGTTACGGTTTTAACAAATCTCACAGTGCGGCTTACGCTATGATCACTTACCAGACGGCTTACCTGAAGGCTCACTTCCCGTGTGAATTCAACTCCTCGTTCCTTTCGAGCCACATTCACTCGAAACTGGATCTGCTTGCAGGTCATATCCGGACCGTGAGGAATTCGGGGATCGTGGTCCTCCCCCCGGATGTCAACAGATCCGGATCCAGTTTCAGCGTTGACGGCAACGAAATACTATTCGGTCTTGGCGCCGTCTCCAAGGTGGGGCAGCCACCTGTTGACCAGATCATACGGGCGAGAAAAGGCGGCCCCTTCTCCTCGCTCTGGGATTTCATCAACCGGGTGGACCTGAGAATAGCTGGGAGATCGGTTATAGAAAACCTCATCAGGGCAGGAGCCTTTGATGGCATCTCTCCCAACAGGCGCCAGCTTCTGGAATCCCTGCCCGGGATGCTGGAAATAATGCAGCGCCGGACATCGGAGAACCGGATGCAGAGCCTTCTTGGCCTTGATGACGAATCAGACGGGGACGGCCCGGTTCTACTGGATATGGAAGATTTCGACTTCCACACCCGTATGGATATGGAAAAGGAAGCGACAGGTATCTATATCTCCGGGCACCCCTTCGAACATTACGAAACGACGATAGGTCCTTACCTGACTTGTGCTATTTCCGATCTCTCAAGC
>DFYG01000120.1:3226-7053 GCA_002382605.1 Synergistaceae bacterium UBA4088 | reverse complement strand
GCAGCCAGACGGACCTTCTCGGCAAGTCCCTGAACGTCGCCCATCCCAAGGATCCGCTGGGCCATCCGCTCAGGATCGAACGGTTCGAGGTCCGCGATGCGCTCCCCCACCCCGGCGAACTTGACAGGAACTCCTGTCACAGCCCTTACGCTGAGAGACGCCCCTCCCCGGGAATCGCCGTCGACCTTTGTGAGGACAATTCCAGTGAGAGGGATCCGTCCGTGAAAGGCAGAGGCTACGTTCACGGCCTCCTGTCCGGTCATCGCGTCTACAACAAGAAGGGTTTCCGTTGGTTCTACAGCCTGTCCCAGAGCGGCGAGCTCGTCCATAAGATCTTCATCAATGTCAAGCCGCCCTGCAGTGTCGAAAAGGATAACGTCGTAAAGCCTCTGTGCTGCGTGATCCAGGGCCATGGCGGCGATGACCCGGGCGTCTTTTTCACCTTCGTCAGGGGCAAGAAAACCTACCCCCGCCTGCCGCGCCAGAACGCGTAGCTGTTCAACGGCCGCGGGTCTCCTGAGATCACAGGCCACGACAAGCGGCTTGTGCGAATCTGATATCTTTTTGGCGATCTTCACGCAGGTTGTCGTCTTTCCCGACCCCTGCAGACCCACCAGAAGGTATTTAGTCGGAGGTCTGGAGGAAAATGCCAGTGTACTCCGCCCCCCGCCCATAAGGGCTGAAATCTCTTCGTAAACAATAGTTATGACCTGCTGGGCAGGGGTTATTGAATCAAGTACATTCCGGCCGAGTGCTCTTTCCCGGATCTTTTCAACGAGATCCCTGACCACCCTGAAGTTTACGTCGCCCTCAAGAAGAGCCCTCCGGACGTCGCGAACCGCCCCGGAGATGTCCTCTTCCGTAAGCTTGCCGCGGTTCCTCAGACCCTTGAATACTCCTTCGAGACGTTCCCTGAGCGAATCAAACATCAGTTGCCCTCAATTCCCCGGTCATCATCCTGGAGAAGATCCATAAAGATCTTTCCTGCATCAGCCGGTATCACCCCGGAAAACCTTTCGGCCCAGGATCTGAGATCGTTCATGCGTTTTTCCCAGAAAGCCTCCCTGCCAGCAAACCCGAGAAGTTTTTCCGTCTCCAGAAGGCGTTCCCTCGCTCTCTGGACAAGATCATGCGCCCCCTGCCTGGTGACCTCCAGCCGCTCAGCGACCTCTGAGAGGGACCAGTCATCAAGAAAGTGCAGCCTGAAGGCCTCGCTCTGCTTGCGGGTGAGCATGGGCTCATAGATATCGAAAAGTTCCAGGAGTAAAAAACGCTGTCTGATCTGTTCGTCCACGTGGCACCCCCATATCCGCAAGGACCGATTATACGAACTCTTCAGGCCTCTGTCAAGGATGAAACCTTGACAGGAACAGGCAAAGAGACAGACAACTGTCGGCGGGAAATAGGAGAACAAAAGAAAGGCCAGTGAAATATTCAAAAGAAGGACCGGAGCTCCAAAAAGCTCCGGTCCTTGTTCATGGTGAATTCCGGTTTTGTCTTTACCGTTCAGGAAGTGCTCCGAGCGCGAAGTCCTTCAGCTTGCCTGGAGGGCAGCGACGAAGTGCCCGCCGCAGGCAGGGGTAGGTGTAGAAACCCTTTTCTTTGTTAGAACCAAAAACCATAAATATGGTTTCTGATCTAAAACAAAAATATCGGTTTTCTCCCGCAGGATCAGCGGGACTTTGTCTGCGGCCCTCTGGGGTGCAAAGATCCTGATTTCCGGGTTACGCCTCAGTGCTGGTGCTTGTGCCCTTGTCCGGCTCCGCCGAAGGCCCTGTCCTCGATCTTTTGAAGCAGGCCCCAGATCTCCGATATTTCCTTGCGCCTGGCATCGATGAGGTGCCCCAGAGCATGCCTCACGTCGTCGTCGTCGATCATGTGCCATCGAGCTGCAAGCTCCGTCATGGCATCAAGTTCCCCCGAGAGGGTCTCTCTGAGAAGTTCGGCTATCGAGAGCGGGTCGTCGACATGGCTTTGGCCGCCGACCGGATCCGGTGTTATCACCCTGCACATGCAGATCCCTCCATTCTTTCCGGTTTCAAAGAATATCACTCCGGCTGGTTTTTGTCACATCAGGAAAAATTCAGTTCCCGGAACTTTGCCATCCCTTTGAATGCTGTTCTGATAGAATGAAATACAGTCTGTTAAGCGCGATAACGAAAGGAGCGATGGAAAGATGGAAATGAACCCGATGAAGGAGAAGAACCAGGAGATCTGGAAAACCTTTAACAGCCGTCTGGGGAGCACTGTGGTCAAGGCTCTTGAGGCCAACGGATTCAAGTCCCTGTATGTCGCGACGGCGGCCGAAGCGGTCAGTGCCGTTCTTGATCTCGTCCCCGAGGGAAGTTCGGTGGGTGTTCCCGGGACCTCCACGATACGCGAACTGGGACTACCCGGTGAACTGGAGTCGAGAGGGTGCAAAATATCCCAGCACTGGGATCCTTCCCTTGCTTTGGAGGACCGTCCACAGAGGTGGGAGGACGAGATCGCCAGCGACATCTTCCTGACAAGTTCCAACGGAGTAACGATGGACGGGATGCTGGTGAATATCGACGGAACCGGAAACCGCGTCGCGGGAATGGCGTGGGCCAGAAAAAAGATCATCTTCGTCGTGGGGATCAACAAGGTGAGCCGCGACGTCGAGTCATCCCTCAGGCGGATCAGGGATGTGGCAACTCCGGTCAACGCACTTCGCCTCAATATCGATGTCCCCTGCACCAGGGTGGGACACTGCGTCGACTGCAAGTCCCCACAGAGGGTCTGCCGGGCGGTGCTTATCCTAGAGAGGGCTCCTTTCGGAAGGGACGCGCACGTAATAATCGTCGGGGAAGATCTGGGGTATTAAAAACTACGTGACTCGTGAATCGTGAATCGAAGGAAAGACGCAATAACGAGGAAACTGGCGACTTGAGATCAAAATCGGATTTCTCTTCCCTGAAGGAAGGGGATTCGAAATGACAGACCTCTGTGGTAAAGAACCGGGTTTACGATTCACGACTTACGATTCACNNGCTCTTGTTACCTTCTCCACGTTCCCGGCACGAAGATCATCATGACCGTGTATATTTCAAGCCTGCCGAGGAGCATGCAGAAGGAGAGTATCCACTTGCCGGCAACAGGGATGTGCGCATAGTTCTCTGCGGGGCCGACCGTCCCCAGTCCGGGACCAATGTTTCCGATAGTAGCCGCGACACTGGCTACAGCCGTCAGGATATCCAGGCCAAAAGCCGTCATCGCCAGCGCCGCCAGGGCAAAGAGGCCGATATACATTACGAAAAAGGCCGTCACCGATGATATTATTTCGCGCTCTATGACCCTGCCTCCCACACGCACCGGAATAATGGCCCTTGGGTGAAGGAGTCTCTGGAGTTCGGATCTTACGTGCTTGGCCAGAACCATTATCCTCATGTTCTTGATCCCGCCGCCCGTCGAACCAGCGCACCCTCCTACGAACATAAGGAAGAGAAGCAGATACTGGATAAAGTGGGGCCACTGCTCGTAGTCGGCTGTTACGAACCCTGTAGTGGTCAGAATGCTGACTACCTGAAAGGTCCCGAATCGAAAGGCTTCGGAGATGTTTTCGTATGTCCCGCTCAGGAGAAGAAAAGCCGTCGCGCCGAGCACCGCCAGCCCGGTCAGTTTTGCGTAGAACCGGAACTCCTCGTCCCGCCACCATGCCCCCAGATCGCCTCGAAGAGCAAGAAAATGAAGGACGAAATTGGCTCCCGCAAGGAACATGAAGAGAGTGATGACCCATTCGAAATACGGGTTGCCGTACTGTCCGATGCTGCCGTTGAGGGGCGAAAAGCCGCCTGTGGCCATGGTTC
>DFYG01000120.1:2210-3188 GCA_002382605.1 Synergistaceae bacterium UBA4088 | reverse complement strand
CACGTGGGGTTATCTTTTCCGGCACTGGGCCGGGCACCTCCGCCTTGTAGAGCTGCATCCCCCCCACACCCAGAAACGGAAGGATCGCCAGGCTGAGGACGATTATTCCCATCCCCCCGAGCCAGTGGGTAAGATCTCTCCAGAAGAGAATACCCCTGGGGTTCGACTGTATGTCAGTGAGGACCGATGCTCCGGTGGTGGTAAAGCCCGACATCGCTTCGAAGAAGGCATCGGTGAAAGTTGGCACTGTACCGTTGAGGAGGTAAGGAAGCCCGCCTATCGCCGAAGCGAATACCCACGACAGCGAGACCACGGCAAAAGCCTCCCTCACTCCGAGATCTCTTATCCTGGCCCGAAAGCCTATCCCGAAAAGAACGGCAGCGACGGAAAATCCTCCCACCATTCCTCCCGCAAGGGGGTAGATGTCGGGTGTCCCGTCAAACAGAGACCAGCCCATGGGAAAAAACATGAAGAGGGATACGATGGCGCAGAGGAGGGAGAGAACTTTGGCAACAACGGGAAGCCGCACCTATTTCACCCCCAGGATACCCGTGGCCTTCGGCATAAGTTCCTTCGAACCGAAGATAAGCACTTCATCGCCGGCCATCAGGACAGTGTCTCCCCAGGGAACGAACATTTCCCCCCCCCTTGAAACAAGGGCAATAAGAACTCCGCGTGGAAGATCCACATCCTTTATCTGTAACCCCGAAACGGTGCTCCCGGAAAGTATGGGCATTTCAAGGACCTCGGCATCGATCTTGTCGATTATTGAAAGAACGCCGGCACCGGAAGGGTACCTGACCTGTCGCATTATCACAGTGGCAAGAGCCTGGTTGGGATTGACCATGTCGTCGACGGCTATATATTCTGTCAGGCGCATCAGCAACTCGCGCCTGACCACAACTATGCTCTTCCTGGCGCCCAGCGCCTTCCCGACCACGCCGATCAGAATGTTGTTCTCGTCGTCCGACGTGGTGG
>DFYG01000120.1:0-2166 GCA_002382605.1 Synergistaceae bacterium UBA4088 | reverse complement strand
CTGGCCTCAAGCCTTCGGGCAACCTGAAATCCTATTTTGCCCCCGCCGATTATTATCACGCGTTTAAGTTCCGGGCTTTTGTATCGTGTGAAAAGTTCCTCGAGTTCGTGCGCCTGGGATTTTGACGTAACGGTAAAACAGAGATCCCCCGCCTGCAGCTTGTCCTCACCGTAAGGAACGAAACCCTTGCCTTCCCTCTCGATGAAGACTACCAGAGCCGTTATCTGCGGGTAGATGTGGCGAAGTTCCCTGAGGGAGACGCCCATGAGGGGGGACCCTTCCTTGATGTGGAATGCATAGACTCCGACCTTGCCGCCGAAGAACTCGGCAGTATGAACAGCGGAACTGATCGAGAGGGATTCTTCGATCTCCCTTGCTACAGAGCGTTCCGGGGAGATCATGACATCTATTCCCAGTTCCCTCGCCCACGTCGGGCTGTCAGTATACTCCAGCCCCCTGGCCCGGGCGATGACTCTTTTTACCCCGGCGCGACGTGCTATCCAGCATGCAAGAATGTTGACCTCGTCATGATTGGAACAGGCTATCAGAAGGTCCGTATCACACCCCGGACATATTCCGGCCCGCTCCAGAACAGGAGGACGGGACCCGTTTCCCCTGACGACCATGACATCGAGCTCATTTTCGGCCTTTGCGGCTCTCTCCTCATTGCTTTCGACTACAGTAATGTCGAACCCTTCCGCGGAAAGGCTCGCAGCAACGCTGAAACCGACCTCTCCCGCTCCGATTATTACTATCTTCACTTCAGACAACACCCCTCCAGGGTTATTCAGACCCCTTGAAGTTGGCTTCCCTCTCGCTTCAAAAGTGGTAAACTATTCCAGACAAAGGGAGGTGGCTTGATGCCGCGCCGGGAAAAGATCGCCTTTGTAGGAACGGGCGGAACCATCAGCATGACATACAGCGAAAAACAGAACGGCTATATCCCAACACTTTCCGCACAGGATCTTGTGAACATGCTCCCGCCAGGCTGCGCCGAAAATCTCCAGATCATCGACTGGAGCCACCAGCCCAGCAGTCACTATACCATACGCATGACCACAGATCTTGTGGAACTTCTACGAAAACTGGTCAAGGAAGGCGTATCCGGGATAGTGGTATCCTGCGGGACGGATTCCCTCGAAGAGATGTCCTACCTGACAGATCTTCTCTGGCCATATCCCCAACCGGTGATCTTCACAGGCTCGATGCAGCCGCCGGGCCGACAGGGATCAGATGCCGTAGCCAACCTCGAACAGTCGCTCAGGGCAGCCGCCTCTGAAACCCTCTGGGGAATGGGAGTTACAGCATGCTTTCAGGACCAGTTCTTCGCTGCGTCGGAAATAACCAAGGAAGTAGCGCACCGCAGGGACGCGTTTTCAGCACCGGGAAGGGGACCTGTGGCCGATTATGTAGGGGACTCGATAAGGATAATCCGAAAGCCCAACCGCCCGCCGTCGATGGAAGGCTCCATCATGCCGGCAAAGGACGTGGAGATCCTGTGGGCATCTCTGGGCGGCGGAGACTGGACGCTATCATGCCTCTCCAAGTCTAAATCCCTCGAAGGCCTCGTCCTGGCCGGTTTCGGTGCCGGCAACATCCCCCCGTCCTGGATCCAGTACCTCAAACCCATAATCAAGAACAATACGGCGGTAGTGATAACGACCCGCTGCAGACGGGGACACACGACATCGCTTTACGGCTTCGAGGGAAGCGCAAAAAGGCTCCTTGAGCTGGGCGTACTGGACGGGGCCGGTCTCAGGCCCGAACACGCCAGGCTCAGGCTGGCCGTAGGATTAGGCGCCGGTTTTTCAAGAGAGGAACTTCAGTTGTATCTCCAAGGCAAAAAATGACTGTAAACCTGGGACAAAAACCGGCCCCGGTTTTTCCCCGGCTGCTGTCATCAACCGGAAAGAGCGCCTGCAAGCATGCGAAGCGCGCTCATTATTACCATGACCGCGAGTATATACCTTATCCATTTGTTGCCCTTGACGACTGAAAAACGGGTCCCGACCCACCCGCCCCCCATGGCCCCTGCTGCCAGGACAAGACCGTACTCCATGTTCACCAGGCCCCGCGAGTAGAAGATCAGGAAGCTTACGATGGTGTAGGAGAGAACTATGGCCACCTTGAGACCGTTGGCCCGGACAAGATCCTTCCCCAAAGCCC
>DFYG01000066.1 GCA_002382605.1 Synergistaceae bacterium UBA4088 | reverse complement strand
AGAAATTCCCCCAGCCTACTCGATTCTGCCGCTGACTCTTTTGGAGGTGTTGTAAACAATGGCTTCCTATCGCAGAGTTCTTCTTAAGCTTTCGGGAGAGGTCCTCGCGGGTGATTCCACTTTTGGCCTTGACATGAACGCCATCAGGAAGATCTGCAGGGAGATAGCCGCCTTGTCGGAACATGGACTCGAGATCGCCATGGTTGTTGGAGGCGGTAATATCTTCCGGGGTTCACAGATCGAGGGCGGCGATCTTGACAGAGCCCAGGGGGATTATATGGGAATGCTTGGGACAGTGATAAACTCCCTGGCTTTGCAGAATGTCCTTGAGCGGCTTGGAGTTCCGACGAGGGTCCAGACCGCGATAGAGATGAGGGAGCTGGCCGAACCCTTTATCCGCAGAAAAGCTCTGCGGCACCTTGAAAAGGGCAGGATCGTCATTTTCGCCGCCGGAACGGGGTCGCCCTTCTTTTCCACAGACACCGCCGCCGCACTCAGGGCCGCGGAGATATCGGCAGACTGTCTGTTGAAAGCAACAAAGGTCGATGGTATATATGATAAGGATCCGGCAAAGAATCCGGACGCCAAAATGCTTCCCCGCATCACATATCTTGAAGCACTGCAAAAGCAGTTGAAGATCATGGATGCAGCCGCGTTTTCCCTCTGCATGGAGAACCGGATCCCTATTCTTGTTGCCAATATTCTCAAGGAGGGCACGCTCCGGGACATATTGATACTTGGAAAGCAAGTTGGAACTATTGTCCATCTGGAAAAGGAGTGATGGGAATGCCTGCACTGGAGATCAAAAAAATGAAGGAAAAGATGGAAAGAGCGGTGGAGCACCTCAAAAAGGAACTTCTGGGCATCCGGACGGGAAGAGCTCACCCGGCGCTGGTCAGCGACATCAAGGTAGACTATTACGGGACACCAACCCCGATGTCACAGGTGGGGACGATTTCGACACCCGATGCCCGGCAGATCGTCATAACACTCTGGGACAAGACCGCAGTCAAGGCTGTTGAAAAGGCTATCCAGGCTTCCTCGCTGGGCATCAACCCGATGGTGGACGGAGAGAATGTCCGTCTGAACATCCCCGAACTTACAGGCGAGCGCCGTGTTGAGCTTTCGAAAGTCGTCAAGAAATACGCTGAGGAAGCCAGGGTTGCGGTCAGAAATCTGAGGCGGGATTCAAACGATACTTTCAGAAAGATGGAAAAGGACGGCAGCCTGAGCGAGGACTCAATGCATGATTCACTGGACTCGATCCAGAAGGTCACAGATGAATTCATCAAGAAGATCGACGAGATAACGGCACTCAAAGAGAAGGAGATCCTCGAAGATTAGCGGCGGTTCCAGAATAATGAAGGGGCATCCGCCTTAACGGCGGATGCCTTTTTTTTACGGTAACACGATCCGGTNNCAGCCTTTTCATTCCATCAGTGATCTCTTCGGTGGAGTTGGCATAAGCAAGCCTGATGTGACCAGGTGCGACGAAGGCGCTGCCCGGAACCGCGGCTACATATTCACTCTCCAGAAGAGCCTCGCAGAACTCGCCGTCACTTTTGATGATCTGGCCATTGAAAGAGCCTCCGAGGATCTTCCGGATATCAACGAAAACGTAGAAGGCTCCCTGGGGGATGGTAAAAGAGATATGCGGCATCTTTCCCAGAGAGTCGACCATGAGATCAAGTCTGCTCTCGAACTCATCTCTCATTCTGACAACGTCTGAATTGCCTTCGCGCAGTGCTCCCAGCGCAGCCCACTGGGCTATCGAGCAGGCGTTGGATGTAAGGTGTCCCTGCAAGGCTCCGATCTTACCGGCTATGCGATCGGGTGCCAGGGCATAACCGATCCTCCAGCCGGTCATAGCGAAAGCTTTGCTCACGCCGTTGATAAGGATCGTTCTTTCGGCAACTTCCGGCATTAGCGAGAGAATATTGAGATGAGTTGCGGAGCCGTATGTCAGCCTTTCGTAGATCTCATCGAAGATGATCCAGAGATCTTTTTCCATGGCAAGTGAGGCTATCTCGCGGAGGATCCCTTCTCCATAAACAGCTCCTGTAGGGTTGTTGGGGGTGTTGATAAGAATGCCTACGGTCCGTGATGTTACAGCCTTTCTTGTCATAGCGGCATCTGGGATGCACCCTGTACTGGTGGTGTCTACGATCTTCTCTCGTCCGTCAAGAAGCCTTATCTGCTCGACATAGCTGACCCAGGCTGGAGAAAATACCACCACCTCGTCCCCCGGATCAACCAGCGAAGCCAGTGTCTCATATAAAAGCGGTTTTGCTCCCGCTCCGATAATGATCTGTTCAGACCTGAAATCGAGGTTAAAGCGGCTTGAATAGTAGGATCTGACCGCCTCCCTGAGTTCCGGAAGGCCGTTGGATTGTGTGTAATGGGTTTGTCCCTCGCGGATCGCTTTTTCGGCATAGCTAACTGCCCCCGGAGGAGAATTAAAATCCGGTTCACCTGCCCCGAATGATATTACCGGTTTCCCCTGAGCCCTGAGAGACTTGGCCTTCGCGACCACCGCCAGGGTCGCTGAAGGTTCCATCCTGGATGCTCTTGCGGAAATCTTCAATTTGACCATCTCCATTTCTTTTAGGGAGTGTGAACGGAAAAGATCGCTGTCCCCCGGATTATAAGGCATAAGATATGGCGGAGCGAAAAATATCACTCTCCCCTTAATACAATTGCAATGGTAAACAGGTAGAGTCGTTGTAAGTGTGTTCCCCTGGTGATAGAATATCCTCAGGTTGGCAAGCAAGATGACACGCAAGATTGGAGGAAGGGCCATGGATGTCCGGTTCGTAACCCGCAATGTTGAACTGAAGGACGATCTTCAGAATTACATGGAAAAGAAGCTCCTCAAGTTAGAGAAGTTCTTTGATCGCATCCGGGACACCCAGGTAGAGGTCAGTTTCAATCGGGGAATGAACGTTGTTGAGATCACCGCTGATTTGAACGGGGTGATAATGAGGGGAGAGGATTATGCTCCCGATATTCGAAAGGCGTTCGACAAGTGTCTGAAAAGCATAGAGCGCCAGATCAAGAAGCACAAGTCGTTCCTGAAAGACAAGGCACGCATGAGGTCGATCGATGTGTCGTTCGAGATCGAGGGTTTTGTCAATGAAATATCCGAACCGGAGGAAAAACCGGGAGGGATCGTCAAGACCAAGAAGTTTCCCTTCAGACCAATGTCTCCGGAAGAGGCTACCATGCAGATGGATCTCCTTGGCCACAATTTCTTCGTTTTCCGGAATGGAGATAATGGGAACGTAAATGTCGTTTATCGAAGGAATGACGGAGGTTACGGGCTTCTCGTTCCGGAGGAATAGAGTTCACTCCTTCAAAAGTCTCAATATTATTTTTCGGATGGTGGGGTCTTCCTTTCGGCCCCACCTTTATTTTCAGCTTGCTGTAACGCTCGTTCCGATCCTGAGATCCCGAGGTGGATGATCTTGGAAAAAGCAATTCCTTCAGTCTGTCCCTATGATTGTCCTGATGCCTGCCCCTTCGTGGTCAGGCAGGAGAAAGGTGGTTCCCTGTCTATTGGTCCGAATCCAGAATTTCCTCTAGGGGGAGGCTTTATCTGCCCCAAAGGTTCACGATGGGATCATGTCAGGAGGCACCCCTCCCGGCTTAAAACCCCCCTCCGAAGGAACGGTTCTTCCTGGGATAGGATCTCCTGGGATGATGCATGGTCTCTTTGGGCAAACAGGACCGAAGACTCCATTTCACGCCTGGGGCCGCTCTCGATTTTTTTCTCCAGAGGTTACGGCTCGCTGAATTTTTCAAAAAATCTTCTTGGAAACGTTTTTGCGGACCTCGGTGGATACACTACTACCATTGGTTCGCTATGCGGGGCGGCTGGAGGGGCAGGGCTCAAAAAGACTTTCGGATCTACCCCTGTGATGCTTCCGGAAACTCTTGTTTCTTTCAGCAGAGGAGTCCTGTTGTGGGGACGCAACGCGGTTGAGACCAACACTCACCTTCTCCCTCTTTTGAAGCGTCTTCGGAACAGGGGGGGTAAAGTAGCTGCGATAGAGATAAGAGAGACCGCTACTACGCGGAGCGCGGACATTTGGTGGAGGGTCCGTCCAGGCAGCGACGGGTGGCTCGCACTTCTGCTTTGCGCCCGGCTTCTTGAAACGGACTCTGTTTCCGATTCCTGGAGAAATAAAGTATCAAATCCGGAGGCCTTCGAGGCAATGCTTTCGAGACTTGATCGGAGAACCGCCCTTGAAAGCACGGGACTCAGTGAAAATGAAATAGACGAGATATCTGCCTGGATGACCGAAAACAGGCCTTTGGCTCTATACCCCGGTTACGGCATACAGAGATACCTGGCCGGATCTGACACGTTCCAGGCTCTCGCCGCTCTTTCTGTTCTTCTTGGCGGCCTTGAGGAGCGTGGAGGAGGAGTGGTTTTCGGAAAGGACGAGATGGCTCTTTTTCCGGGATCACTTTTACGGACTTCCCCTGTTAGAAGGAAGATACCGGTATCCTCCTGGTACTCATACGGAGAGATCAGCCCTCCTCTCGGTGTCGCCGTTTTCTGCGGGGCGAACCCTGCAAAGCAGTCCCCCGGTTCGGGAAATTTCGCAGAGGCAATGGCTCGAATTCCCTTCAAGGTGTGCGTCGATCTATTTATGACGGAGACCGCGCGGATGAGCGACCTCGTGCTCCCTGCGTCCATGTTCCTTGAAGATGGTCCCGACTGGAGGGGATCCTGGTGGCATCAGTATGTTTTCCGCGGAGTCAGGGCTGTGGATCCTCCCGCAGGTGTTTTAAGTGATCTTGAGATATTCAGCGGTCTGGCACGGAAGATGGGGTACGACACCGATCTCGGAAGGGAACGAAATGAGATGGACAGGATCCTTCTGGGCGACCAGCGACTCAAGCAGATCTCTGAGGGGATATACTCCTGGAACGAGCCGGAGACCTGGGGCGGCGGCAGCGCGCTTGCGAGAATGCCGGAAGAGATCCCTGAAGGGTCACCCTTTTCCAGGGGATACAGGATGGTGACTGTTCACGCTGCCGGATACATCAACGGTCAGATCACGGGGGCCCCTGAGGAGGATCAGCACCTTCCCGAGGTCGCTGTATCACCCGGAGATTTCGCGGATCTTGGCCTTTCCGATCGATCTATGGTTATCATCAGAGGTGACAACGGCCACATGGAAGCCGTTTTGCGAAGTGATCCAGATGTGGGTGATGGTTTTTGCGTTCTCAGACAGGGCATTTCAGGTATCAACTCACTGACGCTTTCGAAGACAAGCCCGGGGTATGGAGCCCCTTTTCATGAAAACAATGTCTTCATATCTGAAGCTGACGGAAAAAGAAAAAATGCATGAACTCTCGCTCGTGAGCTCGATCATTGATCTGCTTTCCGATCATGCTGAAACGAACGGATGGAAAATGGTTACAAGGGTAACTTTAAGGATCGGAAGCATGCGCCAGGTTATCCCGGATGTAATGAGGTTCGCCTTCACGGTAGCGGCTAAAGGCACCCCACTCGAAGGCGCCGAACTGGAGATAGTCGAATTGCCGTTTGCCGGGAAATGCCGGATCTGCGATTCGACATGGGAAGAGGTGCTTTTCTCCTGTCCGGAATGCGGCAGCTGTGATACGGAGATAACTCATGGTATGGAACTGGATATAGATTCAGTGGAGGTGGAGGATCAGGATGCCCCGAAGGATAAACATTCGCCAGGCTGTAATGGCGGCCGATGAAAAGACAGCAAACCGGCTTCGCCGGGATCTGAAAGAACGAGGGATCCTCATGGTTAACCTGATAGGATCCCCCGGAGCGGGGAAAACTACTCTTCTGGAATCAACACTGCCGGGGGCAGGTTTCAGGTCGGCCGTTATAGAAGGGGACGTTGCCACATCAAGAGACGCAGAGCGTATAGCGAAAACCGGAACACAGGCCGTGCAGATAAACACTCATGGAGGCTGCCATCTCGAAGCGCACCTTGTGGAGAAGGCTCTAATGGAACTGACGCTTGACATGGTTGACATCATATTCATTGAGAACGTCGGAAATCTTGTCTGCCCGGCCGAATTCGATCTTGGCGAGGATCATAAGGTTGCTGTCTCCAGCCTTCCGGAGGGACCCGACAAGCCTCTTAAATATCCGCATCTTTTCTCTGAGGCCGGAGCGGTGCTGCTGACCAAGATAGACCTTTACCAATACATTCCTTTTGACAAAGACCTTTTCTGGGGGGACGTAACAAGATTGAACCCCTCCGCGGAAAAGATAGAGATCTCAGCTTCCGCCGGAGACGGGATGCAGGAGTGGAATGAGCTTCTATCCCGTTGGCTGGGGGATAAAAGAAGATGATAACAACCGCAGGAAGGAAACTCATTGCGTCTTTGAATGAGACCCAGGCCGAAGCGGTCAGCAACTGCTCGGGACCGCTTCTTGTTCTGGCTGGCGCCGGAAGCGGAAAGACAAGGGTGCTGACCCACAAGTTTGCCTGGCTTGTTTCGGAGATGGGGGTGGCTCCGTCATCGATCCTCGCGGTCACCTTCACGAACAAGGCCGCACGTGAGATGCAGGGAAGGGTTCGAAAGCTTCTTGATACTGACCTGAAAGGTCTGGATATTGGGACCTTCCATTCGTTCGGTCTGCGCTTTCTGATCAGGAACTCGAAAGACCTCCAAAGAATAGCCGGAAGGAAAATATCGACCATTATCGATCGATCCGATGTCAGGTCATTGGTCAAGGGAATAATGAAGGATCTGGATATAGACCAGAAACGTTTTGAACCGGGATGGGTCATTGAAAGCATATCCAGGGGCAAGGTTGAGGGCGATCAGAAGCTGCTCATTCCCCGGGTACTGGAATACCCGGTGGATTCTATCTTTCAGAAATACCAGCAGATACTGATACGCCAGGGGTCTGCGGATTTCGACGATCTACTCGTTCTTCCTCTTCATCTTATGCTGAATGACCGGGAACTTCTCAACAGGGAGAGGGAACGCTTCGAATGGATACTTGTGGACGAATACCAGGACGTTAACCGGCCCCAGTACATGCTCCTGAAACTACTTGCCGGAGATGACGCGCATATCATGGTTGTGGGTGACCCCGATCAATCCATCTACGGCTGGCGCGGTGCGGATATGAACATGATCCTTAACTTCGAAAAGGATTTCCCCAGATCAAGGGTGGTCATCCTGGAGCAGAACTACCGTTCGACAAGCAATATCCTTGGCGCTGCAAACGGGGTGATCCGCAACAACTCCAGAAGGAAGCCCAAAAAACTCTGGACCTCCAGGGCGAACGGGGAGAAGATCCATGTCCTTCTCGCAAGGAACGAGAGGGAGGAGGCCGCCTTTGTAGCCGGGGAGATTATGAGGCTTCGTGAGACGGGATACCCCTTCAAAGACATTGCTATCCTCTACAGGATAAACGCAATGAGTCGCCTTTATGAAGAGGCTCTCCTGCGGAACGACATCCCCTACCGGATCGTCCGTGGCACTGCCTTTTACGAAAGGCGTGAGGTCAAGGATGTTATCGCGTTCATGCGCCTTGCGGTCAACCCTTTCGACTCTGCGGCCCTTGAAAGGATCGGCAACGTCCCGACAAGGGGTCTGGGAAAGAAGAGTCTTGAAAAGACTGGTGAATATATTGACCGGAACCCGTCGATCTTTGCTGAAATGATCTGGAAGGAAATCTCCCAAAGCGGAGCAGGCCTTGCAGGCAAGGCAAAACAGGGGGTCTGTGAACTTGCGGTCCATATGGGCCGGATACTTGAAAGGCGGACGGACATCCCGTCAGTGATCGATTACATCATGCTGGAAATGTCCTATGAGGACGAACTGGGAAAGTTCGATCCTGAAGGGTGGAGAGAACGGGCGGAAAATGTCCGCGAACTTCTTTCCGTGATCACCTCTGAAGGTGGTCTCGAGACTATGCTTGCCGAGATAGCGCTTGTGACAGATCTTGACATTATGGACGAGGACACCGAACGCGTAAGCCTTATGAGCCTTCACGCCGCAAAGGGATTGGAATTCCCCGCGATCTTCCTTGCGGGACTCGAAGAAACCATATTCCCTCATTACAGGTGCATGGACGATCCCGATAACCTGGAAGAGGAGAGGCGACTTTGCTACGTGGGAATGACCAGGGCCGAGGAGAGACTTTACATGACAGCGGCCCGTAGCCGTGTCCTTTTCGGAATGACCCAGAGGAACGGGTTTTCAAGGTTTTTGTGGGAGATCCCGGATGAATTCAAGAGCACCGAGGACAGAGGTGAGGAGGAGAGCTCTTTTGCTGGTGGTTGGCCTAACCGGAGACGTTGGGGCTGGTAAATCAACCCTTTCCAATATATGGGCGGACGAGGGAGCCCATGTTGTGAACGCCGATGCCGTTGTGGCCGAACTCTGGAAAACCGAAGAGTTGATATCGCTTGCCGCAAGCAGATGGGGTGGCGAGATCCTTTCGGAGGACGGAACACCCGACCATGCGGCCATATCCCGCATTATCTTCGCTGATGAAATCGAATACCGTTGGCTCTGCGATGTTATCCACCCGAAGGTTCGAGAGATAATGGCAGAAAAGGTCAGATGTCTTGATGGATGGGTGGTGGCAGAGATACCTCTGCTCTTTGAGAATGGAGTACCGGAATGGGTCGATCTTACGGTTTACGTTCATGCCGCCATGGATCTCAGGCTTTCCAGGAACAGTGCAAGGGGGTGGGGGCCGGAAGAGATAGAAAAACGGGAGCGCTGGCTTTTTGAAGGGGTAAAAAAACAGAATATGGCCGATTTTGTCCTGGCAAACAACGGAAGTCCTGGAATGCTCGAGTGCGAGGCAAGGAACCTTGCCCGCGGTTTCCTTGCGGCATCTTCGATAATAAGGATCTCCATCAACGCATTTTCAGTCGATGAAGCCAGGAATTTCCGCGACACTGTCTACGAAAGCGGACTGGTTCCCGAGGTTCGAATATCGGATACCGGATCTCTTGTTACCGCCTTTGCCAGACAGGACAGTATTGAAAGAGTTTCGGCTCTGATAGGAAGAATACACGCGGGGGAAGGCTTGCAAATCTCAGTAAGCAAGTGTGTATCCGTCCCGAAGCACATCCTTTTGTGGGCCATGGAGGGGACGGAAAGTTGAAGATCATCACGACACATATCGGGGCGGATTTCGATTCCCTTGCCGGGATGGTAGCGGCATCTAAGCTCTACCCGGGAGCCATGCCATGCTTTTCGGGTTCTGCTGTGCGCAACGTGAGAGAGTTTCTAAAGCGCAACCCGGGAAGATGGGATGTCCTCACCCCGAGCCAGATAGACATGGACCGGATAACCACTCTTATCGTTGTTGATGCAAGGTCGCCCGCGAGGATAGCATCCTTCGCGGAAATTCTCGGCCGTCCCGGGCTCGAAGTTCACGTGTATGATCATCACACTGCCGTCCAGGATGATATAAAAGCGGATTTTTCAGTTATTGAGAACGTCGGTGCCACGACCACGATCCTTGTTGAAAGGCTTCTTGAAAGGGGTATAGCCATATCTCCCCAGGAAGCGACCCTCTTTGCCATGGGAATTTATGAGGATACCGGTGCACTGACCTTCGGAGCAACATCAGAAAAGGATTTCCAGGCGGTGTTAAGCCTCAGAACCCTTGGTGCGGATATGACGGCAATACCGGCGCACATTGAACTCTCCCTGGACAGCTCGGAACGCCGGATCCTTGACAGGCTGATAGAAAACGCAAGAGAGAGATACATTCACGGGGCAAAGGTAGTCCTGTCGTCAATGACGAACCCTCTCTATGTGGATGGACTTTCTCTGTTTGTTCACCGAATGAGGGATTACTTTGACGCTGATGTGGCCCTGGCAGCGGTCCAGATGGATAAAAGGGTCTACGTTGTTGCCAGGGGAAGAGAGGAGATAATCGACGTTGCCCGGTTCCTTTCGCCATTCGGGGGAGGTGGTCATTCTCAGGCTGCGGCGGTTACGCTGACCGGGGTGGCCCCCCAGGATGTCCTCGCTGACCTCGAGAGCCGCCTTGAACAGAACATTCATCCTCTTATTACAGTAAGCGAGGTTATGACAAGTCCGGTTATGGCAGTATCCCCGGAAGTATCGGTCGAGGAAGCCTACCGGCTGATGATACGTTACGGACACGCAGCCCTGCCGGTGGCGCTTGAAGGAAAAATATTGGGGATCATTACTCGTAAAGATCTCGACAAGGCAAAGATCCACGGTCTGGGCTCGGCACCCGTCGAGGATTACATGACCGGGGATCCCATGACTATTATGCCGGGGGCCTCTGTGGCTGAAGCACACCGGATGATGGTGTCCAGAAACATCGGGAGGATCCCCGTAAGCAGAGATGGGGAGATACTTGGCATAGTGACGCGGACGGATATTCTGAGGGCGCTGTACCCAAGGTCCCTACCCTCCGAAACAAGGAACGTGGCTCCGGAGATGCCATGGACAGAAAGAGTTTCGGGGATAATGGCGACCTTTCTCAACGCGCCTGTTTCCGGGCTGCTGCGGAGACTCGGGGACAGAGCTTCCGCAATGGGGGTGGAGGCATACGCGGTCGGAGGTTTTGTCCGCGATCTTCTCCTGGGGAGAACGAATGAAGATCTCGACATAGTCATTGAAGGTGATGCCGTTGCCTTCCTTGAATCCTGGGTCAGGGATGGCTGCCGGGTGGCCATCCACCAGAGATTCAGGACCGGAACGATAATTTTCCCCGACGGTCGCAAGGTGGATGTTGCTACAGCCAGGCGTGAGTTCTACGAGTATCCGGTGGCCCAGCCCCAGGTAGCCATAGACTCTCTGAAGCACGACCTTTACCGCAGGGATTACTCGGTTAATGCCATGGCCATATCCATAACCAGAGGCAACTGGGGAACATTGGTCGATTATTTCGGAGGGCGCCTGGATGTGCAGAGGAAGATGCTGAGGGTTCTCCAAAACCTCAGTTTTGTCGAGGATCCGACAAGGATCATCCGGGGTGTCCGGCTTGAACAGCGTCTTGGATTCAAAATGGAGGACAATACACTGAGACTTCTGCAAAATTGCATCAAGGGAGGCCTTCTCGCCCATCTTTCCGGGGTGCGGCTGCGCAGCGAGATAGAGCCGCTCTTCCTCGAGGAAAAGATCCTCGGGATAGTCCGGCGATTGAACTCGCTGGGTTTCTGGAAGGCGGTCTTTCCGGGGCTGATGCCTGAAAGAGGCGCTATCCGGACCCTGAGGCGTCTGGGGGCCTTCAGAAAGAGGCTGATAAGGGACATTCCGGACATGGGTGAGAGGGTATGGATAGCTTTCCTTATTGCGCTTCTGGCCGATTCTCCTGATGAGGTAGGACTGAAGGTACTGGACAGGCTGAACCTTTCTCCGGCAGAGCGGGAAATAGCCGTAAAGGGCCTCTTTGAGATAGGCGGTGCGGAGCACAGGCTAGGCGGAAGGGGCGACAAAAAGCCCTCCCATATATTTATGTTCCTGAGTGGATACAGCCCTGTCACTGCTTTTTTCTGGGCCGCCGCAACCGAGCGCTGGAGAGTCAGGAGAAGGATCCTTCTCTATCTCACCCGTTTGCAGAAGGTCGAATCGATGCTGTCCGGAAGGGATTTACTGGAGATGGGATTCCGGGAGGGCCCGCTCATCGGAGAGATCCTTTCAGGATTGAAAATGGCCCGGCTTGACGGAGACGTGGAAACCCGCGAGGATGAGCAGGAGTGGATACTCGGGAAATTCTCCGTTTATAAAACCTCTGATCGAACTGAACCAGGAAAGGAAGTGAACTGATTTGCCGCATTTCCCCGCCATGGGAGATCTTCTGTTAAGCCTGCCCGCCGTTCTGTGGGCAATTACCTTTCACGAATTCTGTCATGGCTATGCTGCCTATCGCCTTGGAGATCCTACCGCCGCGAAAATGGGAAGGCTCACCCTCAACCCACTGGCTCACCTTGACCCGATCGGGGCTATTATGCTTTTGATATTCCGTTTCGGATGGGCCAAACCTGTTCCCATCGAGCCCAGGAATTTCAAACACCCCCGCCGGGACCTTATTATCGTTTCCCTGGCGGGCTCCACGGGCAATTTTGTCACCGCGGTTATTTGCGGGCTTCTGGTAAGATTTCTACCGGGTCCCTTTGTTGCAGTGCCTGCCTTAGGAAGATTTATCGTTCTGATGGTTCTGATCAATCTGGGACTCGGGGTCTTCAATCTTATTCCAATACCTCCACTTGACGGGTCGAAACTTCTTTATGTTCTGCTCCCGCCCCGGTGGATGGGAGTGTTCTTCTGGCTGGAAAGGTACGGTTTTTTCGTGCTGATGATACTGCTAGTTCTTGGAGTGGTTCAGGCCATTATGAGTCCGATAATCAGGACCCTGCTTTTTATGATCATCTGACCGGAAGGGGCTTTTCTTTTGAAAGTGCTTGTTTCAAACGACGACGGGGTATTTGCCCCTGGAATTGTGGCTCTCACTGGTGCTCTTGAGTCTGAGGGATATGAGCCATCTGTCGTTGCTCCCGACAGGGAGCGAAGCAGTGTCGGCCATGCGATCACACTGACAAGGCCGCTTCGGGTCTGGAAGATCGAAGGTGGGGGGTATCCAACTGGAACTAATGTGTTTGCCAGTGACGGAACTCCTTCCGATTGTGTTGTCCTCGGCCTGGAGACCGTAGCCTCGGAATCCGAGATGGTCATCTCCGGGATCAACAGAGGGCCGAACCTTGCGGATGATCTGACCTACTCGGGAACCGTAGCGGCTGCCATGGAGGGACACTTCCTGGGGAAACCCTCCCTTGCGATATCTCTGAACTTCGTTTCGGGAGAAGAATGCGAATATTACGAAACAGCCGCAGGTGCGGCTGTTTTGATCCTTCACAGACTCCGGGATCTTCAATTCCCGGGAAGCATTCTTTTGAATGTGAACGTTCCCAATATTCCTGCGAGTGCTGTGCGGGGGTTCCGTATTACGCGGAAGGGGATCAGGATCTACAGAGAAAAGGTCACCCCGCTGAAGGATCCCAAGGGGCGTTCATACTACTGGATCTCAGGCCGCCCGGACGATCAAATGGACGAAGGGAGCGATGTACGGGCCGTTGCTGAAGGATTTGTCTCCATAACGCCTATCCACATGGACATGACGCACTACCCGTCTATAGAGTTGCTCCGTCGTGCCGGTTTTGAAAGCAAGTAAAAACTGCTTCAGAGATGTGAGGCAATTAACAGAATAGCGGGAGTCCCTGGAGTGATTTCCCTTTTTTCGTTGCTCCTGCGGACGAATCGTTTCATTAATTAAGGAACTATAGATATACAAAAGGACTCATCCTAATGAACTTTTCCCGGCCATGTCCTCATTTTTCATGTGGAGGGAAAATATGAGTTTTGGTACCTCTAAGCCAGACTTCCAGAAATTGCGTTCGAAGGGCTATTATTGTTGACATTCTCATAACCCCTGTGTATAATCTCCGCCATTGGTAAACGAAATTTCAGCGAGGTAGGTGCATTCATGTTTGCAGACCGCATTAGATGCGTCAGACGAATAAGACCTGGTTCCTCAACGTCAGAGATTGCGATATTTGCGGCGATGACGGGGAAAAGTAGGTCGTGTTCTTGTCGACAGAGAGGGGATGCAAAACGCTGAAAGCGTTCCTCGCCGAGACCGACCGAATAGAGCCCCCGAGCCAGTTCCCGAAGAAAGGACGCCGAATGCGGCCAAGTAGGGAAGAACGGCGAAAAGCCGTGAGATGACAGCCGTAAGGCTTGTCAATTAGGGTGGTACCGCGAGATCATGCTCGCCCCTTCGAAAGAAGGGGCGAGCTTTTTTGTTATTTATCCAAGGGAGGAATTCAGAATGGATTACAAGGGAAAGGTAGTTCTTGCCTACAGTGGCGGATTGGATACTTCGGTGGCGATCAAGTGGCTTCAGGATCAGGGATACGATGTGGTCACCTTTACGGCTGATGTGGGACAGAAAGTTGACCTTGAAGCCGTCAGGGAGAAAGCTCTTTTCGTGGGAGCAGTGAACGCATATGTTATGGATCTTCGGCAGGAATTCGTTGAGGCTATGGTATGGCCGGCTCTCAAATCGAACGCAATGTACCAGGGCAAATATCCCCTCAACTCGGCTCTCTCCAGGCCGCTGATCGCGAAATACCTCACATGGGTCGCGGAGATGGAAGGTGCCGTCGCTATTGCGCACGGTTGCACCGGAAAAGGGCAGGATCAGGTTCGCATCGAGGTCTGCGCCAATGCTCTTGATCCAAAACTGAACGTCATAGCTCCCGTAAGGGACTGGCATTTTTCAAGGGATGCGGAGATCCAGTACGCAAAGGACAACAACATCCCCGTCCCGGTTACGATCGAAAGCCCGTATTCCATCGACGGTAATCTCTGGGGGCGCTCGATAGAGTGCGGCCCGTTGGAGGATCCCTGGACCGAGCCTCCCAGCGATGCGTTCACTATGACCGTAGATCCATGGAAGGCCCCCGACGAACATGAGTATCTTGAGATTTCCTTCAAGGAAGGTATTCCGGTTGAAATCAATGGGGAACCGATGGACGGGGTGGCAATTATTGCCGAACTTAACAGGATAGCCGGGGGCCACGGTGTCGGGCGTATCGATATGATCGAGGACAGGCTCGTAGGTTTCAAAAGCAGAGAGGTTTACGAATGCCCTGCCACAGTAGTCCTTATCCAGGCGCACCAGGCTCTTGAAAGCCTTACTCTTACCAGGGACATCATAGCGACAAAGGCTGATCTGTCGCTAAAGTATGCGGAACTGACCTATTTCGGTTACTGGTACTCTCCGCTGCGAAAGGCCCTGGATTCATTCTTCGACTCTATTCAGGAAAATGTTACGGGGACCGTCAGGGTAAGGCTTTTTAAAGGAGCTTCCGTTGTTGTCGGAGTAAAGGCTGAAAAATCTCTCTACGTCGATTCAATGGCGACCTATTCCGAGGGCGATGCCTTTGACCACGAATCAGCAGCCGGCTTCATCAAGATCTGGGGACTCCCTGTAAAACTCTGGAGGATGGTCCATCCTGAGGACAAGATAAAGATCCCGGATCTGAAGGTGGTGGGAGGACCTAAATAGTTTCGGCGGGACCCGGATTTTCTATCAATATCGAAAAATCACTTATGGTGATGTCATAATCACAAGTTTCCAGCATGACGCCCCGGATTTTTGCGCCCGCCGGGCCAATGCGTGCCCACCTGATCATTTCATCAACTGAAACCATGGAGCCCTGTATAACCGCTTCGACGCTTCCGTCGAGGCGGTTTTTTAT
>DFYG01000098.1 GCA_002382605.1 Synergistaceae bacterium UBA4088 | reverse complement strand
CCCATACCCCTGAAGGAGAGAACGTTTCCCTCTCCGCCATCGCTCCAGGCTATTCCGGCCGATTCCTGTCCCCTGTGCTGGAGGGCGTAAAGCCCAAGATAGATGTCCTCGAGCACCGATTCGCCGTTCTTGCAGAAGGCTCCAAAAACTCCGCACATCTTCTCACTTCCTCCAGGCCTTATCGAGATCTTGGATCGGAATGTTCATCACTCTTCCCATGGACAGTTCGCTCCCGCCGGTCATGCCGATCTTGATGAGAGGAATTCCGGACCATGCCGAGACGAATTCACTTTCGCGGGATGGAGGCACGGAGTAAAGCGCCCTTGGCCCTCCCTCTCCGAAAAAGAGCTCAAGGAGATTTGCAGAAGACGGAATGTCAAGTTTTACCCCGATCCCGGATGTTATGCATGTTTTCGCTATCGAGACGATGAGTCCTCCTCCAGCAATGGCCCTGCCAGCGGAAGCAAGACCTTCCCTCGAAACCTTCAGGGCACGTCTCATAAAAGCTTCCTCAGTCTCGGGAAGGTATTCGAAGGGAGTGGATAATGGTTCCATCCATGTTCTTCTGGCGAAGTGGCTGCCGTTGAGATCCGCCTCCGTGGGTCCTGCCAGGAAGATAAGGTCGCCGTCCCTGGCGCTGGATTCGCGCAGAATCTTTTGGGCATTTTCATAGATCCCCACCACGCCGACAAGCGGAGAGGGTAAGATCTTGAAGCCCGCACTTTCGTTGTAGAGGCTCACATTACCTGAGATCACAGGGCATTCCAGATCCCTTGCAACTGCAGCAAGGCCATCGACCGACTGGCTTATGACCCAGAAGTTCTCCGGATTTTCAGGAGAGGGGAAGTTGAGGCAGTTTGTCATGGCAAGGTGCTCGGCTCCGCTGACCCAGAGTGGTCTCAGAGCCTTCAGGAAGGTCTCTGCGGCTCCAGTGAAGGGGTCGATATCGCACTTCCAGGGATCTACTTCCATTGTCATGCCGATCAACTTCCGGTTTTCCCGGACGCGTATGACTGAAATTGCGCTTCCTGGGCAGACGACCGTGTTGGTTTGGACCATATAGTCGTATTGGCGGAAAATCTCTGATTTATCCCCAAGGTTGGGGTCGCTCAGCATCCCGAGAAGCTGGTCGCCGATGTATCGGGGCTGGTCTGCTGAGAAGACTACATTTCTTTGCCTGATGGATCTTCGGGCTGGTTTTCGGGACGGCCAGTTTATAACCGGACAGCTTCCGCCGACGATCTCCGCCGGGAGGCTTACGACGGTCTCGTCTTTGTTCATTATTACGAACAGTCCGTCGTCCGTTATCTCTCCGATCGCCGCGCATTCCAGTTCCCATTTTTTTGCTGTCTTTTCGATTTCCGGCAGGTTCTCAGGTTCGGCGATCAGGAGCATTCTTTCCTGTGATTCGGACAACGCGATCTCCCACGGTTCCATATCCTCGCGAAGGGGAACGAGCTCAGAGCGGATCAATATTCCTGTCCCGCTCTTTGCCGCTATTTCGCTGGATGAAGAGGTGATCCCCGCCGCGCCCATATCCTGCATACCGACTATGAGTCCCCTGGAATGAATATCCAGACAACACTCGATCAGAAGCTTTTCAACGAAGGGGTCTCCGATCTGGATCTGTGGACGGCTTGACCTGGTATCGTCTGCCAGCTCCGAAGATGCGAAGGCTGCGCCAGCTATGCCGTCCCTGCCGGTTCTTGAGCCGACAAGTATTGCAATGTGGCCTGGTTTGGCGGTTTTGGAACTTACTATTGAATCCAGTGGTACTATGCCGACGCACATGGCGTTGACCAACGGGTTGCCGTTGTAGCAGCCATCATAAATTGCCTTTCCGCCCACTGTTGGAACTCCGACGGCGTTGCCGTAGCCGGCTATCCCCTTTACGATGCCTTCACCGAGGGAACGAGCATTGGCTGAATTCCTGTCTCCAAGGCATAGACCGTCCAGAGTGGCGACCGGTCTGGCTCCCATTGCCAATATGTCCCGGATGATCCCTCCGACACCCGTGGCGGCTCCCTGGAACGGAGCCACAGCGGAGGGGTGGTTGTGGCTCTCCACCTTGAAGGCAACACCCCAGCCCCCGCCAGCGTTTACAACTCCCGCGTTTTCACCGGGTCCCTGGACCACGCTCCTGCCGGCATTGGGAAATTTTGCCAGAAGCGGCCTTGTCGATTTGTAACTGCAGTGCTCGGACCACATGACCCCGAGAATGCGAAGTTCCTGAAAGTTGGGTTCCCGACCCAGAATTTTGATAATTTCACTGTATTCGGACTCCTTGAGTCCGACCTCAGTGCAAGAAGGTCTCATCTGTCAGTTCTCCCTTCAAGCCACCTGCTTACAGACCGGAAAAGGTCCGCTCCGTCACTGGAGCCAAGGAGATCATCACTGGCCCGCTCCGGGTGAGGCATCATTCCCAAAATGTTTCTTCGCGACGTGGTTATTCCGGCAATGTTGTTCAGGGATCCGTTGGGTGAAAAACGATCATCGATGTCGCCGTCGGGGCTGCAGTAGCGGAAGATCACCCTTCCTTCGCGTTCAAGGGTATCGAGTTCATCTTT
>DFYG01000055.1 GCA_002382605.1 Synergistaceae bacterium UBA4088 | reverse complement strand
GGGGTAAAATAGTCGATTTTTCGAAGTCCTATTTCACTTCTATGGATGCTGTGGTGACAAGGAGCGAAGAGGCAGGACTGAATTGGGTCGCCGATCTTCGCGGCAGGACCGTGACGGTTCAGGCACGAACCATACAGGACGATTACCTTTCTTCTATCGGAAACATCATCGTCAGGAGATACCAGAGGCTGGATGAAGCGCTGCTGGCCGTGCTCTCCGGCGGAGCGGACGCGGCTTTCCTGGACGGTATCGTTGCGAAAAGATTCCTTGAGGAGAATGCCCTTATGGGAAGGGGCCTGAAAACAGCCTTGGTAGATCACCTGTCGTCCGATGAAATGGCTTTCGCTGTCAGAAAGATCGACAGCGAACTGCTTGGCGCGATAAACCATGCCCTGGATGAGTTGAGATCGGAAGGATATCTGAAGAAGCTCGAAGAGAAGTGGCTGCCAAGGTAGTGGAAGCTGTTTCCAGGGTGGGAGGATATATTCCGGCAACTGTTCCTCTTTAACGGCCTACCGGGGTTTTTCCTGTTAACCTGTTATTGGCGTTCACCGTTGACGTCCTCCAGGAAGCTCTCCGCAAACGTCTCAAGATCTACATCTTCGAAAGCCGTCTCGAAAGTAAAGGTTGTCTCCTTCGAAGGAGTCACCACGAGGCTGCTTCCGGTAAGAGGGTGAATTTCCAGGGCTGCGGGAAAACCCAGAACAGTTGTGGTCCTGTAAGTGGCGCCGGAACCGACAGGTCCGTCCCCGGCGGTGACATTTCCTTTTGGAAGCCCGGACCATGAAGTCCCAGGCCCCTTCAGTACCACTACCAGAATGCTGTGCCGGTCGGTCTCCCTGAAATAGGCCAGCTCCAGCCAGCTTCCCTGATCCCCCGAGGGGCTTTCAAGCACCGTCGTGATGACTTCGCCCCTGTTCCAGCCCGGGATATCGGGAAGGGAAATGGTTTTCTCAAGCGAATCACCGGAATTGGGAAATATGGCCAGCATAAAGGCCGCAATAAGGGCCATCACCACTGGTCTTGCGATCGATACTCCGGTTGCCATACCATCACCACCCTGCCGGTCTTCACTACCGGTCCCCGGAATCTTACATTCAAAACGGGTCGGATGTCCATAAGGGTTTGAAGGCTCCCTGTAGTGGTATCATTCCGGGGGTAACACTTGTTCGCCTTGAAACCGCAACTTCCTGGAGGGAGAGTATTGTACGGTTTTTCGATGAAGGTTTACGGATGTCAGATGAATGTCTATGATGCCGACAGGCTTCGAACGGCCCTGGTCTCACGCGGTTGGCTGGAGACACCTGAGGAAGAGGCGGATATCGTCGTTTTCGTAACCTGCAGCATTCGTGACAAGGCAGAGCAGAAGGTCTGGAGCGAAATAGGCCGTTTGGACTCATCAACTGGCCGGACACCTCCAGCGATAGCAGTTGTCGGATGCATGGCGCAGAGAACCGGGACGCAACTGATGAAGCGGTTCCCTTCAGTTCGTCTTGTCTGTGGGCCAAGAAGTCTTGGAAGGATCCCCGTGGAAATGGAAAATGCCATGATCACGGGAAAGAGGACCTCTATCCTCGATGAAAATCCTGTCTCTCTCGACGACCTTACAGTGGCTCCCCTCCTGAGGGCAAACCCGTGGAAGGCATTCATCACCATAGCGAACGGTTGCGACAACTTCTGTACCTACTGCATTGTCCCCCATGTCCGGGGGCGCTTCGTTTCAAAGCAGCCGGAGGAGATATTCCGCGAAGTGGAGGAGCTTGTATCCTCGGGAGTCAGGGAGATAACTCTCATCGGACAGAACGTCAACACCTACGGTCTCGATCTTGGGAGAGGATATTCCTTTTCATCCCTTATCGACGAGGTCGCATCCATGAACGGAGTCGCAAGGATCCGTTTTTCGACGGCCCACCCGAAGGACCTTACGAAAGATGTAGTTGACGTCATGTCCAGAAGACCTTCGATCTGCCCCTGGATCAACCTCCCGATCCAGTCCGGAAGCGACCGTATACTCAAATTGATGAACAGGGGCTACACTGTAGAGGAATATGCCTCGATAGCCGGGATGATCCGCTCGGCGCTTCCCGGAGTATCCCTTACCAGCGATCTTATAGTAGGATTTCCGGGTGAAACCGATGCCGATTTTGAAAGATCTGTCGAAGCTGTCGAACGTTTTCGGTTCGACCTTATACATACGGCCGCTTTTTCTCCAAGGGCGGGAACCCCCGCCGCTAAAATGGATGGGCAGATACCCGGCCCCGAGAAACAGCGCCGTCTTGCAGTCATCAACTCCATTCAGACGGCTATCTCGCAGGAGATCAATGAGGCACTTGTAGGGAGAACTTTCATCGTCCTGGCAGACGGAGCCGCGCCAAGGGGAGGTTCCATGCTGCAGGGCAGGACGCCGTCCGACAAAGTGGTCATTTTCCCGGGGGATTCCTCCATGCTGGGGTCTTTCTTCAGGGTCCGGATAACCGGGACGAAAAAATGGTGTCTCTCAGGGGAAGTTCTATCCCCGGACGACAGGTCTTCAATGGTGGTGGAGTGATGGACTGGATCAAGTCGAAAAGAGGTCTGATCTTCCTTGCTGCGGGTCTTCTCTGCCTTGTAGCGGCGGGCTCCATTGTTACGGCATTCTCCGGCAGGTGGGATAAACGCCCCTCGGGAGCCGTTGCAGGTCCCGCTCCGGTGACGGCTGTCCAGCAGGACCTGGAACCAGGCTCTTATCCTCAGGTGCACGAAAAAGCGCTGCCAGGTGAAGAAGAACAGTGGGTCATCTATATTACCGGCGCCGTATTGAGGCCGGGAGTTTACAGGCTCCCCGGGGGGACAAGGGTTTACCAGGCAGTGGAGCAGGCGGGCGGGCTCTCATCGGAGGCCGACCCGGAAGCATTCAATATGGCCCTGCCCCTGGAGGATGGAGTGCATATCCACGTCCCCCGCAGGGGAGAAGGGGATGCCCCCGGGTCATATTCGCCCGGTAGCGGCACCGCGATCGGCGGAATGCGCGCGATAGACATAAACAGAGCTGACGCCGCTGCCCTTGAATCGCTTCCGGGGATAGGGCCGAAGACAGCCCAGGAGATAATTAGACACAGAGAGGAGCGGGGGAGATTCGCAAGCGTGGAAGATCTGCTCGCGGTGAAGGGGATCGGTCCCGCAAAACTTTCAGCGATACGGGATCTGGTGACGGTCTCCCGCTGAACCCGGTAGCTTCGGCTCCCGCCTTCGTTATTCTCGCAGGCTGGTGCCTGGCTCTTTTACTCAATGCAGATGGAGCCCCTTTATGGTGTGCCTTGTCAGGGGCCTTTCTTTTCGCATGCTTCCTGGGGCTGGCCGGTTCGGCTGAAGTGATATCTCCAGGTTTCCGGCAGGTTTTTTCTTTTATTCTCTTTCTGACCCTGGCCGGATCACTGTTCCTGTATTCCCGTCTGGATGATGGAGGTTTTGAGACAAAAAGGGTCGACATCCAGGGAAGAGTGATAAGCGAGCGTTCATGGGGGAGGGGCAGAGTTGTACTTCTTGATTCCCATGAAGGCAGGTTTGTTGTTCATCTCCCCCCATCCGTCCTTGCCAGGGAGGGAGAGAGGCTCAGTGTCAAAGGACTGGCTGAGCCACTGGTCCCACGCCCCGGGATCTCCGGTTTCGACGAGGGGACATACTGGAAGGCAAGGGGGGCGGACGGCATTCTGCGCCGGGCCTCCGCTGAGCCTGTAAAAGAGACCTCGATCGGAGTTTCGTGGTGGCGGAGCCTCCTGAGAGAGCGTATCCTGAAAACAATGCCGCCCCTTATGAGAGGGCATCTGCTGGCCGCGTGGCTTGGCGCGCGAGATCCGGATCTTGCCCTGAGGCATGCTTCCTGGGGGACCTCTCATCTCCTTGCGGTCTCCGGCCTTCATGTGGGAATGGTGGTTTTTTTGCTTTTCCTGATACTGCCCGTAAGGTTCTTCCGGCTTTCGATGGCTTCTTTCGCAATGTGGTTCTATGTGCTGATTGCAGGGGTTTCATCGAGCGCACTCCGGGCCGGGCTGATGCTTCAGGCCGGTTTTGTGGGAAGATGGATAGGGCGCCCTCTCGCGGCGGTTAACACCGTCTCGGTGGCGGGACTGCTTCTGCTCCTCTGGAGACCATGGTTTTTCTGGGACCTTGGCTGGCAGCTCTCTATGCTGGCTGCACTGATCCTTTCTTCACTGCATGATCTTGGGGCGAAAAAAGCGTGGTTTCTGGCACCGGTCCTGCTGTGGGTCTGTACGGCAGCTCCTGTATCGGATGCTTTCGGTTCTGTCCCGGTCGCCGGAATGGCGATAAACTTCATTGCTGTTCCGGTGTTCGGGGTACTTCTCCCGGCAGCATCCATTCTCGCTCTCCCTGCCCTGGCGGGGATCCCTGGAGGCTGGCTGCCTGCCGGCGCCGGTGAGATCCTCTTTTCCGCCTGGGCGCATGTTGCCGATCTGGCGGTGGATCTGCTCTCCTGGAAGGTCATGCCGTCCAGCGCCCTGAGCATTTTCAGCGTTTTATTGGCTGCTTTTTTTCTTTTAAGGGGCATAGGTTTCCGGAGCTTTCCGGCAGCGGCATTCGCCGGGGGGATAACCGTCTGCCTGACAATGCTGTGAATCCGTTCGACAACGAGCAGGAGGTGATCGCATGCTTCTGGTAATAGACATAGGCAACACAAACACGGTCCTGGGAATATTCGATGGTGAGGATCTGCTGATGCACTGGCGTCTTATCTCCGGGAAGCATACCGCCGACGAACTTGGTATATATTTGCTCAACCTGATCTCACTTGCAGGAATAACTCCGAAAGACATCAAAGGGGCTGCCTTTTCAAGCGTGGTTCCTCCTCTCGACGCTCCGTGGGAGGATGGGATACGCCGCTACCTGGGTATCGAATGCCTGAAGGTGACAAGCGAGATCGACCTCGGGGTTCCTATCCTCTACAAAACACCGGGCGAAGTGGGGGCGGACCGTCTTGTTAACGCGGTGGCCGGGATAAGACAGTACGGATCGCCGCTGATCATCGTGGATTTTGGCACAGCCATTACGCTCGATGCCATATCTCCTTCCGGCGAATACCTGGGAGGATCTATAGCTCCAGGTCTCGTAGTAAGCATGGAGGCCCTCTTCGGACGGGCCGCCAAGCTTCCCAAGGTTTCATTTGAAGTCCCCGGACATGTGATCGGAAGAACAACTGGTGAATCCATACAGTCGGGGATGCTTTACGGCTTCATCGGCCTGGTCGATTCGCTGGTTGAAAGGATCCGCGGCGAGATGGGTATGGAAGCGCCTGTGATAGCGACCGGGGGGCATGCGGAGGTTATGGAGCCCCTTTCCAGGACGATAATGTCCGTCGAGCCGTGGCTCACGCTGGAAGGCTTGCGCATTATTTACGACAGGAACCGCGGGAGAGATTAACATAACTTTTCAAGCCTCGTCCTTTCCCAGGATAATTGGAGGAGTTCCTGTCCGAAACCCTGTCTGGCTTGCCCCTCTGGCGGGTATAACCGTTCCTTCCGTCCGGCTGTTTTTTAGCAGACTCGGAGCCGGACTTACCCATACCGAGATGATCAGCTGTGCCGGCCTGCTGCACGGGAGCAGAAAAACCTCCGCCATGCTGCGGACCCTTGAGGGTGAAGGACCAGTTGTCCTCCAACTTTTTGCGGGGGACGAACGGACTCTCCTTGAGGGAGCGCTCATTGCTGTTCCCTCTTCCGAGTTCGATGCAGTTGGCATAAACATGGCCTGTCCCATGCCCAAGGTCCTGAAAAAAGGGGCGGGTTCGAGGCTCCTTGAACGGCCTGAAGTGGCCCGGACGATGGTGAGGGCATTGACGGCCGCAGGCCTTCCCGTATGGGTAAAGACAAGGAAGATGCCCCTGAACAGCCCTATGGACACACTTGCCTTTACTGAAATGCTTCTGGAGGCGGGAGCATCGCATGTCTGTATCCATGGGAGATCACCAGGACAGCGCTATGGAGGAGATTCGGACAGGTCCGTGATCCTTTCGGCGGCCCGGGCCTTCCCGGGGATGGTAGCCGCAAGCGGAGATGTCTACACACCCGACGATGTCAGCGATCTTCTCGATGGAGGGTGCTCAGCCGTATTTGTCGCGCGGGGGGCATTCAGGGATCCCTTTATTGTTCCAGCGGCGCTGCACAGATGCGGTTTCCCGGTCGAGACAAGCCTGCTTTGCGCCGATCCCGGACGCAGGATAGGGGAACTGGTCCTGCTTGGGGATGCCCTTGCCGCCGAAGAGGGTGAAAGGATCGCTCTTCTATTGCTCAAGCGCTTCCTCTCGGGTATCTTTAGAGGGTTACGCGGAGCATCCCGATTCCGGCAGGCAATTGCTGTCGTCCCGGGGTGGGTTGAGATGCGTGAGACACTTGAAGAGTGGAAAGCAAATGCCGGAAGGGGCGAGCAGCATGACTGACGAAAGGCTTCCTGAAGAATCAGCGATACAGGAGGACGAGATACTCAAGCAGAGGACAGACAAACTTCGCAGACTGCGTGAGGAGGAGGGTTACGACCCCTTCGTCCATGAGCAGTGGATAAAGAAGCACACTCTTGAATTTGTCCGGGAGAACTTTGACCATCTTGTCCCTGATGAAAGGGACGAGACGGAGATAATCACCGCCGGCCGGCTCATGACGCTCAGAAGACACGGCAAGGCATCCTTTGCTAACCTGGCCGACGAGACGTCGAACATGCAGCTTTACCTTCAGCTCGATTCCATGGGCGAAGAGCCCTACAACTTCTTCAAGAAGTGGGTCGATTCAGGGGACATGGTCGGCATCGTGGGGAATCCCTGCAGAACAAGCAGAGGAGAACTTTCAATTCTTGTCACCAGGTGCGTTCTTCTGGCCAAGGCACTTCGCCCCCTTCCGGAAAAATGGCACGGGCTCAAGGATACGGAGATCCGTTACCGCCAGAGGTATGTCGACCTCATTGCCAACCCCGATGTCAGGGAAACCTTCAGGAAGCGGGCAAGAATAATCTCGACATTCAGGCAGGTGCTTGAGGCTCACGGATCCATAGAGGTGGAGACTCCTACTCTGGCCACCCTGGCGGGCGGGGCGAACGCGCGTCCGTTCACGACATTCCACAACGCCCTCGGAGTGAACATGTACCTGCGGATCGCGACGGAGCTCTACCTCAAGCGGCTTATTGTCGGAATGCTCGGCCGTGTTTACGAGATCGGCAAGAACTTCCGCAACGAGGGGATCGACATCATGCACAACCCCGAGTTCACTGCCATGGAGGTCTACTGGGCCTATGCCAACTACGAGGACATCCTGAAACTCACGGAGGAACTGATTGTCGCTTCGGCCGATGCGGTCGGAGGAAGGGACATAATCTACCAGGAAACTCCCATCAGCCTGCACCCGCCCTTCAGGAGGGCCACAATGGCAGAGCTTGTCAAGGAGAGCACAGGATTCGACATCTACGCCGTGGATGATGCCCAGGCCCGCGAATTTGCGAAGAAGAAGGGGTTGGAGATCGACGGGAAAGAGAGCCGTTTCATCATCCTGACGGAGCTTTTTGAGTCCTTCGTCGAGGAGAAGCTCATACAGCCGACTTTCGTCATCGGTCACCCGACTGAGGTCTCTCCCCTCGCGAAGAAGAATCCCGATGACCCCGACTTCACCAACCGCTTCGAGCTCTACATCTGCGGATCCGAGGTCGCTAATGCATTCAGCGAGCTCAACGACCCGCTCGACCAGCGAGAACGCTTCATGGACCAATTGAAGAAGAAGGAATCCGGCGACGAAGAGGCGCACGCTTTCGATGAGGATTACATCAATGCGCTTGAATACGGCCTCCCGCCGACCGGGGGACTGGGGATCGGCATAGATCGGCTCACGATGTTCCTCACGGATTCCCGCTCGATCCGGGACGTCATTCTCTTCCCGACGATGCGGCCGAAAGCTTGAGGCTTCCTGCGGGGAGGGTCTGGAGTGGAAGAGGACAGGATCAGGGACAGGATCAGAAGTCTCCGCGCGGAGATAGCCCGGCACGACCACCTTTACTACGACCTCGACGCGCCTGAGATAAGTGACGCGAAGTACGACCTTCTTATACGTGAACTGATCGCCCTTGAGAGCTCCGTGGGTGACTCCACGGAGTCTTCTTCCCCCACAGCACGAGTTGGAGGAACCCCAGGGAACGAATTCAGGAAGGCTGTCCACGCCTTTCCGATGCTGAGCCTTGAGAATGCCTTCAACAGGGATGACCTGGAAGGATTCCTTCGCCGATCATCTTATCCCAGGGTCTGCTGCGAACTCAAGATCGATGGCCT
>DFYG01000144.1:221-4188 GCA_002382605.1 Synergistaceae bacterium UBA4088 | reverse complement strand
GGGTTTCCGGATGGAAACTAGTTATATCGATTGTTCTTCTTCAGAAAACTGGCGTAATCTGTGGGCCTCCAGTAATATATTTCATTGTCCGCAATCGAAAAGGTGGGCGAGTCTGACAACCCTAATGCTTCTACCCATTTCCATTCGTTATCGACGTATACCTGGGCTTGAGCGTGGTGTGTCCACAGAAACGCTCCCCAGAGCAACCCGTCCAACCCGGTTTTATATACTGCGATCCGGGTTTCATACCCGCTCCTGGCATATTTGTTGGCGTCCTCCACGGAGGTAACCCTGCACGTTGTGCAACCGCAGAAGGGTATAAATGCGATGATAGCTATAATCACCGCAGTTTTGACTCGACATGCCTCATTTCTTGATTGTCCGGTGGACTGATATGTTAGCGGGGATTCCATAGTAAACCTTTTATCGGACTTTTCGCCTGATCATTAAGGATGTCGGTATGATGGCAGAAGATGAGACTCTAAACGTTTTGCCATCAGCACCACCTTTTTTCCTGTCGTCCGCTCCTTCAGGCGACAACAGCATGAGGGCTGATGTCGATTCAGTTCCGGTCCTGTCAGAGCGGTGCGACTATGGGGATCTGTTGGAGAGGATTCTATAGGATGAATGTGGACAAGGCGGGTATCACTGGACCAACATGCCCGCCAGAGTGCTCAAGCAGGCGGAAATGGCTAGATCCCGGTCTGGAGACCGGGATGGATTTGGCTTCAAACATACTGGAAATCAAATGAAAAAACGACTTATCGGAAACACTAAGAGACTGCTGATATTACTTAGTGACATAGTCTCTACCGGGCTGTCTTTCTGGCTTGCCTGGACCCTGCGTTTCAACTTTTCCATTCCTGAACATTCATACGGGTTGTTTATCAAAACCCTACCTGTTGTTGTGGCCGCCAGGCTCGTGTGTTTCTACTTCTTCGGACTCTACAGCGGAGTCTGGCGCTATGCGTCCATGAACGACCTGTTGCGCATCCTGAAGGCAACAGTTCTCAGCTCTATCCTATTTTTTTTCTACGTGGGTTTTGTCTATCACCTCATTGATTTTCCCCGGTCTGTGTTTATCATTGATTGGTTCATTATTGTTTGTCTCGTCGGAGGCTCGCGGTTTCTGTACCGGTTGTTTCGCGAGTTCTATCCCGTAAAGGCGATCAAGAAACAGAAAAAGGTGCTCATTGTCGGTGCGGGCAGGGCGGGGGAGATGCTGCTTCGTGAGATGAAGCAGAATGCAAGGATGGGGTACGATCCCGTTGGATTTCTCGATGATGATACGGCTAAGAAGGGTATGAGGATCCATGGGGTGCCGGTCCTGGGAAAGGTCGATGACCTGACCAGGATCGTCGATAAGAGGCAGGTTGAAGAGGCCGTCATTGCCGTGCCTTCGCTGACCGGGAAAGAGATGAAAAAGATCATCCAACTTTGCGACGATGCGGGGATAACCTGCAAGACCGTCCCGGCCGTTAGTGACATCCTGAACGGCAGTGTCCACGTTAACCAGATACGGGAGATCAGGATCGAAGACCTGCTGGGCCGGGAGCATATAGAACTGAACAGGGACCAGATACGGGAATACCTGACCGGGAAGAGAGTGCTTGTGACGGGGGCGGCCGGTTCCATCGGCTCGGAACTCTGCCGCCAGATCATGAAGATGGAGCCCGAGCAACTCATTCTTTATGAGAGGGTGGAAAACGAGGTGTACCGGATCGACCTGGAGTTCTCACAGGCATTTACCGGCAGACCCTATGAAATGGTTCTAGGTGACATCCTTGATACACAGAGGCTGGAATGGGTGATGGATAGATACAAACCGCAGGTTGTTTTCCATGCGGCCGCCTACAAGCATGTTCCCATTATGGAATCCCATCCGCTCCTGGCCATCAAGAACAACGTCCAGGGGACATATAACGTCGCAAAGGCGTCCGTCCGGTCCGGTGTCGATAAGTTTGTCCTTATTTCAACGGACAAGGCCGTAAGCCCGGCCAACGTGATGGGGGCAACGAAACGTATAGCCGAACTCATCTGCCAGGGGATGAACTCAGAGAAAAAGACAAAGTTCATTGCCGTCAGGTTCGGCAACGTTCTCAACAGCGCCGGGAGTGTCATACCTCTCTTTAAAGACCAGATCATGAAAGGTGGTCCCGTAACGGTGACCCACCCAGAGATGACGCGGTACTTCATGAGCATTCCCGAGGCCGCGCAGCTGGTGATGCAGGCAGGCGCCATGGGTGTGGGCGGGGAGATATTTGTTCTCGACATGGGGGAGCCGGTGAAGATCACTGACCTTGCTCAGGATATGATCCGCCTGATGGGACTGAAGATGGGTGACGACATCGATATCGTGTATACGGGCTTGAGGCCAGGCGAAAAACTCCACGAGGAGCTTGTTTCCGAGGAAGAAGAATCGCTTAAGACCATCCATGAGAAGATCACCATGCTCAAGTCACCCCCCATCGACTGGCCCGACCTGAAGGAAGGGGTCGAAAGGGTTGTCTGCGTTAACGCAAATGACGCTGCAAAAGTTCTGGAGACACTCACCTCGCTGATCCCCGCCGATGCTCCACAAGGTTTACGGGAGCACTCGGGGAGTCATGCGAATTATTGATGCACAATATGGATGGCCATAACTTGTTATCTCGGAATTCTTTGAAAAGATATATCTCGTTAACAACTCTGCTTTGCGCAATGCTGTTATGCCTGACAACAAGTATGAGCGTTCAGGCGGGGAACAGTATCGAGGCAGCCGGCGAAGTTCTGACCTTTCTTTTGCCTGCTGCTGCAGCCGGACTAACGGTCGGTCTTAAGGATGGCTAGGGAGCTCTGCAACTGGGAGCTTCGGCGGCGGTCACCGTTGGCGTTACCTATGGCCTAAAATATACCGTAAACGAGACAGATCCCAACGGTGATGACCACTCTTTCCCCTCGACACATACCTCTCTTTCCTTTGCCTCGGCCGAGTATATGCGTAAACGCTACGGTTGGGAATTCGGTATACCCGCCTACGCTGCCGCAACGTTCGTCGCTGTCAGTCGAGTTGAGGCAAAGGAACACCATGTGCAGGATGTGCTGGCCGGGGCAGCTATCGGAATCGCCAGCAGCTATCTTCTTAGCCAACCATACCAGGGTTGGCATCTTCAACCCGAGGTTGGCCAGAAATACTACGGTATTAGATTGGGTTGCTCCTGGTAAAACACGAAAAACCAACTGAACTGCTTGAACAAAATGAGTAGTTTGACAGCGGAATGGGCGGCCTGATCCCTTAATGAAAGGGGGATCAGGCCGCAAGTGTTTCGCCCTGACGGGCGAAGGAAGGTCTCTAATAGTAAATGTTGTTCGTTTTCAGGAAAGCGGTGTACTCACCAGCCTCACGGTAGTATATTTCATCGTTTGCTATGGAGAAGGTGGGGGATTCTGACAATCCGAGCATTCCTACCCATTTCCATTTATTATCAATATATACCTGGGCCTGTGCGTGGTGCGTCCATAGAAAACCCCCCCCAGAGCAACCCGTCCATCCCGGTCCTGTATATTGCAATACGTGCCCGGTAGCCCTTTTCAATGTAGGTGTTGGCATCCTCCACAGAGGTTACCCGGCACGTTGTGCATCCATAAAAGGAGATCATGAGAACAATGATTATGATCGGAATTGCCTTCACCAGGCACCCCTTTTTCCTGTTATCCCTTCCCTTTGGTGCCAGGAACACGAAGGGATTTCTAACATGCTACGAAATGCAACCACCCCAGTCTGTCGCCAAAACCATAATTATTTCGTAGTGATTCCGCATAGCCAGCGTGTCATCGATTTGAATACGAAAACCAGAAAAATTTGTCTCACGCCCGTTCGTCGCCTTGAGGCTCCTCTCTGGAGGCAATAAAGAGAGGATAGGAGGAAGCCAAAAGACTTCCCGGGAATTTGAGAAGACTGAAATTCCCGGGAATCTTCGATCCCGCT
>DFYG01000144.1:0-196 GCA_002382605.1 Synergistaceae bacterium UBA4088 | reverse complement strand
TCTGGGATCTGGACGCAATTCTTTTAAGGTTTCCTCCACATCTCTCTTCACTGCCTCCAGCGAACCCCCCCAGGGGGGGTGAAGCGGGCGTGAGACAAGTCTTTCGGCTTTTGTTTGCGGAAAGGAGGGCTGGTGGAAGGGAGAGATGAAGGGCTGTCGGGCAGTCAAGGAGTGTTTGGAGACATCTTTTCTGTGG
>DFYG01000077.1 GCA_002382605.1 Synergistaceae bacterium UBA4088 | reverse complement strand
AGAAACTTGGCGCGAACACCATGAACCCTTCGTCCGACGTGAGTCTGCCGATTCTTGCCGGTATCCGCAAAGCCAGCAAGATGCCGCTGGATGTGTATATCATCGTGGTGGATTCGTTCGGCGGCATGTTCAGGGCTTACGAGGCACCCGAGATCATCAGGGTATCTTCCCCATGCTACCTGAAGTATGAACCCGGGACCTCGGAGGGTGATATCTATAAGCCCTGGGTATCAGAAAGCTGGCACGAGGAACTGATTCGACAGAAGGTCAAACTGGCCGCCATTACGCGGGAAATCATTGACAAGAGAGGAATCGGGTTGAAAATGTCTGGCCAGGGAGCTCCGGACCTGGTTTTGCCGGTCGCCTGAAGATGATAAAATAGCTCGTCTTCTCGGGAAGAGAAGACGAACTGCCGGAAAAGCAAAATAAAAGAAAAGGATGCGAGGCAATGCCGCGCCTGGACTACGTGCAATCACTTTCGCGAGGCCTGGAAATTCTGGAAGTAATCAATCGTAACGGAGAAATGGGAATTAGCGAGGTTTCGGAGGCTCTGAAGATGGACAGGAGCACTGTCTATCGTCTTATCTCGACTCTGAAGGCGCGGGAATACTTGAAGCAGAACAAGGCCAACTCCAAGTACTATTGCTCCCTGAAGACGTTTGAAATGGGCTGCCGAGTCGTCACGAAGCTAGGGATGGGACGGCAGGTGAAGTACATCATGGAAGCGCTGGCCGTTTCCGTTGGCGAATCCGTCAACCTCGGCGTGCTCGACGGTGACGATGTCGTTCACATCGAAAAGATAGAAAGCCACGAAACGATCAAGGTGGATGTCGGCGTTGGCGAAAGGATGCCTTCCTACAGTACCTCGCTCGGAAAGGCCATCCTGGCTTTCCTGCCCCAGGAGCAGCTCTCGGTGCTTCTCAAGAAGATGAAATTCACGAAGATTGCTCCGAACACTATCACGGACCCGAGGCTCCTGTTGGAAAAATTGGCGGAAGTGCGCAAGAAAGGATTTGCCGTCGATGATGAGGAATTTGCCCCGGGCTTGAAGTGTTTCGCCGCACCCGTGAGGGACTGGTCAGGGAGTGTGATAGCCGCGGTGAGCGTGGCTTATCCCAAGTACCGTTATCAGAAGGACCTGGAAGGGGAACAGAAAATAATAAACGCGGTCTTGGCCACGGCGGGTAAAATCTCTTCGGCCTTTGGATTCACCCAGATCCCCAGGACTTACTGAGGGATCGGATTTAGGATCCTCTAACAGGTTTGGTTTACTCCGATCAAGTAAAAAATGAATTCCCAGGCTTCATGCCTGGGATTCATTTTTTGAAGAGTCGAGATGGTTTATTGGCCCCTCCAACACTGCACAAAATATTCTGTATGAGAAGGGAAAGGGTAAAGATGATGGAGGAGGAACAAAGCGGTGCCAGCCAGAACATGAAACGTCTGACGCAGCAAACATAACGAGAAACCGCAAACACGGTTTCGAACTGAATGATGAAGGGCCTCCCTGAAAGGGGAGGCCCTTTGTGTGTGAGGCGGCATTCTCTTGATTACGGAACTACAGGGCGTGCTTTTTCCTGTAGCAGAAATTGCAGACCCTGTCTCCGGCTGCCAGTGTCTGGTCCCGCAGGAGCTCCAGTCCGGGGTTGAACCCTTCGAGGAAAGCCCAGTCCCTGCCGCAGGAAAGGACCTCCGTCAGGTCACCCATGCCAAGTTCTTCATAAAGCGCGACATAGTTGCACCTCGTGACATCGAACCGGAGGACTTCTTCCGTGTTTTCCTTCATCTCGATCTCGAGGTGCCCTCCCCCCTGCCAACCACCTGTTGATCTTGACAAGCATTCCTTAAGCGGCGGAAAGTTCGAGTGCAAAAACATTGTTGCGATAAGCAGCCTGGTCGGTTTTGCGATAGGTACGGTAGGACTTGGAAAGATCGTCGGCTATACGGTCCCCTGGCTAATGCTCGTCTATCCGGCTATCATTGTGCTGCTGGTGGGCGGTCTTTTCGACTTCGGCAAGTTCAAGCCTGCCATGCAGGGCGGGATAGTCTTTGCCGTTTTGCTCAGCATCGGTGATTTTCTCGCGGGCATGGGATTTCCGGGCAATGCCCTCAGCAAGATGACCGCCAGTCTTCCGCTTGGTGCGCAGGGTCTTGGCTGGGTTCTGCCGTCCCTGGCGGCAGTGTCAGAAAGGATTGCTGTTGTGGTCCGGAAAAAGCAACTGGTAAGGGGGAGTTCAGTTGGTTTTCAATGAAGCGGTGAATTCCGTAAAAATAGTAACAATCCTAGACGACTACGCCGGATACGAGACATCATTCCTTGCGCAGCACGGCATCGCGATACTCCTCGAGGTCCGCAGGAATGATGTCCGCAAAAGGATCCTCATGGACACGGGACAGTCCGCCCTGCCGATCCTTCACAATATGAAACTTCTGGATATCGACCCCGCCTCGATCGATGCGGTCGTTCTCTCGCACTGCCACTACGACCACTCACAGGGGCTGGTTGACATTCTGAAGGCGATCGGAAGGAACGACGTCCCTGTTATCGCCCACCCCGGGATATTCCGCTCGAACTACGTTTTCAAGCCGTTCATACGCAATATCGGAATCACCAGGGAGAATGGGCGGGAGGCCATCGAGGATGTGGGTGGCTTGCTTGTCCTCGTGGACGAGCCTTTCGAGATAATGCCGGGGGTTATCGTCACGGGCGAGGTCCCCAGGAAAAGGGATTTCGAAAAACAGGGGATCGGGACCTGGAACCTCGATGACGGGAAATTCACACCTGACGAGATCCTCGACGACCTTTCGCTGGCTGTCAAGGTCAAGGGCAAGGGCCTTGCAATAATCTCGGGGTGCAGCCACGCCGGGATCGTCAACATCATAGACTGGTCGAAGGAGCTGGCGGAGGAGTCCCGGGTCGATCTCGTCATTGGGGGGTTCCATCTAATAGAGGCCTCTACCGAGCGCATAGAGAAGACGGCTCAGGCACTGAAGAGCCTTGACGTTGGGCGCGTAGTTACCGGCCACTGCACGGGCCTTGCGGCCCTCAGTGAATTCTCCAGGGTCCTGGAAGACCGCTTCGAACAGCTTCACGTCGGAACTACGGTTCAGATGTAGCGTTATCCAATGCCGGTTTTCAGAGGCGGCGCCTGCTTTTCGGGCGCCGCCTTATCTGTATACAAGGATGCGGGAGGAGTAACCGCCGCTTTTCCTGTACAATCGACAGATGGGAAGCCAGACTCTCTCCGAAGAGAAAAGAATCCGCCGCAGCGGTATCCTCCTTCATGTTTCGTCTTTGCCATCACCCTGGGGAACTGGTGATCTTGGCCCTGGCGCAGACAGTTTCGCCGATTTCCTGGAAGCGGCCGGGCAGACTCTCTGGCAAATGCTTCCTCTCTCCCCCACGGAACCTGGACAGGGGAACTCTCCGTACAGTGGTCTTTCGGCCTTTGCCGGGAACCCCCTGTTCATAAGCCCGGAGCTGCTTGCTAATGACGGTTTTCTCGATCGTTCCGACCTTAAGGTGCCGGACGGTTTGCCCGCTGCTAACGCCGATTACGAACTCTCGGGCAGGGTGAGAGAGCCTCTGTTCCGGAAGGCTTTTGCAGCACTTTGCTCCTCGCCTGATCCCTGTTTTTCTTCCTTTTGTGAAGAAAACTCCTTCTGGCTCGACGACTTCGCTCTCTTTTCGGCTGTCAAAAGATCGCGAAACGGCGCTCCCTGGTACGAATGGCCCGTCCCCTTGCGCGACAGGGAGGGCCGGGCCATGAAAGAGGCTCGCGAGGAGCTTTCCGGAGAGATGGAGTATCATCGCTTCCTGCAATATACTTTTGTGCGACAGTGGAGCCGCCTCAGGAATATCTGCGACAGACGCGGCATTTCCCTTGTCGGCGATATCCCTGTCTATGTAAGCCATGACAGCGCCGATGTCTGGGCCAATCGCCATCTCTTCGACCTCGACGATTCGGGGCGTCCCGAGTGCGTCGCCGGGGTTCCGCCGGACTACTTCTCAGGNNCTTTGATCTGGTTCGGATAGATCATTTCCGGGGGCTGATCAAGTACTGGTCTATCCCTGCCAGTGAGACAACAGCCATGAAGGGGCAGTGGAAGGACGCCGCACCGCAAGGGTTTTTTGCGAAGCTCTCGGAGGTTTTTCCAGGCATGCCCTTCATCGCGGAGAACCTCGGCGTCATAACGCCCGATGTCACGGCCTGGATGGAACACCTATGTCTTCCCGGGATGCTTGTGTTGCAGTTTGCCTTCGGGAGTGATTTCGAGAAGAACCCCTATGCCCCCGCCAATCATCCGGAGAATGCCTGTGTATACACAGGCACGCATGACAACAACACATCCAGGGGATGGCTGGAGGCGGAGACATCTCCTGCCATAAGGAAGCAACTGGGCAGACTCGCCGGACACAAGGTTACCCCGGAAACGGTTTCGATGGATATGATCGGGTTCGCGCTGGCATCGAAGGCACGTTTCGCGATCTTTCCGATGCAGGATCTTCTCGGGCTTGGTCCGGAGGCCAGGTTCAATACCCCCGGGACCTCTTCGGGGAACTGGCTCTGGCGGCTTGAAGACAGGGATCTGGACATCGCTCCCGCATCATCGCTGGCGGAGCTTGCGGCGAAACAGGGGCGAAACTTCAGTTAAGAGGTATCATCCGTCGTTCGTCGTTGTGCGATAATCACCGGTAAGGAATTTTCTCAAGGAGGAACGGAAGACATGCCGAAGATAGTATATGGCAACGATATCGGGCATTCACTGCGCTATATGATGGAGCAGGACCCTGCTTTCCGGTTGGTGGCGTATTTCTCGATGGAGATAGGCCTGAAGGACAGCATACCTACATACTCGGGAGGGCTGGGGATCCTGGCGGGCGATATCCTGAAGAGTGCGACTGACCTCGGTGTCCCCATGGCGGGGATGACTCTCCTCTACCGCAAGGGTTATTTCCGCCAGGCCTTCGAGAACTGTGCGCAGAA
>DFYG01000184.1 GCA_002382605.1 Synergistaceae bacterium UBA4088 | reverse complement strand
GGTCAATGTGTGATAGTGCGCTTCTTTTTTCCTCAATGTTTTTTGTGAGCACTGATCCCCATTTATCCCAGCCAAGAGCTTCAAGAAGGCCAAGCGCTTCTCCCCTGAGGATTTTCAGATCCGAAGCCGTTTCAAGAGGTACCAACTCGGCAGACTCCTCGTGAAGGTGCAGAACACCCAGATCATGAAGCGATTCAATTATTTTTGGCCGGTCACTGACAAGACCAAGCAGACTCATATAAAGCATGTCCCTGATCAATTGTCCTTACCTTCCGCGCAATGGTGCTCAGCCGTTGGGAGGAGCGCCTGAAACAGGCTTCTTATCCGGTCATCACTCATTTCATCTTTGCTGGAGGTAGAAAGCAGCCGGAGCATTTCCTCTCTTGCTCTTTTGAGGAGTTCTTCTCTTGAGGAAGCAAGAAGAATCTCGTAATCCTTCCACTCGGAAGCGACCCTGACAAGGGTGTTCCTGGAAAGTTCCTCGATCCGGAGGAGAGAAACACGCTGTTCTTCCCTCAGCGCCGCCCGCTCTCTGTCTATCATGGACTCGAGTTCCTTTCTGAGGGATTCAAGTTCGGCATCGGAAACCACTGAGTCAATGAAGGGAGGGTCAGAGAGTGTCATGAAATTGGGCACCCTCCATCAGAAATTCGCAAAACGCGCCGCGATCGATAACCCCCACCAGTTTTCGCCCGTCAACGACCGGGAGTCTTTTTAAGCCCTTCCTCAACATCAGATCTACTACGGTCATGATGCTTTCAGCAGGTCTGACAAAAATTGGATCCCGATTCATCAGTTCACTGACAGAAAGGTTGCCGATATTTTTTAGTCTTTTGATCAGGTCCCCCTCGGAATCATCAAGAAACGAGCTCTTGGCGAGCATTTCAAGATAAGTGGGTGTAGCAGCCGCAAGAATGTCCTTTTCAGAAAGGTAACCAACAAGTACCCAGTCACCCCTGACGACCGGGATTCCTGAAAGCCGCTGGCTGTACAACAGATGGACCGCATCAAGGATCAGATCATCTTCGGATACGGAAGAAAGATCCCTGTGCATCAAGAGTCCGGCATTGACTGTCAAGACTTAATCTCCTTTCAGTGAAGAAAAGCCCATCCTTGTGAGAATTACATGGAGAACGAAAACCGGAAGGCGGCAGACCCGGCTCCAGCGCCATGGCTCCTGGATCAGCCGGAATAGCCATTCGAGGCCCATTGACTGCAAAAAGGCAGGTGCTCTTTTAAGTCTTCCTGAAATTACGTCAAAGCTTCCTCCGACTCCTATGCACACTGCGCCGTTCAATTTTTTGCCGTGAACTGACATCCACAACTCCTGTTTTGGAACACCCATTCCAACAAAAACGAAACGTGAACCTGAACTCCGGATCTGCTCAACTACATCAGGCATGTCAGGGTCATCAATAAAACCATGCACTACTCCACCGAAAACAAGAGCGGGATAGGTCTCCTTCAGACGAACTGCAGCTTTCTCGGCAATGCCGGGGGCTCCGCCAATTAAAAAGACAGGCCATCCTTCCGTGGAGGCTAGCCTGCACATGCGCTCCATGAAATCGACTCCCGGGATCCTCTGTGCAACAGGACTTCCCAGAAAAGCAAGGGCAGATATCAGCCCCTTGCCATCAGGCAGAACGAGATCGGCTCCCCGGACCAGGTCCCTGAAATGAGGTTCTTCGCGAGCCTTCAGTGCCGAAAGAGCATCAAGCGTAACAATATATCTTCCTGCAAGGTCCTGGCATATCCATGACCTGATCCTGCCAAGTGCGTAATCAACGGAAATATTATCCACGGGAACTCCCCATATCGATGACCGGCCACTTATCTGGGAGCCGGTTTCCCCTCGCATCGATATGACGGCAAGGGCCCCTCCAAGCAAGATGGCGGAGGCCAGCAGCGCTCCTGCTGCCATTCTTTCGTCCCGAAGCTGGAAGGAGGCGACCCCCGCTCCGAGAACCGCACATAACACGCCGACAGCTCTTACGGCAGGNNGGCAGGTGTATGGTCGAACCCCTTGCTCACAAGCCTCCTGTAAAGGAAGAGAGAGCCCTGGGATCTGGAGGAAAAAGCCCGGCTGACGATGTTGAAGGAAGCCTCAGCCATAGGTATAGCGAAAAGCCCCAGGGGGATAAGCATAAGAATCGAGAAAGTAACCCCTTTGCTCACTCCCAGGATAGAAGTCCCGGCTATGAGTGTGCCCCAGAGGGCTGCAACGGGTTCACCAAGGCGTCGGTAGGAGTTTCCGTGACGGCTCCAGAAGACGGCGAGTATAACAACACCCATGAAGGTCATGTAAAAAGCTCCGGAAATATGCTGCCTGGACATTCCTGTGACAATAAGCATGACCACCCAGGTGATGGCCGAAAGGATGCCCGCAAGCCCGGGGATCTGATCCATCTCCTGTAAAAGAAGAGGGAAAATACCAACCCACAGGGCAGTGGCCATCAGGGAGGAGAAACGACTCAGAAAAATAAACTCTCCGTTTGGGAAACCAATGAAGGATATTCCAAGACCTGAAACGGAAAGAAGGATCCCGATGCCAAAGAAACCTGCCGCCCAGGGAAATCGGGGAACAACGCGCTGTCCGACACCGATTATCGCGGAAATTAAACCCAGGGAAACAACCAGACGTACAGAGGGGTCGGATGCCCAGATACCGCAAAGGGCCCAGGCCGCCAAAAGACTGACATCCTTAAGGAACTGATACTGGTCCCTTTCGAGAGCCTTTTTCGATATTCTCTGGATCACAAAAAACGAGACGAAAAGGGAAAGGGCCAAAAAAACAATACCCTGCACTTCACGAACATCCGCAGGCATTCTTAATCCTCCCCGGGTTTAAAGGACATGAACAGGATCTGCTTGTGATTTTACCATGAAAACAACGTTCAAGTCAGCTTTTTAAAGGGTTTTTCTATGACCGAGACCCCGTCCATGTACGGCACAAGAGCTTCAGGTATGACTACTGAGCCATTTTCGGTCTGGTAGTTCTCAAGGATCGCTATCAGGCATCTACCAACAGCTATCCCCGAACCATTCAGAGTATGCACGAACTGAACTTTCCCTCCGCTCTTTGCCCTGTAGCGGGTATTCATCCTCCTGGCCTGAAAATCCCCGCAATTGCTGCAGGAACTGATCTCTCTGTATTTACCCTGGGATGGGATCCAGACTTCAAGGTCATAGGTTTTCCTCGCGGAAAAGCCCATGTCACCGGTTGAGAGTATGACTGTCCTGAATGGAAGCCCCAGTCTGACAAGTATCTGTTCCGCCGCAAGGGTCAGCGACTCAAGTTCCTGAAAGCTGTCTTCCTGAGAACAGATCTTCACCAGTTCGACCTTGTCGAACTGGTGCTGCCTGAGCATTCCTCTGACGTCACGGCCATGGCTGCCGGCTTCCCTTCTAAAGCAGGGTGTATAAGCAGTATAGTAAAGGGGAAGATCCTCCTCCGGGATTATCTCCCCTCTGTGCAGGTTGGTCAGGGGCACTTCCGCAGTGGGAATGAGCCAGAGATCATCTGAAGAACATGAATAAAGATCTTCAGCAAATTTGGGAAGCTGGCCGGTGCCCTTCATTGTCTCGCTGTTGACCAGAAACGGAGGCTCTATCTCCAGAAATCCATGTTCTGTTGTATGGACATGCAGCATGAAGTTGATAAGAGCTCTTGAAAGACGGGCTCCTGAGCCCCTTAGGACTGTGAAACGGCTCTCCGCAAGACGAACACCCCTTTCAAAATCCATTATTCCGAGCTCTTCTCCAAGATCCCAGTGAGCTTTCGGCTCAAAGTCAAACTCTCTCGGGATGCCGAAAGCACGGACCTCGGCGTTCGCTTCTTCGTCCTCTCCCACGGGCACCGAGGAGTGCGGGAGGTTCGGGATCTCGAGAAGGAGGGCCTGAATTCGCGTCTCGAGTTCGATTATTCCTGAATCGTTCTTTTTGATCTCTTCCCCTATGGAACGCATTTTATCCATAAGTTCAAATGGTTCGGCTCCTGTTTTCTTGATCTCTGCTATCTCTCTGGAGCCCCTGTTCCGTTCGGCCTTGAGTTCGTCCGTCAGGGTAAGAATTCTCCTTCTTTCTGCATCAAGGCTGATGATCTCATCGACAGGGAAATTTCCGTTCCTGCTCTTCAGGTTTTGCTTCAGATCTTCGGGGTTTTCCCTGAAAATCCGGATATCAAGCATCGCGGTCATCTCCGGCTGATTTGGATCTCATGTTCCTCAGCAGATCCGCCATCTCGATCGCTGCAGCAGCGGCATCGGAGCCCTTGTTCCCTGATTTGCTACCCGCCCTGAGTAGCGCCTGTTCCAGGGTATCACAGGTCAAAACCCCGAATGATACCGGAACTCTCTGTTCCATCTCGACCATTGCAAGTCCCTTGGAAACTTCGGCGGCCACAAAATCAAAATGGGGGGTGTCTCCCCGAATGATCGCTCCCAGGGCGATCAAAGCATCGTACTTTCCTGTAAGTGCACATTCCCGGATGATCAGGGGAAGCTCCCAGGATCCGGGTACCCAGACTACATCGATATCCTTTGGTGATACATCGTGTCTTAGAAGAAAATCCCTGGCCCCTTCCAGAAGCCTTGAGGAGATCAGTTCGTTGAACCTCGACACAGCGATAAGAAAACGCAGACCCGTTCCGATCAGTTTGCCCTGCATGATCCGCATTCGGCATCCCTTCCTTTTTTTAAATGATCACCCGGGTAGAAAATTTATCCGGTGATGTCCTTGAAATGAAGCAGGTGCCCCAGTTTGTGTTCTTTTGTCTCCAGGTATTTCTCGTTGAATGAGTTTGGAGAAATGACCAGCGGAACTCTTTCTACGACCTCAAGGCCATATCCTTCAAGTCCGATGATCTTTCTTGGGTTATTAGTGACAAGGCGGATTTTCTGTAGACCAAGGTCCGCAAGTATCTGCGCTCCGATGCCGTACTCCCTGAGGTCGGGCTTGAATCCGAGCGCTTCGTTGGCTTCAACGGTATCCATACCTTTCTCCTGAAGTTCATAGGCATGGAGTTTCTCAAGGAGTCCTATTCCCCGCCCCTCCTGGCGCATGTAAAGAAAAACCCCGCTCCCTTCAGCCTCTATCATTTTCAGGGCAGTACGAAGCTGTGGTCCGCAATCGCATCTCAGAGAACCGAGAACGTCACCGGTCAAACACTCAGAATGAACCCTGACAAGAGTCTCATCTCCGGGAGCAATGATACCCTTCACAAGCGCAAGGTGGATCCTGTCTTTCATCTCATCAAGAATGAACCGGTAGGCGTGAACAGTAAAATCGCCGTTCTCAGTTGGGAGGTGAACCTCAGCTACCTTTTCAACAAGCCGATCTTTCCGGTTGCGGTATCTTATAAGATCCTTGATAGAAATTATCTTGAGGCCATGTATTGCAGCGTACTCCGCCAGGTCAGGGAGCCTGGCCATAGTTCCGTCCTCTTTCATGATCTCGCAGATCACACCAACGGGAGCAAGACCGGCCAAGCGTGCGAGATCGACAGCGGCTTCCGTATGACCTGCACGTTTCAGGACCCCTCCGCTTCGGCCTATTAAAGGAAACATGTGCCCCGGTCTTCTGAACATTTCAGGCTTTGCGTCAGGGCTTGCCAGAAGCCTTGCCGTCACTGCCCTTTCTCCGGCTGATATTCCTGTGGTAGTACCCTCACAGGCGTCGACACTGACTGTGAAAGCTGTGGTGTGAAGATCCGTATTTTCCCGAACCATGGGAGGAAGCCCCAGCTTCCCGGCAATTTTATCATCGACAGGAACACAAATAAGGCCTCTCGCCTGAGAAGCCATGAAATTTATGTCCTCGGACCTGACCAATTCAGCTGCCATAATGAGGTCTCCTTCGTTCTCCCTTGATTCATCGTCGACTACGATTATCATGCCGCCCCCGCGTATGATGTCTAATGCCTCATCAACAGTACCCATAAGGCTGTTTTGCGAATTCTTGCTCATTGTATCTCTCTCCTCCTGCTTCAATCAGACCCACCCCATTTCGCCAAGACGCTCCATGGTAAGAGGTTTTCCCGTTTCACCGGACCTTCCGGCGAGAAGGGTTTCGATATATTTTGAGACGATGTCAAACTCGATATTGACGATGGAACCGGCCTCAAGATCATTCAATGTCGTTGTTTCAAGAGTTTTGGGGATCAGACCGATCCGGAAGAACCCGTTTCCGGCATCCATTACGGTGAGGCTGACGCCCTGAACAGAAACGGACCCTTTTCTGACGACATATCTGCTCAAGGGCGGTTCGATCTCGATCAGAGCCTCCCGGGATCTGCCTTTCCTTATGATATTTGAAATCCTTCCGACGGTATCCACGTGTCCAGTGACTATATGGCCTTCAAACCTTCCTGATGCCATCATAGACCTTTCAAGATTTACTCTGTAACCGGCTGAAACGAAACCAAGGATCGTATTTTCATATGTTTCGGGTATCATTTCTACCGCAAACACCCCGGATCCGATCCATGTTACTGTAAGGCAGGCTCCTGACACAGAGACCGAATCGCCTTCCTTCAGATCGGATGCAAAGGAAACTCCGCCGATAACTATTTCTCTTACTTCATTTTTCTGGTTTGAAGAAACAATGGCGCCGGTAGATTCTATCAATCCGGTAAACAAATATTCGCTCCTTCCACCCACAGGTCTCCGTCAACGATCCTTAAGGATTCGATCCGGATGCCAACAGCTTCGGCAAGGCTTTCAAGTCTGAAACCCGAGCCGATGGTTTTGCCATCTCCCGCGAATCCCGGGGAAAAAAAGATGGATACCCCGTCAAAAAAGCGCTCTTTCAGGAAAGATCCCAGAACCTTTGGGCCACCCTCTACAAGAAGATAATTGACCCCCTGGTCTGCCAGGGATCCCAGAACAGAAGCAAGAGGAAGAAGACCCGAACCATCTCCTTCCAGTTCGTGAACCAGGCACCCCTTGTCTGACAGAATCCTCTTCCTCGACGGTGAAGATCCCGATAGACCGTAGATCATGCATTTTGAATTCAAGATCCTTGAATCCGGAGGGGTCCTGAAAGCAGGATCAAGCACGACTACGGCCGGATCCCTTCCCGCCACATTTCGGACCGTAAGCAACGGGTCGTCAAGGATTACAGTCCCGACCCCAACCATTACAG
>DFYG01000074.1 GCA_002382605.1 Synergistaceae bacterium UBA4088 | reverse complement strand
GCAGAAATACTTGCTGCATTAACCGGCTAAGCGGTTCCACCCATTGACGGCTTGTTACATGAATTCGCTGTGCCGCCTCGTCGTTCACGACATCCACCGCCAAGCCGCTCAGGTGTTCATTGCTCAGACACGGGCATTGTCATTGTGCTCGGCTTCGGCAACCTTTGTATCCTATATGGTTCGGATAAAACGCGGACGGACGCGACTGGAATGGCAACCTAAAAATCAGCCACTGTGATCGCGCAAAAACTTGAAGGACTGCGTTCTCCGGCAGAAGTGGGAAATTACCTTGGCCCTTGACATGGTTGAACCACGCGTTTATGTCAGAACTTCCTGATAATGTTTCATACCGATGGCGGCCATGTTTCTTCTAAACAGGAGATCCTGCGGATTTGCAGCGTTGAGCCTTAATCTCACAAAGCTATCAGTGTTAAGCTCGGGCGGCGGAGGCGTTGTTGTGGTGATGATGTACTGAAACGGCGAAAATCCTTGCAGACCGAACTGGGTGTCAAGGTCGGCAACCAGGCGGATAAAGGTGTGATATATTCCAAGGCTAAGATCTGCTTCACGAGGGCTATCGTGAATAAGAAACCCGGGCAGATGTGCCGTCTCGGTTGCGGAATTGTACAGCAGACAACTTATATCAGCAAGGAGGACGCCCAAGGTTTCAACTGCTTCACCAGTCATCAGCGGCCCGTTCGAAATACGGAAGGACAACTCTCCGCCGTCTAGGTTCACCTCTCCGTTGTATAGGTCTGAAGATAGTACGGACTTCACTACCCAAGAGAAGATCGTTGTCAGTACTTCCTTGTTGGTATCGTGTTGACGGACAAGCTTATGGAGTTCATTTTCAATTTGGGTCATCTCGTTTTCGACAGCATCGAGTTGCTGGCGTAGCAGGCTCAATTCTTTGTATTCATCGGCAGGCCGGTCACGCTTGTCTATCCATTTGACAAGTTCACTCCATGTGCTATTCAGATCACGGAGATTATCCCTCATATCCTCTGTCTTATTCGACAACCTCTCTCGCTCTTCGATCAGAGCCTTACGTTCATTCTCGAGCGTCTCAATTCGTTCTACATAATCATTTTGCTGTTCTCTGATGATCCTTTGTGTTTCCGCGCGTTTGCGTTTCTCCTCTTCCATTGCCTGGAGATCTTGATACTCTCCGATCCGCAACACGCTAGTCCTTTCCCGCACGTGAACGCAGTCGCGGAAAAGAACGTTTCCCAACCGACACCGGTTGCTTTTCCACTCTTCAATTTTCTTGAGCTCTTCGTCCTGCTTAGCTATACCGTTCAGCACTTCACTTTCAGCCGCCGCATTCATGTCCAGAACCGCGCACATGTCCTGTAGATCCCTTTTGTTTTGCTGCAGTTCGGCACCATGACTATCGATACGACTTTGAAGGGCCTGTATTTCCCATCTAATATCTTCGAGATTTTTTTCAACCGTCTTTCGTGCCTTTTCCGTCAATCGCGCAATATCATCCGACAAATTCGATGTCATGAAAGGCCGGGAATCAACATCGGGTTCGTGAGGCAGGAGACTCTTTAACAGATGGCGAAGTCGGCGATCATACAGACTAACACGAAAATCCGGCTCGCGCTTCCTTTCTTCAATCTGCTTCAGCAGCGCGTCTTTCTTTCCCTGAAGCCTTGCGGCCATCTCTTCCCCCTTCAGTTCCTCAGACAGAAAGAGACCAAGGACTGCGCGAATCATGAAAAGGGGGCCTGCTTTGGGAAACCGAAAAGATGGTGATTCAGATTCACTCCGTACCGACCGCCAGTCGTAGATGTTCTGGAAACGACTTTCCTGGTCTCTTGTGCACCATGCGAGCACATGCCCCCACTGGATTGGTTCTCTGGTCTGCACTATTTCACCAGTTCCCAATCTGTCCAACAGTACGTCCAAGCCGATTTCTTTAGTATATGATTCCTGCGATACAGGTCGTCCCTTTTCCGCAAGTAGCGCCTCGACGCTGCAATCCTCCTTGATATACGTCATTCTGCCAACTCCAAACGGTCTTCGAACGGCCCATCTCCGCCCATAGACAAAGAGTTCAGCAGCCACATATCCTTGAGGAAATGCCCTCCGAATGAGTTCAACGGTAGACTTTGTCCCGAAAGTTCTCTCTCCCAGTATGTATCTCATGAGTCGACAGAACGTGGTTTTACCAGCGCTGTGGCCCGTAATCTCACTGGTTCGCTCATTGTTCTCCATATCTTCCGCTCTGATTATGTTCAGCCCCGGTTTCAAGTGAACATCTCTGATAATGATTGGTTCCGGAAATATCTGCTCAAGCAGCACTAACCGGTTCACCCAAACATCAGATTCTGACCGAACCAGCTTCAATCCCAATTCGTTGAACAAACCCATCTGCAAGCCTCCTATCCAGCAAGCTGATAGACTCTGTGCTCATCCCCCATAGCGTCGATGATTTTCTTCTGTGTTGGCGAAGCTAACAGTATGCCCTGTCGCATCTCGACAACTCTTCTCGCTGCCTCAACTGCGTATCCGACGACGGCATCGGTACCTTTCGGCAAGACAGTCTTAATGAACTCGGCATTCCGTCCTAAGCTGATTCTCTGCTCTTTGTCGATACGGCTGATAACGATTGCCCCGTGCTCTTCCAAGTAGTCTCTATAGTGCCTCCATCCCAATACCTGGTTATCCGCAACAAATAAAGCACTGGCAACTGATTTCCGAACCATGTCGAACTCCACCCACCTTCCTTGATCAAGGAGTACCCGGCACCAATCGGGATGTGCGGTCAATAACAGGATATCGAGATGGAGATTGCTCGAAAGCCCTGGACTCTGTTCGACAATCGATAATGCTGCTGCGCAAATAGTCTTGTCGGTATCCGTAATCGGATATACCATGGCTGCAGCAAATTCCTCTAACGGGATATCCGTAATAATCTTAACAACTGCTTCCTTCGGTGGATGAATATGGCTGGGCCAGTTTGCGGGTCTTGGTTGACCGGGTTGCCATTCAGGAAGTGGGAGGAAATTGCCTTGACCGTCCACCGGCGGGCCAGGAGGAGGATCAAGACGAGTTTGATAAGGACGGCCGGTACGGATGGACTCGGCGAGAGCGTCATAGATCTCAAGGATGGTCTCCTTGGTGAGGTAGATTCCGTAAGCCGCTTCGTCCTTGCGCTTCACTATGGGAAATGTCTCCATGATGTAATCAACCGCATGGCGAGGAGTCGGGAAAACCTTGAGAAGACTCCCCGGTTGTTCTGACCACTCGTTTTCTGATCCGAGATATAAGTGAAGGAAGGCCGCGTCAAGCTCACAGCCGATGAAGAAACGGCGCTTCTCGTTCCAAACAAAAGGGGGGCCATAGTATCCACAGTCGTCGGCAAATGACTTTAAATCCCACGCAGTATAAGTGAGCTCCAGAATGAGCCGCAACAACCACTTTTGTAACGTGCAAGACGCCCAAGGACAAGGGCCCGAGAAGAGTGCCGGCCTCAAAACCGGGATCTGTTCCGCTATGAAAAAGTTTAAGTGAGTACCGCCAACCTTGAAACGACTGGGACAATCTAACGCAAAACTGGCTAGTATGGCTGCAAAGATCGAACTCTCTTTGTTCCTAATAAACCAGATAGGAAGGTTGTTTCCCACAGCGGCCATAGGGAATACTCCCCCTATCACCGTCCGCTCGTCTGTGCTGCGACAGATATCACGAAAACCCAGAAACCATTTGGGTGTCATCGCTTCGAGGCATGCCTCAGCGAAGGCCAAGGCATCTTTCTCATTTACCAGTTCCATCGATCGGTCTATTTCGATGGGGTAGTCTCGCATGGTTTCAAGAAAAGCATGGAACACTCTTTTATCAACCGCATACCAAGTAGTGTGCCTGACTTCGCCATTTTCGATTTCATCGATTGGTGATGCGGGAAAACAATCAGAATTAACAGGTTGGAGGCAGGCCTCGTTGTCCCCGCACAAACCCAGCCGCGTCGGTGCTATGCTGCGGGCAAAGGGATAGGAATCCACAAATCTGCTCCAGGCCGGAAACAATCCTTCCGTTGCTGCTCCCTGCGGCGAGAAACCCTCCGCAATAAGCCATCTTCCAAACAGCATGTGGGTTAAGGCCAGGATGATGAGTTGTTGATCATTCTCGCGTAGCGCCTGGATAAGTCCTTTGGGAAGAACGGCTGCGCGGAGAATTACCTCGCGCTTTTCAACCCAATAGCGAGGAAGGCAGACAAAAGACGGTTGTGCTTTTTCGGATACCAATGTGTCGCGCGTCTCGTCACTTAACGTGTATGTTGCCCACCTGTGATCGAAGTGATGGATCATTTTTGCCTCGTACAACGGTAGATACTCTTCTCTGTCCTTGCGAAAAATGCTACCTTCAAGTTGCCAGCCTTCAGCCTCCATCTGTTCCCTCGTCCGGAAAAAATGCGAATCATTAGACATATCAAACATACGACTGAATGTAATCCCCCACGGGTTCTCCTCCGGTCGCCCTCCCTGCGCCTCTCTGATGAGAACCGGCACCCTTCGGTATATGGCCTTCGTCAGTTCGGCGTCACGGCTGGAGCGGAAGATGGGGCAGGTACGAGTGTTGGGGTTGAGAAGACTGATATCCTCCGCGGACAAGGTAAAGCGACGCTCGGGGTCGTTGAGGTCATCGACGGAGTGGGCAAAGAAGACAAACTCCGCAGTCTCCGCTGCCTGACGTACCCCGTTCCCGACGGTGAAGAGACAAAACTTATAACTGCTGTGCACACCAGAAAAAATCCCTTTGTTCTCGAAATCAAAGAGGCTGACGAGCGATCTCGTCTCCATAACGTCCTGGAAAAAGAACTTCGTTGTGTCATCGGTGGCGATGCCGCTAGGCAGGACGCACCCGGCCCGGCCCCGTTCATTGAGGAGGCTGCGCATCCCCTCCGCGAACACGGTATACACGTTGATGTCACCCCGGCCGCAGAGCGGATAACGGCCGCTGTTGCGTAGGAGGTGGCTCTCCCCCTCAGCCTCGCGTGAATCATCAAGAAATTGCCTGTGGAGGCTGGGATCAGAAGCCTTGAGATCCTCGATCATTCTCTTGCGGGCGGCAGCATTGGGGGCGCTTGCAATGCCCGGGCTCCGCTGAGCGAACCATTCTTTTTCCTGTAGCTTTACTCGTTCCCACGGCGGATTGCCGAAGACGCAGTCAAACCCTCCTTTGGCGAACACCTCCGGGAAGGCGAGATGCCAGTGAAAGAACCTGTATTGCGCTGAAAGCTGTTCGACCTCGGAATAGATCTCCGTGGGTAGTGGCCTGTCATTTGCCAGGTCATTGAGGTGACCCTGGGTGATGCCGCTGGCACTGTTCACACGGTTCGCTTCGCGGAGATGCCTCCTGATGACAAAAGCGGAACACCAGGTATCGGCGAGGAGTTTCTTGTGTGCGTACTCCTCGGTCCGTTCATATTCTCCAAACTTCGATTCCTTCTGATGGATCTCCTCGGGTCGGTTATCCGGGAGTTCTTCAAGTGCGGCAGCCACTGTCGCGAGCTTCGTTTGAATCTCCTCCTCGTGTCTGGCGAAGAGGGGCCCCAACCCCTTGCGCTCGCTCTTGTTACGCTTCCTGAGTTCGCCGCAGGCCTTTTTGTCGTCCCCTTCGATGGGCTTGAAGGCCTCATCGGGTATGCCCTTAACGATAAAGTCCGGTGCTGCCCCGAGAAGGCTATTACCTACCCTGATATGGTGGTCAAGAAAGGATAGGGGTTTGCCGGGCTCAAGGGCATCGAGCCACAGGCTGACCTTGCAGAGCTCGGCGGCCATGGGACTGACATCCACTCCATACAGGCAGTGACCGATGACATCTCTCAGCGCGCTCTGATACACGGGTGGCGAAGGTTCGCTCTCGCCGCGGGCAATCGCCCGTATCCGGGCCAGATGACGGGCCAACCTGTGCGCGGCACCGACAAGGAAGTGCCCCGAGCCGACGGCAGGGTCGCATACCTTCAGTGAGAGCAATGCCTTCTCGGCATCGATCCCGGATTTGTCTTTGATCGCCTCCTCCACCACGGGGTCGAGCGCGGAGTCGAGCAGGCACTGCACGAGAGAATCCGGTGTATAGTAGGAACCGGACGTCTTCCGCTCATTGCCTGCAAGCTCGGCAAATGTGAAGCGGGACCCGTCTCCACTGATCTGCGGCGTGAGAGCAAGGAGACTTTCGTAGACACCGCCAAGTTCCTCGGACCCCAGGTTTCTGTAGTCCACGGGGCGCAGAATCCTGCCCTGGCGGGTGAAGGCAAGGTGACGGATCGCCTCCAGGAGATCCGCATTAGATAGTTCCGCTCCGTCCTTCCCTGCCAGACTTGGAGCGTCGAGATCTCCCGTGCTGTCAGGTAACCAGAGGAAACTCCCCAAGGACGGCAGTGAAAGGTGTTCACGCACGGCCGCGAACCGCTCTTTTCCGGAGAGGGCCCCGACGAGAAGGTTGAACTGGTGCCAGAGGTCACCATGGCGGCTGCCTCGAATCCTCGAGGCCAGATCGCGGAGGCGGGCAGTGCTGTAGTGAACCGCATAGCGCTCCCGTCCCTGTCTGCCCCTGTCCGACTCATCCGGTGGATGAATGAGGGAAATGCCCTCCAGGGTACGGTCCTCCGCCACGAAGAGAAAGATGAGCCGGT
>DFYG01000090.1:20806-21916 GCA_002382605.1 Synergistaceae bacterium UBA4088 | reverse complement strand
AGGAATGTGATCATGATCGATCAGGCCCCTATCGGCCGGACGCCACGATCGAATCCTGCGACCTACACCCAGCTTTTTACACCGATCCGGGAGCTTTTCTCCTCCCTTCCGGAATCGCGTATCCGCGGATATCAGCCAGGCCGTTTCAGTTTCAACGTAAAAGGTGGGCGCTGTGAGGCCTGCCACGGTGACGGAGAGGTCAGGATATCTATGCTCTTCATGCCTGATGTTTATGTTAAATGCGAAGTCTGCCACGGCAAGAGATACAACAGGGAAACACTTGATATTCTGTATAAGGGCAAAAGTATTTCCGGGGTTCTTGATATGACGGTTGATGAGGCAAGAGAATTCTTCGGTGATATCCCGAGGATCGCCAGGAGGCTGATTGTCCTTCAGGAGGCAGGTCTGGGATATATCCGTCTTGGGCAACCCGCAACAACACTCAGTGGCGGCGAGGCTCAGAGAGTTAAACTTGCCGAGGAACTGGGCAAACAGTTCAGGGGGCACACCCTTTATCTCCTGGATGAACCAACAACGGGTCTTCATTATCTCGATGTAAGAAAACTGCTGGTCCTTTTGCAGAAGATCGTAGATCAGGGAAACACTGTCGTATTGATCGAACACAACCTGGATGTCCTGGCTTCAGCGGATCATATTGTCGACCTCGGACCCGAGGGAGGAGGTGAGGGCGGAAGGGTTGTGGAGACAGGATCACCCCTTGATTTTGCGAAGAAACACAAGGGGCATACCGGACGGTTTCTTGCTGAATATCTTGGCCAGAGCCAGAGGAGAGTGCATCATGAAAAGGCACCCAACTGACATCTTCGATTCCGGAAATGACTATTGTTTCGGAAAAAATTCCGTACGCTCAGCTTTGACCTCCTCTCCGATGTTATGTACAAAAGTACTATTAGCAGATTCTCTATTCGGCCGTGAAAGGAACGAGTTATTGGCCATCTGCAAAGAAGCAGGAGTTACCTGGCAGGCCGTAAAGGTTTCTCTTCTTGACGATCTTTGCCCAAGTGGGCGCCACCAGGGAATAGCTGCCAAAATGTCACCCGTCATTATCCACGACTTTGAGGATTTCAAAGGATTGTTTTCCGAAAAAGG
>DFYG01000090.1:0-20798 GCA_002382605.1 Synergistaceae bacterium UBA4088 | reverse complement strand
CCTTCCCACGTCTACAGTAATGAGAACAAGCGCGGGGGCGATCGCCAGGATCCCCGTGATCGGCGTTGTAAATGTCGCCAGAACTCTTGGGGAGCTTAAAGAGTATAATTACTGGATCGTCGGGCTCCACCACGAAGCCAGGGATATCCTCGGAGACAGCCCATTGCCGGAGAGGACAGTGCTGGTTACCGGAAGCGAAGACAAGGGTCTTTCAAGGCTGACCCTGAAGTCCTGTGATCTCCTTCTCCGAATTCCGATGGACGGAATGACCGGCTCTCTGAACGCTGCAACTGCCGCCGCTATAGGCATGTACGAGTGGAGAAAGGTTGTTGACAACGCAGATGTCCACGGGTAGAATGCATCTCGCTTGGGTGGTTAGTTCAGCGGAAGAACGCTTCCCTGACACGGAAGAGGTCGCAGGTTCGATCCCTGCACCACCCACCATGAGGATCCGGGATGCCGAAAGGCATCCCTTTTTTGTTTTTTTCAGGGGAGTGTTTTGGATTATAATCTTTTTAACCCCGGAGGGATCAAATGATCAAGGGCGTCGGAGTTGACATGTGCAGCATTTCCAGACTCGGAAAATCTCTCGAAAACCCCCGCTTTATCGAGAAGGTCTTCACGGCCGAAGAGAAAGAGTATGCCTGTGCCTACGGTAAAAATCCTCGTCACTTCGCCTCGGCCTTCGCCGCGAAAGAGGCATTAGCCAAGGCCGGCGGATGGGGTATTGCGCGTATGGGCCTTCGTAATGTCTGGCTGTCAAGAAGCGATACCGGCCCCTCTATCGGACTTTCCCCGTTCGCCTTGTCCCTGGTTGAATCGATCGGGGTGGTTGCAGTCCATGTGAGCGTTACGCACGAAGGCGACTTTGCTGTTGCAGTCGTTGTTCTGGAAGGGTGACGTTTAATTTGTTTCTTTTTGACTCGGAAGATTTCCGTCAAGCTGATCAGATTGCCATGAACGAACTTCACCTGCCGGCGTTATTATTGATGGAGAACGCCGGCAGGGCTGCCGCGGATGTGATCGTCCGCCGTTTCCCTTTCGCCCGGAAGATCCTTGTCGTGTGCGGCTCTGGCAACAACGGNNGGTGGGGACGGATTTGTAACGGCGAGGCATTTGAGGAGAAGATCCATTGATATCACCGCCCTCATATCAAGCTCAATAGAAAGAATATCGGGGGAACCTCTGCTCAACCTGAAGGCTCTCCATGGTATCGGAGTCGATATCCAGGAATCCGGAGCGCTCTCCGAGGATGAATTGAAATCTCTTTTGGGGAGTCAGGACCTTCTTGTCGACGCACTGTTGGGCACTGGCTCCAAGGGTGCGCCAAGGGGGGAGATCCTGCGGATTATCCGTTCCATGAGAGGATCGGCCCCTGTAGTTTCGTTGGATATCCCAAGCGGCGTGGACCCTTCTACCGGAAAGACAGAAGGGGAAGTGGTGAACGCGGTACTTACGGTGACGATGCTGGCGAGAAAAACCGGGCTTGAAATAATGCCGGGCCGTGGTTTAAGGGGAGATATCGAAGTAGTCGATATCGGTGTTCCACCGGAATTTTTATTGCGGCGAAATTCATCTCATACCCTGATCGAGGGTGCTGATGTATCCGTGATGCTGCCTCCCAGGGGCTCGGGAGTTCACAAGGGCGACCGGGGTCTGGTCCTTGTAATAGGGGGCAGTTCCAGATACGGTGGTGCTCCGGTTCTTTCAGCCCTCGGAGCTTTGATGTGCGGTTGCGGAGGGGTTGTGGTCGCGGCACCCGCCCGCGTATGCGCGCAATCAATGTGCCATCCTGAGATGATCTTCATGGAAGGAGTTTCAGAAGGAGGATTTCTGTCCTCCAGGACCTGGGATGCAGCTCTCGATATGTGGGGCGACAGGATAGATTCCGTGGTCATCGGTCCTGGTCTTGACAGGGGAGAGCCCTCCCGGGAGCTCTTTCGCAGGGTCTGGAATGAATGGAAAGGGCCTCTCTGCGTTGATGGCGATGCGCTTTTTGCGCTTGGCCGGTGGCCGGAACGCCCCTGCAGGCCTGAAAACAGCGTTATCACCCCCCATGAGGGAGAGGCAGCCAATATGCTTGCAAAGGAACGACGATCTATCTCGTCATCCAGGCTCGGTTCGGTACTGGAGCTGTCGGGCCTCTTTGGAACAACCCTTCTTAAAGGAGCCGCCACGATAATATCTGATGGGAACAGAGTAAGAGTGATTCCTTTCATTGTTCCCGGTTTATCCATCCCGGGCTCAGGCGACGTACTTGCGGGAGTCATAGGTGCTCTTCTTGGAATGGGGCTTGATGCTTTCGATGCCGCTACATCCGCAGCCTATCTTCATGCACTCGCGGGGAGAGAACTTGAGCATGACATCGGCATTGACGGAATATCCGCTGCCGGAGTCGCTTCTGCAATCCCTCGTGCTATCTCGATCGTAAGGCTGGAGAACGGGGAATGCAGGCTTTGAACAAATCGCTCCCTGAACATACGCACCCCGACGGTGACAGGGATGTTCTGCGGTTTGTATCGTCTTCTCCTGAAGAAACCAGGCTATTGGGGGAATCCCTTTCGCATGTTGCCTTTCCCGGAATGTATGTTCTTCTCTACGGTGACCTGGGAACCGGTAAGACCGAATTCGTAAGGGGTTTTGCCAGGGGGGCCGGCTGGAATGAAGTCAGAAGTCCCTCTTTTACCATTGTCAATGAATACCCCTCGGACCCAATGATCGTTCACGTTGATCTTTACAGAGTAGAGACAGGTTCTTCCGCAGAATTTGACATCGATGAATATTCCAGTGAAGGACGCGTTATCCTCATTGAATGGGCTGATCGCTGGAAGGTCCCTCCCTTTCTTGAAGCCCTGGTAGCGAGATTTTTTTCTACTGAGGACCAGAGTATCAGGATTATTGAGATTTTGTGCCGGGGAGAAAGTGCGTGCGAAAGCCTGAATTCTTTTTCGTCACGACTTCAAGAACTGAAAAAGGGGTCGGGCCATTGAAGATACTGGGAATCGACTGTTCAACAAGATGGACGAACATTGGAGTGGCAGTTGATGGAAAAATTGCCGGGGAGTTCAACATGGCGATTGGAAGAAACCAGTCTGCGGAATTGCCTGCCCTCGTTGAGAACATACTTCAAAGAACAGGGCTGGCCCTTGATTCCATCGGCGCCGTCGCTGTAACTTCCGGTCCCGGTTATTTTACCGGGATCAGGGTTGGACTTTCATATGGTTGCGCACTTGCGGAAGGTCTCGGGAAGAAGGTTGTAGTTCTTGGCTCTCTTCTGGCGCTCGCGGCCCCATTTCTCTCCGGGGACCGGCCTTTGATCCCGGTTATAAGAGCTCGGAAAGGATATGTCTATTCGTCGGTTTTATCGGGGTACATTTCCAGTGTTTTTCCGGTTCTTCCTTCGGGGTTGAGGAGTGTCGGTGAACTGACACAATCTATCAATGAATATGGATCCGCCCTTGTTATTTTAGATCAGGATAAAGATCTGTTGGAGGATCTCAGGGATATTGAATTTCTCAATATTGCAAGGAACTCTATACGTGGGGGGCACGTTGCCCTCCTGGGCCATTATTTGTGCGACCAGGCTGTTTCCCCAACAAAAGCTACCGGTTTTTACCTCAGAGAGCCCGATATCGGAAAAATAAAATCCACGGAATGAAAAAAAGTCTCTGGTCAAGACAATCAATGAAGTGTATTATATTTCCTGCTATCTTTATAAGTGAAAAACAGCACTTGTTTGTGAAAGAGGGAAGGTGGAATATGTTCTGTATCCGTTAAGAAGTGCCATGCTCACGATATGGAGGAGGGATGCGAGATTATGGAATTGATCGAGAAACACCCAATACTTGATTTCAAACATGGCAAAAGGGTAAAGTTCACCTTTGACGGGAACGAGATGGAGGGGTTCGAAGGCGATCCAATAGCTGCCGCTCTTCATGCGAATGGTGTCCGGATCTACAGAGAGACTCCCGCAAAAAAGCAGACCCGTGGATTCTTCTGCGCAATTGGCAAATGTTCGTCCTGTTTCATGGTCGTCGATGGAGTGCCGAATGTCCGTACATGCGTAACCCCTCTCAAGGTTGGAATGCGGGTTGAGACGCAGCGAGGCAAGGGCGTCATCGCAATGGATGCCGAATAGAGAGGAAGGTGAAATCATTGCGACAGACTGAGGTTCTCGTCATAGGCGGAGGTCCGGCGGGTTTGAGCGCCGCTCTTGAAGCGGCATCTCTTGGTTGTGAGGTTACCCTGGTTGACAGTGATCTTGCCCTTGGCGGACAACTTATCAAACAGACCCACAAGTTTTTCGGATCAAAGGAAGAGCGTGCCGGAACCCGCGGTTTCAAGATCTCCGAGATGCTTCTTTCGGATCTCCAGGATCAGAAGGATAAGATCAAGGTATTTACCAATTGCACCGTCACTGGTTACTACCCTGAAGATGGTGTTGTTTCGTGCGTCGTAGGGGAGGATGAATACTTCCGCATCAAACCTGAGAAGATCGTTATGGCTACAGGTGCCCAGGAACGTCTGCTTCCTTTTCCCAACAACCACCTGCCGGGCGTTTATGGTGCAGGTGCTGTACAGACTCTCATGAATGTTTACGGTGTTACGCCGGGCAAAAGGGTCATCATGGTTGGAGCCGGGAATATCGGTCTTATTGTCAGCTACCAGTTGATGCAGGCGGGGNNNNGACCAAATCGTAAAGGGTGCGGTTATCCAGGAGATCAACGATAAGTTCCAGCCGACAGGCACAGAGATCAACCTCGACGCTGATATCATCTGCATGGCAGTTGGTCTTACTCCGACCTGTGAAATTCTCTGGCAGGCCGGCTGCAAAATGATCTTTGTTCCCCAGCTTTGCGGTCATGTCGCTCAGCGCGATCTCAACATGAGAACCAGCCACCCCGATATCTGGATAGCTGGAGATGCCGCTGGTATAGAGGAAGCATCCGCTGCCATGGTCGAAGGACGTATTGCCGGTGTTGGAGTTGCCAGATCCCTTGGACACGGAGATCCCTCTGATCAGGCCAAGCGCCTTGATGATTACAGAGGACGTATCGCGGATCTCAGGGGCGGAGAGGTCGGGCAGAAGATCTGCCAGGGCCTCCAGTGTTGCACCGTTAATCAGTGGGGGGTGTGATCCATTGAGCGAAAATGAGAAACTCTTCAATGGCGGAGTTCTCACAGATGCGCGAAAGGGCGCAATAGAGCCTCCGAAGGATCTTTGGGAGAACAAGAAGAATGGACTTGTCATAATTGAATGTCCTCAGAGGATACCGTGCAATCCATGCCATACAAGCTGTCCTACGGGAGCCGTGAAGGCCTTCAAGGATATCAACGACCAGCCTGAGATAGATTACGACAGGTGCACGGGATGTTCTCGCTGTGTTGCGGTATGCCCCGGTCTAGCCTGCTTTGTTGTCGACCTTACGTGGGGAGGATCCGACACAGCCCTAATGAAACTTCCCTACGAAATGCTCCCTCTTCCTGAAGAGGGAGATACAGTTGATTGCATGAACCGCACCGGCGAACCTGTAGCGAAGGGAAAGGTCATCAAGGTCACCGAGCCGATGAACGACAGGACAAAGGTTATCCATGTCGAAGTTCCCAAGACCCAGGTTATGAACATCCGTGCGATCAGGGTGGTGAAGTGAACATGAGTGAGAAGACGAACAATATAATAATCTGCCGCTGTGAGGAGATCACATTGGGAGAGATCCGCGAATGGATCGCAAAGGGTTACGAAACCTTCGACGAACTGAAGAGAGTCCTCAGGGTTGGCATGGGACCATGTCAGGGCAGAGGATGCAGGGAAATGATCCTTCGAGAGATAGCTGCCAAGACAGGAAAAACCGTAGCTGAAGTCGAACCAGGAACCTTTCGCCCGCCAGCAAAGCCCGTCAAACTTGCGGTTCTTGCAGAGGGGGGCGACAAGTAATGCCCTGGAAGAGAACAGCCGATGTCGTAGTTATCGGCGGCGGAGTCCAAGGCTGTGCAACAGCCTACAACCTTGCCAAACTTGGGGTCAAGGATATCGTTGTTCTCGAAAAGGGCTCTATCTGTTCCGGATCGACGGGAAGATGCGGAGCGGGAATACGCGCTCAATGGGGAACAGAGATGAACTGCCGTTTCGGACTTGCCTGCGTCGAGAAATTCGAACAGCTTCACGAAGAGCTCGGAATGGACTGTGGCCTCAATCAGAGCGGCTACCTTATGGTGGCTTATCAGGAAAGTGAATTTGAACAGCTAAAGAAGAGCATGAAACTTCAAAACAGCCTTGGCATCAATACCAGGGTTGTTACATACGCGGAGGCCAGAGAGATATGCCCTGGTCTTGCGGCAGATGATGCGGTAGGATTCACCTTCCATGACAGGGATGGTCACGCAGATCCATTCCTTACGACATTTGCTTTCATGGAAGCCGCAAAACGACTTGGAGTTACATTCCACAAGTTTACTGAAGTTACAGATGTAAAGACGATCGCCGGCAAGGTAGCCGGTGTCGTTACGACCAAGGGCGATATTGATGCGCCCGTGGTGATCGACGCAGCAGGCGGCTACTCGCAGATCGTTGCCAAAATGGCTGGGGTGGATATTCCCAACTTCTCGGAAAGGCACGAGATCATTATCACGGAGCCTGTTGAACCAGGCGTATGTCCTCCGATGCTTATGAGTTTTTCCGGCAACTACTATATCCAGCAGCGGCCGCATGGATCCATCATCGGCGGATGCAGCCCGGAAGGTCATCCGCAGGACTATGAGTTGGGGAATTCCTGGGATTTCCTTGAGATGATGTCGCGGACTTTCGTCAAACTGCTTCCCAGGACCAAGGGTGTCCGTGTAGTAAGACAGTGGTCAGGCCTTTACAATATGACTCCGGACAAACAGCCGATCATCTGTGAAGCCGACAACGTCAAGGGATTTTTCCTTAATTGCGGCTATTCCGGTCATGGGTTCATGTTCGGTCCCATCTCTGGAGAGCTGCTTGCTCAGAAGATAATTGGCAAGAAGCCGTGGATCGACATTGAGATGCTCCATTACAGCCGGTTCGAACGAGGAGAACTGCTTATAGAACCAGCTGTGGTGTAGATTCTACGTATCTGTCGCTGTTTTTTTTGAGGAGGGGACGTTTCCGCTGTCCCCTCCTTTGTCGTTTTCAAAGGAATAAAAGACCTGAATTGTTTAAATTGACCCTGAATTGTCATTTGTAATGCAATATTCAATATATAGATACAAATCCACCTTGTACCTCCGCTCACAAGGTGGCATAATGGCCCGGGGCAAGTTTTCGATCCGGGAAGAACTGATCGTGTTGAAGGGAAGGTGAGTTGTTTGCCGAAAGTATTTTCTGTTGACGTAGACTCCCACTGGTGCAAGGGGTGCGGCCTGTGTATGGCTGTTTGCCCCAAAAAGGTATTTGATTTTGATGAGAACCTGAAATCCACCCCAGCAAGAGCTCAGGATTGTATTGGATGCAAACAGTGCGAGAACATTTGCCCCGATCTTGCCATCACCGTAGAGGAGCGTGGCAACAATGCCTAGAGTTGAATTCTGGCAGGGTAATGTTTCGCTGGCGCATGGTGCACTGGCGGCAGGATGCCGCTTTTTCGGCGGGTATCCGATCACGCCGTCGTCCGAGATAGCAGAGGTCATGGCCGAAGAACTTCCGGTCCTGAACGGACGATTCATTCAGATGGAAGACGAGATCGCCGGCATAGCTGCCACTATCGGTGGTTCCGTCGCCGGGTTGAAGGCTATGACCGCCACATCGGGACCTGGCTTTTCGCTCAAGCAGGAGAACATGGGTCTGGCCTACATGGCTGAGATACCGGTTGTCGTCGTCGATGTAATGAGAGGTGGTCCATCGACCGGTCTTCCTACCTCCATTGCACAGCAGGATGTCATGCAGGCCCGATGGGGCAGTCATGGTGATCATGCAACAATTGCATATGCTCCATCCTCAGTACAGGAGTGCTATGAAATAGCAATAAAGGCTTTCAATATGGCCGAGCGATTCAGGCAGCCGGTTCTGATCATGAGCGATGAGGTCCTCGGTCACATGAGGGAGAAGGTAGTAATCCCAGAAGAAGGGTCTTTCCCCATCCTCAATCGTAAGCGCCCGACATGTGATCCTTCCGAATTTATGGCCTATAAGCCTGATAAGGCCGACAACCTTCCCCCGATGGCGTCATTCGGTGACGGATACCGTTGGCACATAACTGGTCTCACCCATAACGAATGGGGTTTCCCCACCAACTGTACCGAAGAGATCGCCAAGAAGTCGGCCAGGCTGATGGACAAGGTCAATGCCTACAGGGACGACATTGTAGAGTATGAGACCGAGAGTATCGATGACGCAAAAGTAATTGTTCTTGCCTACGGAAGTGTAGCTAGAACTGCATTGAGCGCGGTTCGACAGTCGAGGAACAAAGGCCTGAAGGTGGGATATTTCAGGCCGATTACCCTTTGGCCCTTCCCCGACAGGGAGATAGAGGCTCTTGCGGAAAAGGCCGGGACTGTCATTGTTCCCGAGCTGAATTTTGGACAGATGATCCTCGAAGTAGAGAGGGCGGTTCACGGAAAGGCCGGAGTCGTGCAGATGAGCCTGGTAAATGGTGAGCTTTTCCAGCCCTCCGAGATACTTGAAAAAATCGAGGAGGTGGCCAGATAATGCCCCGTCCTGAAGTTCTTGACTGGCTGAGAAACAGGTTCTTTCCGCACATGTGGTGCCCGGGGTGTGGGCATGGAATTATTATGCACGCCCTTCTTCGTGCGCTTGTTGCATCAGGAAAGTCCAGAGAAGAGACGGTCATTGCGTCAGGTATCGGATGTTCGAGCAGGATGCCCGGATACCTCGATGCCTGTACCATGCATACGACGCACGGCCGGTCGCTGGGTTTTGCGACCGGGATCAAACTTGCCAAACCAGAGCTTACGATAGTTGATGTAATGGGCGATGGTGACTGTACGGCTATAGGAGGGAACCACTTCATTCACGCATGCCGGCGGAATATTGGCATAACCGCCGTGGTCATGAACAACAATATTTACGGAATGACAGGTGGTCAGGCCTCACCGACAACCCCCCTTGGAGCCAAGGCAACGACAGCTCCATACGGCGCTATCGATCCTCCCTTTGACGTCTGTAAGCTTGCTCAGGGAGCCGGAGCCACCTATGTTGCCCGTGCGACGATAGCCCAACCGCTTCTCTGCGAGCAGTACATCAAAAACGGTATAGCCAACAAGGGTTTTTCCGTAGTAGAGATAATCTCGAGCTGCCATACGCAGTTCGGCAGGAAGAATAACCGCAGAACGCCTGTGGACAACCTTAATTTCCTCAAGAATGCCTCTGTTCCTCTTGCAAAATCTGAAGGGATGACCCCGGAGGAGATCGAGGGTAAGATCGTGATTGGTGAATTCGTTAAGCGGAATGCTCCCGAATACACTGAACTTTATCTGGGACTTATTGCACGCGTCAGGGGGGATAAGGTATGAGTGGCCGTTACGAGATACGTTTTGCCGGGTCCGGCGGTCAGGGCGTTATCCTTGCTGCCGTCATAATTGGAGAGGCTGCTGCGATCTTTGAGGGGCTGCATGCTGTCCAGTCCCAGGCTTATGGACCAGAAGCCCGTGGTGGAAAGTCGAAATCAGAGGTTGTAATCTCCAGGGGAGAGATCGATTACCCAAAGGCCACCGCCCCTGACCTTCAGATAATTCTGAATCAGACATCCTGTGATGAATTCGTTTCCGAAACCAAAAAGGGAGGCATTGTGATACTGGATGACACATATGTACTCTCCGTGCCAAAGGCGGATGCCGAAGTTTTTGTGCTTCCGATAGTAAAAACGGCAAGGGAAAAGATCGGCCGTGAGCTTGTAACAAACATGGTGGCTCTTGGAGTCACCGCAAGAGTTCTTGAATCCCTTGACCTTATGAAACCTGAATCTGTAAAGAAAGCAATAATGCAGAGAGTTCCCAAAGGTACAGAGGAGATGAACGACCGCGCTTTTTCCGAGGGTTATGAATTGATGAAATCAAAAATGTAATCCGGAATGGCGGAGCTTCCGGAAAAGAAATATCCAGCGGGGGCCCCTTTGGTGGTCCCCGCCATTTTTTTTCTGATACAATACTCCGATCATCTTGTCAGGGAGAGAAGCTTTGATGCATCCAGGGATGAACGATGTCACAGAGGTCAGAATAGAATCCATTAACAGTCGCGGACAGGGAGTAGCCAGAGTCGGTGAGGGTAAGTTTGTGTTTTTTGTTCCTGGAGCCCTTCCGGGGGAAGTTATCCGCGGGAGAGTCTCGCTCCTGAAAAAGTCTTACGGAGTCATGGATATGGAAGAAAACCTTGAGCCCCACGCGGAAAGAGCCACCCCGCGTTGCCCCTTTTATGGTGTTTGCGGTGGATGTTCACTTCAGCATTCTTCCTATCCCTTACAGATGCGGATCAAGGATCAGATAGTTATCGACACATTCAGGAAAATCGCTGGGGTCTCCCCTGATATTATTTCAAAATGCGCTTCATCCCCTTCGCATTGGGGGTATAGAAACAAGGCCTCTTTTCCTGTTCGGGAGGCAGGGGGGAAAAAAGTAATCGGTTTTTTCAGGCAGGGGAGCCATGACCTGATCCCCGTCGACGAGTGTCCCGTTCTTGAACCGCAGTTGGAGAGATGGATCACTCCAATCACTGATATACTTGCAGATTTGAAGATGGATGCTTATGACGAGGATACCAATTCCGGAACTCTGCGTCATATCGTCAGTCGCTTTGGAAGGAACACAGGTTCGTCGCTTATTGTGCCTGTTTTTCGCCTTAACAGTACTGATGGGATTCCCCTTGAGTTGACTGATTTTGCCGGATCGATTATGGCTGGTCTGAAGGGAGTGGGAGGAGTAGCCGCGAATTTTAATCGCTCGCCAGGCAACACAATATTCGGAAGTTTCTCAAAAATTCTTGCCGGCGATTCAAGTATTTCCGAAAGAATGGGAAAATTCCAGATGCTTTACGGTCCCACCTCTTTTTTTCAGGTCAACACCGATCAGGCCGGGTTTCTTTTCAAGGCCGCGGCATGTGAACTCGAAGAGTGTGGAAAGGGGAGAATACTGGAGCTTTATTCAGGTACGGGAGCCTTGACGCTTTTCCTGGCAAAAGACAGCAAGAAGGTCCACGCTGTCGAAGATTGGGCGGAATCTGCCGTATTTCTCAGGAAGAACATATCTGCCAACTCAATAGATAATGTCGAGGTACTGGAGATGAGCGCCGAAAGGGCCGTAAAGTTTCTTGCCGGGAGGAGATTCGACGCGGTAGTCATGGATCCCCCCAGAAAAGGTTGTTCAGATCAAGTCCTCAAGGGGGTATGTGCTTTGAGACCTTCAAGGATCGTTTACATATCATGCAACCCTTCAACTCTCGCCCGGGACTCGCTTTTTCTGATCCGAAACGGGTTCAGCCTTAAAAAGGTTCAGCCGTTTGACATGTTTCCTCAGACGTTTCATGTAGAATGTATCGCAACATTTCAGAGATCTGGCAGATAGCGGTTTATCCGGGCTCCTCTCAAACTGGGTCTCTCCAGCCTTGCAAAACAATTTATACCCAATTATAATGAGCCATCGAGGGCGGACATAGCTCAGTTGGTAGAGCATCAGCTTCCCAAGCTGAGGGNNTCGAATCCCGTTGTCCGCTCCATTTCAAGAAGATCAGTATACTCAGAAGATCTCTTCCATGATCAGTACTTTTTAAACCCCTCTCCGGACGATCTTTTGCTGATTTGTCCGATTGTTGTAGAACAAGTAGGATTTGAAATTCTTTTCGTGTTGACACAATCATGGTACCAACATTAGAATCGGTAGGGTTTGTTAAAGAAGGCGCTTTATACAGTATTATGCATGCTGGGAGGTAGTTTGCGTGGCGAAGAATATCGCGGATGAAATTACCGAAGCCGAGGCAAAGGCAAAGGATGTGATCCAGGCGGCTCGCGCAGAGGGCGCCCGGATACTTGCGAAGGCTAAAACTGAATCGGAAGATATGGTTAAGGCAGCAAAGCAGAATGCCCACCGTTCTTTCAGGGATTCCGTAATTGAGTTTGAGAGGGAAGCCGATGAGAAGGCTGAGATGATAATGGAAAAGGGTCGGTCCGATGCCATTATCCTTGCGGAACGCCATGGTGACAAAGTTCCCGGTGCGGCGTCATGGATCGCCGAAGAGGTGATCGCTCGATATGGCAGTAGGAAAGGTTAGAAAGCTCCGTTTAATTTCACACCACGAAGTTGTGGAGCACGTGGTAGCTGTGCTTCAGGAGCTTGAGTGTTGTGAGATCATCGGAAGGGAGGACGGAGGAGGGAGTGATCCCGACATTTATGATCCTTCTGGCCGTTCCAAAGCAAAAAGCCCGCTCGACCTGGAATCGGGTCTTTCCGACATCAGGTTTCTTCTTCGATTCCTTGAGCCTCTTTACAGGAACGAAAGCAGCCCTCTCGAAAGGATGCTAGGTCCCAAACCCTCTGCCACATTTTCTGAGTTGTCACTTCTTCACACACAAACAGACCTTCCGGAAATCACGACAAAGGCCAGAAAACTTGAAAGAAAACTTGCCGAGGCACGCTCCGAGATGGCACAGATCGCAAATCAAACACTTCTCCTCAAATCCATTCGTAGTTTTTCGCATCCTATGTGGATCATCTCCAGGGGTACGGAGAAAGTTATGGGGGTAATGGGCACTCTTTCTGTTGATCAAATTGACTTGTTCCGGGAGGAGTTCGAAAAGATCGTCTCCGGGCAGGGAGAGCTTTTCATTGCTGAATATTTGGAGAAGCAGGCTGAAACACATGCAGTTCTTATTTTTTCCCGTTCTCATGAATCCCAAGTCATTGAAATGGCGTCGCAGCAGGGTTTTTCAAAAATGGAGTGTCCCCATGGCCTTGAATCAACTCCGGGCAAAGAGATCGAGAGGCTTGAAAGCCGAAGGGAAGATCTTTTTGCCGAAGTTGCGGAAGCGGAGGCCCGGTCTCTGGAGATGGCCCAAGAGTGGATCCCATCCATCAGAAAACTTAACGATTTTCTTTTGATAACAACAGCCCGAAGGGACACTCTTGTCTCGGGTTATTCCACAGAGAAGGTTTCCATCCTCAGGTTCTGGGTTCCGTCCGCGAGCCTGGACCAGGTTGAAAAAGCGCTTAAGCCATTTGAAGGTCTCATTGATCTTCAAGATGAGAAACCAGAGCCAGGAGATGATCCACCTATCGTACTGGATAATCCTGGGTGGGCGGTTCCATTTTCACCGCTTACAAAGCTTTACGGGATGCCCTCTTACAATGGTATAGATCCGACCGTCCTGATGGCCCCGTTCTTTTTCCTCTTTTTCGGGATGTGCCTCGGAGACGGGGGTTACGGACTTGTCATGGGCGCTTTCTTTCTTTATGCCCTGCTCAGGTACAACATGTCCGGAGACAAGAAGAACTTCTTCGTTCTTCTTCTCCTGGGGAGTATTTCAACGATATTCGTGGGCGCAATAACGGGAAGCTGGCTGGGGGACATGGTAGACGCATTCGATATCTTTTCATTTGTTCGTCCTATTAAGGATAGCGTAGTCCTTTTAAGGCCAATGAACGACCCGATAACTTTTTTGGCCATTTCGCTTGCCCTTGGGGTAGTTCAGATCCTCTTCGGAATAATGATCGCGATGTGGGATGCCTTCCGCAAGGGCGACATGGTTGGTGCTCTTGGAGATCAGGGTGGCTGGCTTGCCCTTATTGTCGGTATACTTTTCTGGGGCGGCGCGGCCTTCGATATAGGGGGACAGACAGCTCTGGTTGCCGGAAAATCACTTGTTGCCCTCGGAGCCCTGACACTGATCCTTACACAGGGGCGCGACAAGCCAGGGTTCGTCAGGAAGGCTGTTTCCGGTGTACTCAGTCTTTACAATGTCACCTCGTATCTTGGCGATGTTCTCAGTTACAGTCGTCTGCTGGCACTTGGACTTGCCACCTCCGCCATTGCAATGATCGTCAACACGCTTACAGGGCTGGTTTCTGGAATACCCTATGTAGGTTGGCTTCTTGCAGTTCTTGTTTTCTTTGGAGGACATCTTTTCAGCGTAGTGGTAAATGTCCTTGGAGCTTTCATTCATTCTCTCCGTCTTCAGTATGTCGAGTTTTTCAGCAAATTCTACAGTGGAGGAGGGCGTATCTTTTCTCCACTGAGATTCGATACCAAATACACGAGAATTACGGGCCCCGGTTTGAAAGAATGAACTTTTGGACCGATGGTCAGTATTTCAGAAAAATGTTTTCCAGATCGTTCGAGAGGAGTGTTTATTGATAATGGATCAGCTCGGTATAATGCTTGCGGTACTTGGGGCGGCTCTTGCCGCCGGCTTTGCGGGTTCCGGTTCCGCCATCGGTGTTGGTATCGCTGGTGAGGCCGGTGCGGGGATCATGACGGAAGACCCCGGGAAGTTCGGGCTCGTTCTTCTTCTTCAGGCCCTTCCCGGAACTCAGGGTATATACGGCCTTCTTACGGCATTTTTTGCAATCCTGAAAGTCGGGCTTCTTGGCGGTGCGGCGGTTCCGGTCAATGTATGGCAGGGGCTTGGTGTACTTTTTGCCTGCCTGCCTATTGCAATAGCCGGTTACTATTCAGGCATTGCACAGGGCAAGACATCTGCGGCATGCATCCAGATGATCGCCAAGAGACCTGAGGAGACGGGAAAGGCAGTTATCCTTCCTGCCATGGTTGAAACCTACGCCGTTCTGGCTTTGCTGATGAGTATAATCCTTCTGAACAGCATCCAGTTCTGATCAGTTATGCGGAAGGCGGGGTGAGGTTTATGTCTCTAGAGGATATAAAGGCAAAAATTGATGCGGATGCCAAAGCTGAGGCCAAGGAGATAATCAGTGGCTTTGAAAAAAAAGCCGGAGAGATCCGCATGGTTGCCAATGCAGAAATCGTTGAAATTAATAAACGCCACGAAAAGAAGATCAAGAGCGAGGCCTCGGAAATTCAAAGGAGAAGAAAGATAGTTGCCGAACTTGACGCCAGGAAGATAGACCTTGGCGCCAGAAGGGATCTGATAGACCGCGCCTTTTCNNCTGAGGCTTTAGGTCTTCTTTCTGACACTCCACCCGAAAAATATCTACCGTTCATGAGCGCCCTCCTCAAGCAGTCGATCGTTTCGGGTGATGAGATCGTTTATGTGGGAAAGAATGAGAAGTTCCTCGACCAGAAATGGATCGATGAGTTCAACAAAAAGGAAAAGACAGAGCTGACGCTTTCTCGTGAAAGGATCCCTGCTTCCGGGGGATTTTCAGTCCGGAGAGGGGATATCTACACCAACTGCACCTGGGAGGTCCTTCTCCGCTGGATCCGGGAAGACCTGGAGGCCGAGGTTGTCAACCGTCTTTTTCCGAACTGACCGGGAGGTTCGGGTATGACCCGTTCTATTGATTACGGATACGCGGTATCCAGGCTCAGAGCTATGGAAAACCGCCTCATCGATCAGGGAACCCTCCAGCGCCTTTTAGACAGTGAGGATCTGGCAGCCGCGATGAGAGTTCTTTCCGAAACGGCTTACGGGAAATGGATACTGGAGCAGCAGGGTGAAGACAAGTTCGAGGCGGCGATCGAATCTGAAATGAAATTTGTATTTACAGAGATGGAAAGATTCGTCCCGGATCCTGGCTTGTATCAACTGTGCAGGCTTCCGTATGACATCCACAACATCAAGGTTCTTCTGAAAGGCCTGTTCAACCAGAAAAGAGGCGGCACCAGGAGGATGGATCTTCTTACATCTCTCGGCAACATACCGACAGATGACCTTGTCATGGCGATCGAGAGCGAAGATTACCGCCTGATGCCATTTGGTTTCCACAGGACAGTGCCTGAATGTCTGATGCTCTGGGAACAAACCAATGATATCCTTCAGGTCGAAAGGGTCCTCGACGAAAAACTTTTCTCGCTTCAAGTTCTCATATCCGGGGAGATCGGTTTTGAGGAAGCAAGCCGTTTCGTGAAATACCGTATAGATGCGGAAAATCTCAGGAACCTTGCGAGGTTGAAAAGGATGGGCTATGACTCTGCACTGGCCGCTCCTTTCTTCCACAACGGCGGTTTTGTATCTCGTGACAGAATAATCTCACTCATCAGTGAACCATTTGAGGGATGGGAGCGTCTTCTTGCTTTTGCAGATGTCGCCAAAGCTCTTTCCGGCGCCCAGGAACACGGCGATCTTGATTCACTCCTGGCAGAGCTCGAAAGATCGCTTGATGATTTTCTTACCGGAGTCCTGGAAAAGTTCCGGTACAGCTCATTTGCTCCGGAAAATGTCCTTTTCTTCCTTTGGAAAAAAGAGATCGAGGCCAAAAATGTCCGCATCCTGCTTGTAGGGATCGGAAACGGGGCTGAAAAAAGTGTCCTGAGGAGGTTGCTCAGAAATGTCTGATAAGATCTCAAAACTTCTTATGGCGGCTGTAGGTGATTTTGAGAGCGTTCTTCCATTTCAGGCTGTCGGAGTAACTCCTTTTACTCCCGAAGGCGGACTCAGGGATCTGCTTATCCGACTGGCAAAAGAGCAGTACGCTGTAGTATTTCTGGTCGATACTTTTTATGTGGACAATATCGATATCGTGGAAGAGATAAATGAGAACTACCGGATCAGCATAATTCCAATTCCAGGCATAAGGGGCTCGACAGGGATCGGTATCAGAAACATCCGGAACAGCGTTGAAAGAGCAGTCGGCATGGATATTTTTGCCGTTAAATAACCTTACCGAAAGATACGAGTGTATGCGGAGGGGATATTATTGGGTATGAAAGAAAAAATTGTTGGTACCATAGCAAAAATTTCCGGGCCTCTCGTCGTTGCGGACGGAATGAGCGGTGCGGGGATGTACGACGTGGTTCGGGTTGGTGATCTCGGGCTTGTCGGAGAGATCATAGAACTTAAGGAAGCCACGGCCTCGATACAGGTCTACGAAGAGACCTCCGGTCTCAAACCGGGTGAGCCGGTTGAAAGCACAGGCGCTCCCTTGAGCGTTGAACTTGGTCCGGGACTTATCGAACAATTCTACGATGGTGTTCAGCGCCCACTTAACCTTATTGAAAAGGCAGCGGAAAGTCCCTACATCACAAGAGGCATCAACGTTCCAGCCATCGACCGCAAAAAAAAGTGGGATTTTGAGCCATCCGTTGATGAGGGTTTCGAGGTCACAGAAGGAGACATCCTAGGTTTTGTTCAGGAGACTGTAATTGTCAGACACGCCATCTCTGTTCCGTACGGTGTCAGTGGAAAGATCAAAAAGATAGAGAAAGGGTCTTTTTCAGTCGAGGAGACCGTTGCGGTAATTTCAGGTCCGGATGGCGATTCAAAGGTCACGATGCTTCAGAAGTGGCCTGTCAGAACTCCCCGCCCGGTCTTTCGCCGCCTTGCACCCAATGTCCCCCTGACCACCGGCCAGCGCGTTGTCGACACGTTCTTCCCCCTGACAAGAGGAGGAGCTGCGTGTGTACCTGGACCTTTCGGGTCCGGGAAGACTGTTATTCAGCATCAGCTCGCAAAGTGGGCTGACGCGGAGATAGTGGTCTACGTAGGCTGTGGAGAGAGAGGCAACGAGATGACCGACGTCCTTCTCGAATTTCCGGAACTCGTCGACCCTAAATCCGGGCATCCACTGATGAAAAGGACGGTACTTATCGCCAACACCTCGAATATGCCTGTTGCTGCAAGAGAAGCAAGTATCTATACCGGAATAACCATCGCTGAGTATTACCGTGACATGGGTTACTCCGTTGCCCTTATGGCCGATTCTACAAGCCGCTGGGCAGAGGCTCTCAGGGAGATCTCGGGAAGGCTCGAAGAGATGCCAGGCGAAGAGGGATACCCGGCATATCTGGGGACCAGGCTGGCAAGTTTCTATGAAAGGGCAGGTAGGGCCATATGTCTGGGATCGGACAAACGCGAAGGATCTATCACCGCAATCGGTGCGGTTTCCCCTCCCGGTGGTGACCTTTCGGAGCCCGTCAGCCAGAACACCCTGCGCGTGACCAAAGTCTTCTGGGGCCTTGATGCCAATCTCGCTTATCAGAGGCACTTCCCGGCGATCAACTGGCTTCTGAGCTACTCTCTTTATGCCGAGAAGCTTGGAGAGTATTGGGATAACCTGTATGACGGGGAATGGAGCGTCCTCAGGACAGAAGCCATGTCCCTTCTTGAGGATGAGGACAGACTGCGCGAGATAGTCCGGCTCGTAGGGATCGACGCTCTTTCAAGACAGGAAAGAATGATCCTTGAGACCGCTAAATCACTCAGGGAAGACTTCCTCCATCAGAACGCCTTCCACGAGATCGATACATATGCATCAATGGACAAACAATTCAGGATGCTAAGAAACATAGTTTCCTTTCACCACCTGTGCATGGACGCCATTGAGAGGGGAACGATGATCCAGGACCTTTTTGCTTTGCCGGTCCGGGAACAGATATCCAGAATGAGGTATGAGGATGAAAAGGAACTGGACAAGATCGATGCACTGCTTCCGCAAATGAAGAAAGAGGTCGAAGAACTTTTGCCGGAAGGAGGGATGGACGATGTTGCCTAAGGAGTACAGGACCATTTCAAACCTTTCCGGTCCTCTGCTTTTAGTAGAGAAGACAGAAAACGTAAGATACGACGAGCTTGTCGAGATAGAGCTGGCCAATGGTGAACACCGGAGGGGACGAGTCCTGGAAATAACGAGGGAGAGGGCACTTGTCCAGGTCTTTGAGGGGACGACCGGCATCGACGTCGAAAGCACAAAGGTCAGGTTCATGGGAAAAGTTCTTACGCTACCGGTTTGCAAGGACATCCTTGGCCGGATTTTCAACGGAAGAGGAGAACCAATAGATGACGGGGCTCCGGTAATACCGGAAAAATATCTTGACGTTAACGGTTTCCCGATAAACCCCTATTCAAGGGACTATCCGTCCGAATTCATCCAGACCGGGATCTCAACGATCGATGGAATGAACTCCATGGTGCGGGGCCAGAAACTCCCGATATTCTCCGGAAGCGGCATGCCGCATAACCGTATTGCCGCACAGGTCGCGAGGCAGGCAACAGTCCTGGGTGGGCATGAGGATTTTGCCGTTGTTTTCGCGGCAATGGGAATAACCTTTGAAGAAGCCTCTTTCTTTATGGAAGATTTCCGTAGAACCGGTGCTATTGAAAGGACGGTAATGTTCGTCAATCTTGCGGACGATCCGGCCATTGAAAGAATTACGACTCCGCGTCTTGCTCTGACCTGCGCCGAGTACCTCGCCTTTGAAAAGGATTATCAGGTTTTGGTAATATTGACAGACCTCACCAATTATTGTGAAGCTCTTAGGGAAATATCCTCGGCGAGAAAAGAAGTCCCTGGAAGAAGGGGCTATCCGGGATATCTATATACCGATCTTGCGACCATGTATGAGCGCGCTGGCCGGATCAAGGGCAAAAAGGGTTCCATCACCCAGTTCCCGATCCTTACGATGCCGGAAGACGACAAAACTCATCCCATCCCCGATCTCACCGGATACATAACTGAAGGGCAGATCATTCTGAGCAGGACCCTGCACAGAAAAGGGATCTATCCCCCTGTTGACGTCATGCCGTCACTTTCGAGGCTGAAGGACAAGGGGATAGGGAAAGGGAAGACCAGGGAGGATCATGCCGACCTTATGAATCAGCTCTTTGCGGCTTACGCAAGGGGCAAAGAGGCGAAGGAGCTTGCAACCATACTCGGTGAAGGAGCACTTTCCGAAGAGGATAAGGCATTTGCGCATTTTTCAGACCGTTTCGAAGATTCCTATGTACGGCAAGGGGAATACGAGAACAGGTCGATCGAGGAGACGCTTGAGTTGGGATGGGAACTTCTCACTCTCATTCCCGTCAATGAACTTAAGCGTGTCCGCGATGCCTTTGTCGAAAAATACCTTCTTCCAAAACTTTCCGACAATAAGCAGCAGGAGCAGCAAAAATGATATCCGGAAGTAACAAAATCCAGGTTTGAGAAACACAGCAAGGGGAGCTGGCGATGGCTAAAAAGCTGCATGTTAACCCGAACCGAATGGAACTTTCCCGTCTCAAGGTGCGCCTGAAAGTAGCCAAGCGAGGACACAAACTTCTTAAGGACAAGCAGGATGCCCTTATCAAGGCCTTCCTTGAAAAGGCCCGGGTACTTAAAGACCTGCGGGAGATGATCGAGAAAGAGCTTGAGGAGTGCTATAGAAGTTTCCTTCTCGCAAGGGCGCAGACCTTCCCGGCGATGCTTGAGCAGGCACTTATGATAACCGGCTCGGGACTATCTCTGAAGATGTCCCAACGTAATATCATGAGCGTTGTTGTCCCGGTGTTCGAAGTGGAGCAGGGGGCAACCTCCCTGAACTATGGTCTTGGAACCACGACCGGAAATCTTGATGTGGCCCTTGAAAAGTTCGCCAGACTGCTCCCTGATCTGATCTCACTTGCCGGGGAGGAGAAAGCGCTCAGACTTATGGCGGTTGAGATAGAGCGAACAAGGCGCAGGGTGAACGCACTGGAGCACGTGCTCATCCCGTCGTTCCAGGAGACGATAAGAGACATTACCATGAAACTCGATGAGCAGGAGCGGGCCAATCTCAGTCGCCTGATGCGTATCAAGGAGATCGTCCGGTCCCACTGAAAACCGCAGGGCGGATCTAAAAAATGATCCGGTAACGCTATTTTTTCCGGGAACTGATCACTTAAAAAAGCTGGGGCGCATCAAGATGCGCCCCAGTCGTTTTTATGTGCGCCCGGCATGGCGCACCG
>DFYG01000133.1 GCA_002382605.1 Synergistaceae bacterium UBA4088 | reverse complement strand
GGGCTTCCCAGAAAAAAGCGAACGGATCTCCCTTGTCCTGCGAAACCTCGGCGGATTCGATATGATATTTATAGACGTCGCCGTGGGCGACACCGGGGATGAACCCCTCCCAGATGCCGGAACCGTCCCAGAACTGCAGGAGCGCGTGGCTTCCCGCCTTCCATCCGTTGAAATCCCCTATGACCGAGACTCTGGATGCGTTCGGCGCCCAGACGGCAAAATGGGTGCCGTCGACTCCTTCTTTTTGAATGACATGGGAGCCCATGTTCTCGTAGAGTCTTGAGTGCGTACCTTCCCTGAAGAGATAGATATCGTGATCCGTAAGCAGCGAATGCTTCAGAACGGGTCTGTTCATGGCCTTTCACCTCCGGGTGTTTTGGAGCCTTCGGTGTGGGTATCGATCATTTCCACGAGGCTTCTGACAGGGATATCGATCCAGTCCGGCCTGTTGTTAAGCTCGTAACCGAGTTCGTAGAAGGCTTTTTCAAAAAGGAAAGCGTTCAGAAGCGTGGTCGAGGATGAGTCGTCCTGTGGAATGAACCCTGCATCGTTCACAGTTTCCGCGTAACCGGCCAGGAAAGAAGACGAAACGGAAGACAGCCACGGCCCGCGCCAGGGCAGCAAGCGCTCCCCGCTCTGGGGGCGGGAGGCAAGGCTCTACCTTATGGCCGCGGATATGGCGTAGTCGAAAGAGCGCAGCATCCCGGCAAGATCCCTGAAAGGGGACCGTTTGAGGCGCCGCTCGCTCAGCGGCCGCATGGGTTCGCCTTCGAAATCGATGATCACGAAGTCCTTGCCCGTGAAGAGCACCTGCCCAAGGTGATAATCACCGTGAATGCGGATCTTCTGGGTCATGATCTTTTCCCTGGTTATCCGGTTCATCAGGCTGATGGCGTCCTTCTCCCGCGAAAGAAGTATTTCCGCGATCTCCCTGAGATCTTGCGGAATAGTGCCAAGCATCATCTTCAGGGTCTTGAGCGACCCGGACGCAAGGCTTCGCATGGACTGGAAAACAGCCCTCTGGTAAAGCTTCGAGAAAGGTTCGGGTCTGAAGCCCTCAAGTTCCGGACGGGACGTGAGGGCCAGGTGCATCTCCGCCGTCCGCTGCCCGAGAAGCCTCATCATCCCGAAGAAGAACTCTCCTGCGCTCCCGGGAAATATCGATGTATCGATGTCCACGGGACGGGAGGAAAAAACAAGCCCGGAGGGTTCGGGAGGCGCTTCCTTCACCGTCAGGAGGGTCTCGAAGAACTTGTCCAGGGAAGACTGGACGAAGGACCACGCACTCCCCTGATTAGGGACGAATTCCTGGAAAACGCCGAGCAGCACAGGCGGTTCAGCAGGACGCGCGTATTCCAGGGCCCCGGCAAAGGCCGGGGTGTTCAGGAAACGCGTCTGTTCCGTAAGGAACTGACTTATCTCCCTGTCGGGGTTGGTGCCTTCCTCGACCTTCCGGAGGAGTTTCAGGAACAGGGCATCCCCGTAAAGGACGGAAGTGTTGCTCTGTTCAAGGCTGAGGATCCTGGACGGCGTCAGACGCGGGGTATCGAGTTTTTTCAGCTTTTTCCCCGGGATGCCGGATAACACTCCGTCCGCTGTCCGGATCCGTTTCCTCTTCGAGAGGATCTCCAGAAGGCGCGTGTGAAAAGCAGGATCACAGGCGCAATCGAAAAGAATGCCCTCCGTTCCTTCCAGCGAGGCCCGTGCAATGACCGAAGATGGGAACTGTTTCCGGATCCGGGACTCATCCTCCCCGGCGGCGAAAGAAAGAGGTACGGCATAGGTTTCGGGCAGCCCATCCGTGTACAGGACCCTGACAAGGACAATGCCTGCACCTTCATGTACAGGTATGTTATCGGTGATCTCCATCTTCCTGAAGGTCCTGGCCTTACCCCCGAACCATCGGCATCGCTGGAGATATGCAGGCAGCACATTCCCGGCAAGTTTTCTTGCTGAGGCGCCCACCCCGATATCCTGCCATGACGGGATCTCCATGAAGGGGAGCCTGTCCTGGGAGGAGGCCCCTTCCCCGGCGGCAGGGCGCCCGTCCTTCAGCCGGAACCAGAAATAATCGTGAACACCCATCGTGAGGGTATACGGTGCGGAAGTGATCCTGGGGAAAGCGTTGCCGCTGAAGACCTCCTCCGGAATGAACCCCTCGAACCCCGAGAGTTCCAGTTCAGCCACCTGCGGGAATCTGGACATATTCGCAACGACCAGCAGCGATTCACCTTCGAGTTCCCTCGTGAACACAAGTATCCGCGGGTTGGGGCAGGCGATGAAATTCATGTCGCCCCTGCAGAGCGGCCTGATCTGTTTTCGCATGGATATCACCCTCCGTACCCACCAGAGGAAGGAGGAGGGGTTGCGTTCGTGGTTCTCTACGTTGAATGCTTCGTAATGGTACTCCGGGTTCATAATGACCGGCAGGTACAGTTTTTGCGGGTCGGCCTTTGAAAAACCTCCGTTCCTGTCCGGCGACCACTGCATGGGCGTGCGGACTCCGTTGCGGTCCCCAAGGTAGTAGTTGTCCCCCATGCCTATCTCGTCCCCGTAATAGAGGCACGGCGTTCCGGGAAGGGAGAACAGGATGAAATTCAGGAGTTCCGCCTTCCGCCTGTTCTGCTGCAGCAGCGGAAAAAGCCTGCGGCGTATCCCCAGGTTTATGCGCGCCCTCTGGTCCCTGGCGTAAACCCTGTACATATAGTCACGCTCTTCGTCGGTTACCATCTCCAGGGTCAGTTCGTCATGGTTCCTCAGGAACATGACCCACTGGCAGGTGTCCGGTATCGGCGGGGTCTGTTCCATGATATCCACGATGGGGAATCGGTCTTCCATCCAGAGCGACATGAATATCCTGGGCATGATGGGGAAGTGGAAGGCCATGTGGCACTCGTCGGAGTACCCGAAATAATTCACCGCATCCTCGGGCCACTGGTTGGCTTCAGCCAGGAGCATCCGGTCGCCGTATTTCTCCTCGATGTGCCCTCTGAGTTCCTTGAGGAACTGGTGCGTCTCGGGCAGGTTCTCGCAGTTGGTCCCCTC
>DFYG01000150.1 GCA_002382605.1 Synergistaceae bacterium UBA4088 | reverse complement strand
AAAATCATTGTAACATCAGGCCCCATGGGGTCATGACCCCAAGGGGTCAATTCTGCTCCTTGTCAAAATACCAATGGGGGGTATAATATAAACACTGAAGAGAGCGAATTTCTTCTCAGATCAGGAGGAAAATGAATGAAAAAGTTCGACATAATGGTGATAGGAATGGGCCCCGCCGGGATGGCAATATCCGCGATGGGTTCAGCGATGGGGCTTTCCGTACTTGCGATAGAAAAAGACAAGGTTGGAGGGGAGTGCCTTAACTGCGGCTGCATCCCCAGCAAGGCGCTGCTTAAAGCAGGGCAGGCCCTTAGATCGGCCTGCGATCTCCAGAAATACGGTATCAAGGCTGGACTTGAGCTCGAGGACTCAAACCCCATGAGCGTTGTTCGGGAGAAGATCGGAGGCATCAGCGGAAAGAAATTCATGAAAGCCTTCGAAAAAACCACCCTGATAAACGGCGTCGCCGAATTCGTCGATGACCGCACGGTCCGCGTTGGGGGTGAGGAGTACACGGCCAAAAAGATCTTCATCGCCACCGGGACGAAGCCGTTCATCCCCCCCATCCCCGGGCTGTCTGACATTCCAGATATCCTCACCAACAACAACATGTTCGAACTCGAGGAGATGCCCAAAACGCTCACCATTATCGGCGGGGGGGCCATAGGTTCCGAAATGGCACAGGCGTTCACGCGCCTTGGGACAAAGGTCTCCGTCGTCCACATGGACCCCCACCTGATTCCCTTCGGCGATGAGGAAGCGGCCCGTACGCTGGAGGAGACCTTCGAAAAAGAGGGCATCACCGTCATTAATGGAGCGAAGATCACCGGTGTATCAATGAAAGATGGTGTTATCGTCACATCCACAGGGAATGAAGAGCTCAGATCCGACCGCATCCTCGTGGCCGCGGGCCGCATGCCGGTCCTGGAACCCCTCAAACTTGACAACGCGGGTATCGCTTATACGAAGAAGGGCATCATCGTCGACGGGCACATGCGAACGAACAAACGTCACATCTATGCGGCGGGTGACTGCAATGGTCACAACCTCTTCTCTCACGCCGCCATGCACCAGGGGATGCTGGCCCTTATGGACGCTGTGTCCCCGGTATCCATGCCGTTTTTGAGGAGGGACCGCTACGTGGTCCCATGGTCTGTCTTTACGGAGCCGGAGATCGCCCAGGTGGGGCTGAGCGAAAAAGAAGCGCGGGCAAAAGGGATGAATATAGAGGTCCTTAAAAAGGAATACCGGTCCTACGGCCGGACCGTTGCCGACGGGCACCCTGAAGGCTTCATAAAGGTGATCACCGACGGCCGGGGACGCATCCACGGCGCGACGATAGTCGGGGAAGCGGCCAGCGAACTGATCCACGAATGGACATTTGCCATGCAGTACAAAAAAACGATGCGCCACATACTGATGATGCAGCACTCGTTCCCTTCCGTCTCAATGATCAACAAGATGGTCGCCGAAGAGTGGATGATGAAGAAAATGCAGTCGCCGCTGATCCACAGGATAATGAGGGCGCTTATCTAAGCGCCCTCTCCATGAACATCTCCAGCCGTCTGGACATCCGTTCCCTGTCGACAAGCCCTGTTGATGTCCTCACCTGGAACATCTTTTCGGGGATCTTCACATCCCGTACCGAAAAACCGCAGGCGGTCTTCCATCGATACTTGGCCCGGAGAGTTTCGGCCCCGAGCTGCTTCAGCTTTTCTAGCGGCCAGTCAAGCCCGACCGCGCCGAGAGCCTCCACGATGATATCGTCGTCGTAGACGCCCCTCGCGAAAAGGCAGATGACCAGTGAGTTCAGCACCATCCTCCACTGCGCGTCTTCGACCTGCATCCGGACCTGCTCCTCGAGGGGAATATCCCCTGCCAGGAGCTTCTGGTCGATGCTGTACCCGAAGTCGTCCAGGTGCGAGTGCCTCACCCCGGTGATCCAGGACATCATGGCGTTCTCGCCCGTAAGGTATCCCGCCGGCTCGACCCTTCCGTAATGCATGGCGAACTCCCTGCCTCCGTACTTCTCCGAGCAGAAAGCGGTGCCCCTTTCAAGATCCCGGAAAAAATCGCTCTCACCCTCCGCGGTACGGCGGAGAGCATCCAGGTAGGCCTCGGTATCGCCGAAGGAGAAGCGGAAACCGCCGGTCTCACTCTCACCGATGACGCCCGTAAGAAAAGCCTCGGTCGCCCAGGCAAGGGTATTGCCCATGCTCATCGAATCCCACCCCTGCTTCTCGATGAGGGCGATGACCTTAAGGATATCCTGCGGGCTCGAAAGGCTCAGCTGCGTCCCCACCGCGAAGATCGGCTCATAATCGTAGGACACCCTCACGGTGCTGTAGTGTGCGGGGGCGAACTTCTCCCGCAGTTCCGCGATCTGGATACACCCGCAGGGGCAGTGGGCGCAGGCAGCGTGCTGGACGTTGACCTCCCGCAGGAAAGCCTCCCCCGAAACCGCTTCGGCGCTCTCGAAGATCCCCTGTGTGAAGTTGCGCGTCGGCAATCCCCTGATGGCATTGAGCGCCAGAACGTTCGCCGGAGTGCCCAGCTCGTGATACTTTCGCATCTCGCCGGAATGGACGACCCGCTTGTATATCTGGTCGTAGACGTTTTTATAGGCTTTCGGATCCCCGATGGGAACGGCCTCTTTCCCGCTGACCGCAATGGCCTTCAGCTTCTTCGACCCCATCACCGCCCCCAGGCCGAGGCGCCCGAAGTGCCGCGAACTGTCCACCGTTGCGCCCGCGATGGGGGAGAGCCTCTCCCCTGCCGGTCCTATCCGGACTATGGAAAGTTTACGGCCGCTGGATCCCACCGCCTCGCGGAGGATCCGCTCCGTAGCCGGTGATGATTGCCCCCAGAACGTTCTCGCGGACCTTATGGACACATCCAGACCGTCGATATGCAGATACACCGGTTTTTCGGAGGCGCCGCTGACAACCAGAGCATCTATCCCGGCTTCCCTCAAAGAGGCAGCCAGTCGTCCACCCGCGTGCGATTCGCCAAGTTCACCCGTGAGAGGGGAGCGGAACAGCGCCACCGTTTTGGTTGCTACAGGGTAGAGGGCACTGAAGGGGCCTATGGCGAAGATCACCGGGGCCTCCGGGGCCAGCGGGTCAAGGTCCGGGCGCCCGTGCCGGGCGAGGAGTTCAGTTGCTGCCGCAGTCCCCCCCAGGAAGTTCCGGAAAAGGTCCTCATCCTCTTCGATCCGGGACGTCCCCGCCGTCAGATCCACGAACATGACCTTACCCTGCATTCTCCTCACCGCCTTCCCGTTCAACCATATCTATAACGCCGTTGGGGCAGTACTTCACGCACTGTCCGCAATGAATGCACGGTATCGGGACGCGCTCCTCCTCGTCCCACTGGAGGGCTGCGATGGTGCATGCCTTTACGCAGGCGCCGCATGATGAGCAGGTATCCCTGTCCAGACGGACCCCGCCGCCGGGGGCTGCCTTGAGCGCACCCGTAGGGCAGGCCTCCGCGCAGTCCGGCTCCAGGCAGCGTGCGCAGACCCTGATGGAGAAGGTGCCCTCCGTTCCCGAATAGGCCCTGACGCGCATTGCCGACTTCCCGGTCCCGCCCACTTGCCGGACCTGCCTGCTGCACGCGTACATACAGCTCAGGCACCCGATGCAGCGGTCCCTGTTGACCACCCGCAAAACCTTCACTGGCATCCCCCTCACCTCCCCTGCAAGTATAACGCCTTGCGGGTTTTGACCTTCCCTCTCACGCACTTGATCCTGCCTTTGATCCTCCCGATTNNTCACGGGCTTTTCCGAGTCACGCGTTACGCCCCTCCCCTTACAACACCCACCATGGAATACCGAAAACATCCCTCCCCAAAACCTGAACCTCCGGGCAATCGCTTACCACAAAACCTTTGACAGGACCAAGCTGTTTTCTCGCCGCGACAATGGCCTTTGTGTCTCCCGTGGATACCGAATCCCTTGCCTTGGCCTCGAAAAGAAAAGTTTCCTTGCCCCTTACAAGGACAAAATCCACCTCATCCCTGCTTCTTCGCCAGGTAAACAGTTCACCACCTGAAACATCCGTATGCGCTTTCAGCAACTGGTAGACAAGGTTCTCGAAAAGCCGTCCCCGGAACTTGTCGTCGATATCATCAGAACTCCCGAATCCATTCAAAGCGCATGCCATGCCGCAGTCCGCGCAGAACAACTTGGGAGTCTTGCGCATACCGGCGGTCTTCGTAGTCTGAAGAGAATACAGGCGCCTGAAAAGGAAAAGTGTTTCCAGCATGTTTATGTAGCGCGAGAGCGTACTCTGCGGTATGCCCGTATCTCGCGAAAGAGACAACACGTTCAGAAGATTGCCCGTGAGCTCCCCCAGGGCCGTCACTGCCCGCGCGAATTCCGGTAAATTGCTGATATTCGCAAGATCCCTCATATCCTTTTCCATGTAAGTCGAGAGAAACCCCTTCCACCATAGTCCTATCTGTGACTCTTTCTCAAAATCCAGTGGCCTGGGGAAAAACCCCCGGAACAAAAACCTGTCCAGATCGCCGGGTCTTGGGCCTGTCTTCAGGCCGCGCGGGTTTTCCAGAAAATCCAAAGACGCAGGCTCTCCTTGCCGCTCACGCATAGAAAAGGGTGAAAGGACCAGATGCAGGGCCCTTCCTGCGAGACTCTCGGAAACATCCCTCAAAAGAAGCAGATTTGCAGAACCGGAAAGAACAAACTTCCGCTCTGGATCCATATCCACGATCCGCTTGATCTCCAAAAGAACCGGGTGATATTGTTGAACCTCGTCCAGGATCACCAGAGGTTCATTGGGCAGGAAATCCTGGGGAGACTCCCTGACGGCGGCCAGCACCCTCAGATCGTCGAAGGAAAAATACGTTGCGCCTTTCAGTTTTTCCGCACTACGCAGCAGCGTTGTCTTTCCAACCTGTCTGGGTCCCGTCAAAACTACCACGGGCAACGTTTCAAGCGCTTCCGCAATAAGGTTTTCCATCCACCGCTGAAAATATGCCATATTTTTCTCCTCCCTGGGTAAAAATAACCCATCTCATGGGTAATTATAGCAAAAATCAGCAAACCCCGCGTATATACCCGTCCCTGCCCCCGCTGTCATCTCGAATCCTTTAGGGTGAGAGATCTGTTTTAGGTTTTGTTGTCTTCCTGACATAGTCCTGAGGCGGTTCAACGAAGGGGGAGCGAGAGTCCGCCAGCTGGCGGATGAGGAT
>DFYG01000137.1 GCA_002382605.1 Synergistaceae bacterium UBA4088 | reverse complement strand
CTACCAATGGAGGTAGAAGGAGCTCGGGGACCGCCTGAAAGGGCGGTCGCTGTCATTTAGAGTCTTTTTTGGTAACGTCTTCCCAGATCCCTTCGCCCCCCTTCCGAATCCACGTGGTATGCCGTAATCCAGAACAGGGCCTTTTTCTTCTTTTGGAGAATGAGCACATAGTCGTATTCGGCAAGCCAGATGTACCGTCTTACGCCGATGTCCTTTGTGCCGTGATCGTAATCGAAGACCTTGATTTCAGGGCTTTCAGGACTTTCCATCGTAGGTTTTGCCCAGGGCAGTCGCTCGGCGCGTCGATAATCGATCAGCCGTTCCCCGCTATCTCGATTTTTTCTGGAAACGACATGCCAGAAACCCTCTTCCTTGTTGCATCCGTCCGGCAGAATCCTATTGTCATAAAGGATCCTCATCCCCCGGTGGCAAACAGCGCCTCTCTTGAAATCCCCGTCAAAGACGGCATAGAGCCGCTCCAGGATTTCTTCCCATGTCCCCCGCAAGTCAAGAATCGGTGGCAGAAAGTCCGGCGTCCCGGCCATCAGCAGGCCTCCCTTGGCGAGAAGACGAAGAGGTTGAACTTCTCTTCCCAGGGAGGGGTGCTCGTCTGCAGGCTCCTTCCGGAGAGTTGACAGATGCGATCGATCAATTTCAGCTTGGTCTGATTGCCGGACAGGGCGCGATTCTTATACGCAATGGCTCCCATCAGGAAATCAGCCATCTGCAAGAGTTCCGTTTCCTTGGACCGGACATGCTGTATTCTGCGAATCACCCTCTTGTCAAAATCGCGAAGGTTGTTCGACAGGACCTCCTTCAGGTGGTCGATCTTGAGTTGGCTGCGCGTATCCTTGATATCCAGATAGATGTCGTACTGATCCGTCTCGGAAATAATGTGGCGCAGCAGATAGAAATACATTTTGTAGTAGAAGGAGTCGTGGCTCCCCTGGTTGTAATACCCATGGTCCAGTTTTGCCTTGTCCTCTACAATGAGACACCGGAAATTGAGATTGGCCGATGAGAAAAAAAGATCGACCGCATCCATGAAAAAAGATTCCCTGGACTTGGAAACCTTTGTCCATTTCAATTCCCCTCTTGCATGATGCCTTTCTTTAAGCACTCGCAAGGCCTCAATATGCCGCCTGGTCTCTGCCTGGGGGCACCAGACGGCGCCGAAGAGCATGACCGGCTGGTGATCATGTTCCAGATGACAGCTTTCGTCGCAGTAGATGTTAATAAGTTCATCCTGAAAAACGGGATTTTCAAAGTTCATAGCACCATGGCTCTTTGACAACTGAAGAAAGATTCGAGTGAAAAGGGCATTCCCGGGTGTGATTCCGGTCACGCCGCCAGGGGCAGGGCCTTTCTTGTTAACCTTTCTCCCTTTGCCCTGGCGAGGTGAGTGATCTTTTTCGTGTTCCAGGCGAGCGTCGCCCAGATCACATTGACCGTATCCCCCGCTTTACCTTTGTATCGGCACCGGTTCATCCGGTGATCGCACTTAAGGTGACCGATGATCGGCTCGATCTTGACCCGCTGCTTGAGCGCCTTCCGGAACCAGGACTCCTTGCTGTCCGGATGAGGATGTTTCCCTTTCTTGGGAATCGCCATCCTTTTTGCTCCCCATCGCCTCCGGCAGTTCTCCTGTTTTTTGAGGGACTGGTCAAAACCCCGATCGGCGGTCACATCATCGGGGCAGTGCCCGGTGTTTCTCTTGATGCCGCTGAGCACCTGTCCCAGGGTCTTCACATCCGCCATGTTCCGCTGATACTCCTGATGGGAGAGGATCAGGCCATCATCATTCTTGGCCAGCGACACCAGGGATCCGAACTCACAGGAGGGGAAGCTCTTCCCCTCCTTGATTGCGGCCACATCCTTTTCGTGCAGAGAGTATAAACGCTTGGTCGGATTCTTCCCCTGGAGCACCTCCTCTGTCTGGGCGATGATCTGCTTGCCCAGAGAGACCAACCGATTCAACTGACGTCCGGATGCCTGATGGCCTCGACTGTAGAGGGTGTTGACCACCCCGGCTGCCTGCTTTACCACCCGGTCGGTCAGCTCTTTGAGCTTCCCGATGGCTTCCTTCTTCGCTTCCGGTTTTGCCCGGTGGAACTTTTTGATCCCGAGCAGGAGCCGCTTTCCGGTTCGCCTGAAGGTACGAAAGGGTTTCCGGAGGGTCACCTCCTTGCGGACCCGGTCAATCTGTTTGACGATCTTCTCCTTGATCCGATNNTATCCACCGCCACCCGCCGGGTCTTTACCAAGCCCATCTCCGACCAGGCGTGAAGCAAGACGGCCTCGATCCGCTTCATCCCCTCCGTACCGATCCGGTTGCGGAACTTGACCATCGAGGTGGAATCCAGAATCTGACCGCTCTGGAAGGTGTTGAATCCACAGAAGCACTGCCAGTAGGCATTCTCATGCAGCATCTCCACCGCACGGTCGTCCGAACAGTTGTAACGGTGCTTCAGAATGTGGATGCCCACCATCAGTCGAATGGATTTGCCGTGGCGGCCCACGGGGCTGTAGTAAACCGACAAGGCTTCATGGAGGCCGTCCCAATCGATCAGGTGGCCAGCGCGCAGAAGTTCATGCTCAGGATTGAGAACATCCGTGAAAAGAGTCTCGAACATAAGAAGTTGCCTCTCTGGAATATCTGTTTTCATATCAATGGCTTATATCAGATTTCCGGAGCATAATCAACCTCTTTTCAACAACTTTCTTCAGTTTTCAAAGAGCCAACTCAGTGTTTACGCGGCTCACAGAGCGCATTTTTCAGGGCGGACTAATAAGTTCTGCCATGTGTCCGCTCCGGAAGTGTTTGTTCAGCCAATTACTCTTCAGGATCTGATTTCTTACCCGCCAGTGCATTGATCTTTTTCGTATGCGCCATCTGCGTTTCCTGTGCCATCTTCACCCCGGCATAGGGGACGAAGGAAAGTATCAGCGCCCATATCTGAAGCAAGGTAAGGCTGCCAACCACGGCAAATGAAAGACCCCTGACCACGTCTGCGTTTGCCATTATGAAGGAAGACTGTGTAGCGATGGGCTTCATAATGCCGATCATGAGCACCACGGCCAAGGAAAAGGCTGCATATATCATCGGTGCGATCAAGTGGCGGCTGTCAGGAAGGTCGCTCTCTTGGATCTTCTTTTGATTGATGAGATGCGTCAACAAGTTCGGATGAAGAACCGCGATCCAAGCGCCCATAATGCCGAATATGATCGCGGACATGTTGCGCAGCGCTTCATACAGGTCTTTCTGCTCGGCATAAGGGACGTTGCTCCCGTAAAAGAAACAAAGAGCAGCCCAGACGAGAAAAAGGACAGCCTTCAGGAAAGAAAGCACGCGGTTCATGATTACCTCACTATGGCTCGGATGGTATCTCGCTCTTCTTGAATGGTGTCAAGGAGACTTTGCGCCTGATACGGCAAGGAATAGGGGACGTTCTTAACATTTAAACTTTCCCATAACCTTTCAATACCACAAACAAAATCCTACCACGATAATCCCCCATAGAAGTCCTCGGGGCAGGGGCACCTGATGTTATCCCCCCTCCTAACCTCCCCCCACAAGTGGGTGAGGAATTTAAGGAGATGACCGCGAGTGGGAAAGGGGCAGAAGAAAACTGCCCCCTCACGAGTGGGAAATGGACATCTGAAACGTCGGGGCCCAGTCACGTTGTAGCAAATGATATTCATGGATTCCGATTTTCACCGGAACGACGGAAGGCGAGGTCCGGCTTTCGCCCGATCTTCATCGGGGTGACGCGCGGGATGGCGAGATGTTCTGGATACCGGCATTCGCCGGTATGACGGAAAGATGCCGGAATGACGTGAGTGGACCGGGGTGGTGCGCTGACGTGCCGTCGAAAGCGTATTTACTGCTCTTTACGGGATTGTATTCTCCGGTGTTGCCGAGTTATGGCGATGCCGTTGATGACGCCCGCAACAATCGATGATGAAATAGTGAAGCAATGTATGGTATATGAACCTCTCTGGAAGCGAAGAGAATGAAAGTATGCTCAACGATCTTATCAGGGAAGGAGATTGGTAAATTCATTGAGATTCCTGATGAATTCAGGGAGGCCGATTTGAAGGTAGTCATGCGACCGGTACGAAAAAAGAAAGAACGTTTTGCCGGCCTGTTCATGAATCCCGTCCGGGTAACTAAGATATCTGTCCCCTCGAAAGACGAAATCCATGAGCGATGGTAGCAAGGAATAGGGGACGTTCTTAACATTCGACTCACTCGTAAAAAGTCCCATAGGACGTGATACCGACGAAAGTCGGTATCAATAACAATCGGAAAATACTGGATTCCGTGTCAAGCATGGAATGACGAGAGAGGGTCTTCCCGACTTTCTACGGGATTGTCATAGATGATTTAACGCTTATGGAGCCAAGTGGTGACAAGTAGGCGAATGAAAATTTATCTCGATGTTTGCTGTTTGAATCGTCCGTTCGATGATCAGACTCGGGATCGAATACATCTTGAATCGGAAGCGGTCGTTCTGATACTCAAGAATATCAGGTCGAGGGATTGGGAATGGGTCAATAGCGAGGTGGTAGATTATGAAATCGGGCAGACACCCGACATGGAGCGGAGGAATCGGGTTGGCTCGCTGGCTCGATACGCTACACGTACCGTTCTCATAGACAAAGCAATCGCCAAACGGGCGTCGGAACTTGAGACAATAGGTTTTGGCGCTTACGATGCACTTCACCTGGCATGTGCCGAGCGGGCTGATGTCGATGTTTTTCTAACAACCGACGATAGACTTCTGCGGTTGTCACGTGAATGTTCCGGCATGATTAAGGTAAAGGTCGATAACCCCCTATCATGGCTTACTGAGGTAACAGAAAATGAATAAAGGAACTATGACCCTTGACCAGATCAAGATAGAAGGCCTTAAGGCTTTGGAACGTCACCTGGGGCCGGATGGAATGATTCGTTTTCTTCAACAATTCGAAATGGGCCGGGGAGATTATACGAAAGAAAGGCATAAGTGGCTCAAAGAAAAAAGCGTGGAAGCCCTTGCGGAGGAGATAGCAAGGAATAGGGATAGTAGGGATAGGGGACGTTCTTAACATTTAACACTTTTCCGTAACCTTTCAATACCACAAACAAAATCTTACCAAGATAATCCCTCATAGAAGCCTCTGGGGCAGGGGCACCTGATGTTACCCCCTGCTGCCTCCCCTCGCGATTGGGGGAGGAACGTAAAAATACTGCCCCCTCAAGGCGGGGAAGAGACATCTGAAACGTCGGGGCCCAGTCACGTTGTAGCAAATGATATTCATGGATTCCGGTTTTCACCGGAACGACGGAAGGCGAGGTCCTCGTTTCGCCCGATTTTCATCGGGGTGACGCGCCGGAATGACATAAGAGGTAATTTTCGACTTTTTGCGCGTCCATCATGTTTACGGTTAGCGTCGGCCGGTGTCAAGGGATTTCCCAGGGGTAGATAGACCCTTCGGAATGCACTGCGGGGTCCTTTTAAAGTTCTCCTCCATTCTGCCGATATAAATACCAACCGCGACAGGTGGGGCTGGGTGCAAGACGGCTCCGAAAAGGCGCAAATGATTTGGAGGAGGATACTGATATATGAAGATGCAGGGACTAAGGGCAAAACTGATGGTGTGGGGGATAATCTTGTCGGTGCTCCCCGTCATCATCCTGGGATTGATGACGTATTTTTGGACCGCGCGAAGCATGGAAGAGGAGGTGAACAACAAGACCTTGATGCAGGCCAAGAGCTCGGCCCAGATGGTGGATGCCGTCATATCCGCAGAGGCCGTCAATATGGCTATACATGCTCGGAGTAAGGAGGTGTTGGAGGCCGTCAAAGAGGCCAACGGAGGTGCACCGGGGGAGAAAGCAACCCGCCTGACGAACGCCATGTCGCAATGGCAGGCCGTCGCCGGGGATCGCTATGAATTCGTTATTGTAGCAGACAAAGGCGGCCTTACCATCGCCGACAGCATCGGGGGAGGGGCCAAGGGCATAAACATAGCTGACCGTGACTACTTCAAGCTGGCCATGCAGGGGAAGCCGAGCTTGGACAACGTAGTGGTGAACAAAAAAACGGGCAACCCTACCAGCATCGTCTCCCAGCCGGTCGTCGGCGAGGACGGCAGCGTAATCGGAGCTATCGCCGCCACGCTAAAGATTGATCCTATCGCGCAAAAGCTCAACGAGATAAAGTTGGGGAAGACGGGGTATGTGTATGCGATGAACAAACAGGGTCTGTTCATCATGCACCCCGACGCAAAACGGATCTTGAAGACCAATTTAGCCACGGAGAAAGGGATGGAGGCCTTCGCCCCTCTCGCCCTCTCGGGGAAAGAAGGGGTAGGGGAATACACGCTCGACGGGGTAAGAAAATCGGCCGGGTTTATCCCGGTGAAGAGCACGGGGTGGGTTGTCGTTGCGGCCGTGAATAAAAACGAGGTCATGTCGACGGCCTACATGATCAGAAACATGATCTTGGGGTGTATCATCATCGTCGTCCTCGCCGCCGGTTGCTTCGCATTCTTCGGTGCCCGGGCCATCGCCAAGCCGATCCAGGTTGCGGTCGAAAAGACGACGGCGAGTTCCGAGCAGATCGCCTCGGCGAGCGCACAGGTTGCCTCGGCGAGTCAGGCATTAGCGGAAGGAACATCCGAGCAGGCGGCCGCCGTGGAGGAGACATCTTCCTCCTTGGAAGAGATGTCATCCATGACGAAAACCAACGCGGACAACGCCGCAGCGGCCAACGCCCTCATGACCGAGACCAAAGAGATCGTCGCCCAGGCGGAGGCCTCTATGGAGAAACTCACACGGTCGATGGCTGATGTGAGCAAGGCCAGTGAAGAGACATCGAAGATAGTGAAAACCATCGATGAAATCGCCTTCCAAACGAACCTCCTCGCCCTCAATGC
>DFYG01000102.1 GCA_002382605.1 Synergistaceae bacterium UBA4088 | reverse complement strand
GGGAAACTGCAGGGCAGCGAGACGACCGCAGCAGGAAAAGCGTTCAGGGAGTCACTCGAGACCTCGACGAGGATCGCTCTTATGGCCTGGACGATCGGCAGCGGCATCGAGGAAAAGATCTCCCGATATTGCGCAGGGAAGGAAAGGGTCGTCGGCTTTCTTCTGGACGCAGCCGCATCCCTTTTGCTGAACGAGATGCACAAGATCATGAGGGTTCTTGTCAGGGAAGAAGCCTGGTCCCGTTTTTCTCTTTCACCCATGGCTGAACACTACCCGGGAGTCGGCAGATCGGGGTCGAGCCTGATCGGACATGTCCTGGAGATATCGCGGTCAGCCTGTCGTTCCGGCATCGAAGTTGACAATCAGAAGATGATCCATCCTGAGAAATCGCAGTGTTCTGCTGTTCTTCTGGGGGAAGAGAAGAATGCCGTGATCCTTGCGAACTCTCCCTGCATTCCATGTCCAGGAAAGAGGTGCCCCTACTTTCAGTTGGGAGGGTGCCATGTCGACAACCCCGGGAGAGAGGCATGAGTCGAGACTCTCGGGAACGTGGTCTCTGGAAAGAAATTTGCCAGAACGTTCAACACTGATAAGGAAGGCAAAAACCCTGGAGGTATTTTGAGGCGAAAGCCTTCCAGGGAAAACAGTGAATGGTGAGAGATCTGGAATTGCTATTATAATTATCGGGTTACGTGAGGTGATGTGCGATGGAGGATCAGCGCCCGGGGTGGGACGAGTACTTCATGTCCATAGCGTCGGTTGTATCGACCAGAAGCACCTGCCTGAGAAGGAAGGTTGGTGCTGTTATTGTCAGGGACCGTCAGATCGTAAGCACCGGATACAATGGAGCCCCAAAAGGCATCCCGCATTGCTCGGTGACAGGCTGCCTGCGGGAAAAGCTGGAAGTTCCCTCCGGTGAAAAACATGAGATATGCCGCGGTTCGCACGCCGAGGTGAACTCCATAGCCCAGGCCGCCGCGATGGGCTCTTCAACCGCTGGCTCCGTGATCTACTGTACCCACGAACCGTGTTCATTCTGCACAAAGGCGATAATCAACGCCGGTATCCGGCGGATCGTCTTCGTGAATCCATACCCCGATGCAATTTCCGGTCTCCTCCGCGAGGAAGCAGATATAGAGGAAACCCGCCTGCCAGGTATTGGGCCGGTATCCCTGAACGAGAGGTGACACGATTTGGCGATCGAGATCTCAGGCAGAAAAATGACTAAACAGCTTTTTCGTATTGAGGACCTTGTAGGACTTGAACCGATCAAGCGTGAACTGCGCAAGATAGAGGCGATGCTCTGGCTGAACAGCCACCGCCGCAGTGAAGATCTGGGAGAGCTGCGGCTTCAGTCATTTCATTTCTGCTTTCGCGGAAACCCCGGGACGGGAAAGACAACTGTCGCAAGGATGATCGGGGATATTTTTCACAGGTACGGGATCCTTCGCGTGGGCGACGTCGTCGAGGTGGACAGGGCCAAGCTCATTGGACCTACCCCGGGCGAGACCGAGATCAAGACTCACAAGGCATTGAAGAGCGCGCTCGATGGCGTTCTTTTCATCGACGAGGCATACAGTCTTCTCGGTTCCGGCGAAAGCACCGACCCCGGAATGCGTGCACTTGAGGTTATCCTGAAGGGGATGGAGGACTACCGCGACGCCCTCATCGTGGTATTTGCCGGTTACCCGGCGGAGATGGACAAGCTGTTCGAAGTAATGACCGGGCTGAAGAGCAGAGTTCCGTATCATCTCGAATTTCCAGATTATTCGCCCAGGGAACTGGTTGATATAGCCATTTTCCTGGCAGCAGGAGAAAAACTTGAACTCTCCGACGAAGCTGCCGCTGTTTTTCTCAAGATCATGAAGGAGCGCTCCCAACTCCCCGGATTCAGCAACGCACGCGAGGTCCGGAACCTTCTCGACCAGGCAAAGGCGCGGCTTTCCGCCCGCCTCCAGTCCCGAAGAAAGGTCACTCAGTGGGACATGAAGGTCCTTACTGCGGTGGATTTCGAAGATGAGAGCTCGGATGTTCTGGTCTCACTTGAGAACGCCAGGCGGGAGATGTACCGGTCCCCCTCGGATCCGGCTGCAAGATCCGCCTTTGCGGCCGCATGCGCAGCGGCAGGCCTGTGGTCCGACACGGCATCGGTGATCGATCCGATCGAGGGAGCGATATCCAGAGACACAGCGGAACTTTATGGAAGGGCTCTTTACATTACGGGCAAGAGAAAGAGATCATGGGAGGTCTTCTCGAAAATGGACTCTGCGTTTACAGGGTCCTTCTATCAGGGCCTTTCCGCGCTCTGGTCGGGTGACAGCAGCGCTGCTTCTTCCCTCCTGGCTGAAGCCTCACAAAATGATCCGGGGGATCCCGATGTTCTTCTTGCTCTCTCTGCCGCCAGGTTCTTTTCAGGTGATTTTGCCGGATCTTCCGAAGCCTTCCTCAGAGGAGTGGAGGTTGCAGGTTCAAGTCTCCCACCATCGATCCTCCGTGATCTCCCGTTCGAAACGTTGTCATGGCCGGAGAGTTCTTCGTTCCTGCGCCGGTCGCTTTTTTCCGCATACGCCGACCCGGACAGGTCCCGTCTGCTTTTCACCCAGGCACTTGTCGCGACAGGTGACGACCGCGCCCTTTCTCCTGCCGAAGCAGTCGTTACCGGATGTATAGAAAGTATTCCCGACGATCCAGCTGCGCACCGGATCATGTCTCTGATCCATGAATCGGCCGGGCGAATGGCCGATGCTGCAATTTCCCTGGAGATGTCACTTGAGCTGGAGCCGAGAAATACCGGGGATTGGAGGCATCTTGCCTCGCTTTTCGAGAAGATCGGCCAGCCTGACCGTGCCGAGGAGATCTTCAGGGATATCCTTGAAGAGGATACGACCGGGGGTGCCGGGATCCGGCTAGCCATAGCAGCGGAGGCAAGGGGCGAAAAGGAACAGGCCCAAGCCCTTTATCAGAAGGCCTGGGAGGCAGGCCTTTCGGGAGAAGATCGCTCTTTATGTGCCATGAAACTGGGGATTTTCGCTGTTTCCTCAGGCCGGATCGCCGAGGGTGCCCGTTTTTTCCATGAGTCCGGTGATCTGTCCGAGAACCCTGAAGCTTCCTTCTGGCTTGCAAGAACCCTTGTGGAAGAGGACAAATGGCAGGATGCGGAAAGCCTTCTTCTGATTTCTTCTGATTCGGATCAAATAGAAATAGCAAGGCTCTATTGGCTGGCCCGGTTATTTATTGCCAGGAAGGATCTTTTCAGTGCGAAAAATCTTGACTGGGGGGGCCTTTCAAACCCTTACACAAACCTCGTCCGTGGAGTGGCTGCTGCACTTTCCGGTGACCTCGGCTCGCTGGCCCTGCTTGACGGACTCCCTGAAAGAGGTATGGGAACTGAGGCTCTGGCCCTTCTTTGTACGGGGAAGGCGTCTCTCAAGGATTGGGAGGAGGTCAGAAGGCTCGGGAGAATGGCCCAGACTGCGGATTTTGGCCCCTTCCTGTGGGAGCGGCAGTTAGTGAGACCCAGGGAAGAGGCTGCGTATCTTCTCTCTATGGCCGATGCCCATCTTGGAGACTGGCCGGCAGCCTGCGACGGCTTCAAAAGGAGCGCCGCGGTCCTGAGGCATCCCGGTTCCTATTTCGCGCTTGGCGTTTCTTTAGTGGCTACGGGCAATATCGAGGAGGCAAAACTGGTTCTGGGGCAGATCCAGATTTCCTCTCCCCCGCTATCGCGTAAACTTGAGGTGCTGATAACACAGAACAGAGGCCTCAGGAAGATGATGGCAGACCCTGTGGATCCCGGTATCCTGGATCCATTTATCTTTATATGAACCGGAACGATATCCTGAAAATTCTACCTCGGGGAGGCTACCGTTATGAATGTGACAAGAGACGACGCTATGAAAATGCTGCGGGAACACAATAAGGAGATAAACCATATCCGCCATGCCCTTGCAGTTGAGGCGGCAATGAAATATTTTGCAAGGATCAACAATGAAGATGAGGACCTCTGGGGGCTGGCAGGGCTTATACATGACGTTGACTGGGAGACCACCAGAGACGACTCATCCCGTCATACTCACGTAGGGGCAGGATGGCTGAAGGAAGCCGGTTACCCGGATGAGATCGTAAGGGCGGTGCTTTCGCACGGCTGGGGGATATGTTCCGATGTAGAGCCAATTACAAAAATGGAAAAGCATCTTTATGCCCTTGATGAACTAACTGGTTTTGTAACAGCTGTCGCCCTGGTCAGGCCGGGGAGGTCACTTCAGGACCTTACGGTAAAATCCGTAAAAAAGAAGTGGAAGGACAAGGCATTCGCGAGAGGCGTAGACAGGAGTGTTATCGAAAAAGGAACTGCCATTCTGGACACACCGCTCGAGGATCTTATCGGTGGCGTAATAGAATCTCTCAAACCCGTAGAGAGGGAGATAGGCCTGGGCGAAGGGAACTAGTCAGATAGTTCTGAATCCAGCAGATGCCATCGCGGTTCTCCTTCATCGGTATCGAATCTGAGGAGCATGTAACCGCCGATATGTCCGTCTTCGACCCAGGTCAGGCACCATCGGGGCCCTACGAACCAGACCTGGGTCGGGTCGTATATTTTCATCGTCCCGCCGTATATCCCCTCCCAGGGAATGAGGTCCTGCCGGGACAGCAGGTTTTCGATAAGCCAGGAACGGGGTTCAGGCCTGGTTTTGGTACTGAGCTTCTTCCAGTTCGGCTGGGGGAAGGGTTCGCCTCCAGGTTCAGAACGGATCTGAACCCTGGCTTTCTTCAGTTCGACAAGGGCCAGGGAGAGTTTTTCGCCGAGCTGTTCATTCTGCCTTACAACGTCGCTGTATCTGAAGAAGAACAACCCTGAGGCGACCGAAAGAAACAGTATGACAATTACGAGAAAAAGTGCGCCAGCACCCTTCATCATTACCCTCCCCACAGGCCAACTCCCCGGGTTTTTGTGATATGGTCTGATCGGACCTTACGCTAATAGTGTAACATCGAAACAGAAAAGGAGAGATCGATCCCATGAAATTGCCAGGTTCCATCCCGGAACTTACTTTCAGATCACTGATGCTTGCGGCCGCCGGGTCGGTATTGATCGCGGGCAGCAGTTCCTACGTTGCGCTGAGGATGGGTGCCCTTCCCTGGCCCACTATATTCGTAGCGGTCCTTTCCATGGCGATCCTGAAACCTTTCGGTGCATCACTTCGCGAGATCAATGTGGCGCACACAGGTATGTCTGCCGGAGGTCTTGTCGCAGGTGGATTGGCTTTTACCATTCCGGGAGTCTGGATGGCGAACCCGGGTTCCCTGATGGGGCCGGGTACAGTGGCAGTCGCCGCAGTCGTAGGGGCATCGCTTGGGGTTGCTTTTACCGGGCTTATCAGAAAACATTTTGTAGTAGAACTTGACCTCCCTTTCCCCATGGGGGTAGCTGCCGCCCGGACACTTCAGGCTGGAGACCAGGGAGGGGGGAAGGCAGGGACTCTGTTCGCCTCCTGCGGTTTTGCCGGTTTGATCGCATATCTCCGGGATGGAGCCGGTTTGATACCTGCCGTCCTCGGGAAAGGCCCTCTATTCAGCATTTGGCTCTCGCCCATGGCATTAGGCATCGGTTTCATTATTGGTCCTCTTTATATGGGAACCTGGGCTGGCGGCGCGATTATTGCCCACTGGATCATGGTTCCTGCAGGTATTTCGGCCGGATGGTTTGCCGATGCTTCAACGGCAGCGGCTTTCCGGAACAGTCTTGGAATAGGGTTGATAGTCGGGGCGGGAGTTGCGGTCCTTTTTAAAGGCGCCGCCAGATCTNNTGGTGTCCTGACCTTTGCAGCCGGGATCCCCCTTGTACCTTCGTTGCTTGCTACGGCCGGGGTATGGGTCACAGTGGTAATGGCGGCCACCATAACAGGGCAGACAGGGATCGACCCCATGGAAATATTCGGGATACTGGTATTGCTTGCGATCCGGACCGTATGGCATATAGGGGGTCAGGAGGCATTCCTTGTAACGGCAGTTGTTGCTGTGGCAACTGGCCTTGCGGGAGATGCCATGCAGGATTTTCGCGCAGGAGCGATCCTTGGAACGAATCCTCAAGCCCAGCTTTTAAGCGAGGCTGTCGGAGGGATCGTCGGGGCAGTTGCGGCAACCTTGACGATATTCATGCTGAAAGATGCCTTCGGGGCCATGGGTCCCGGAACAGATCTGGTCGCGCCCCAGGCCTTTGCTGTTAAAAGCATGATCGAGGGTCTTCCCGACAGAGGAGCTTTCATCGGAGGTTTGACAGGCGGTCTTTTACTGACCCTTTTCGGTGTCCCGTGCATGACTGTGGGCATTGGTGTCTACCTTCCTGTAGCGATATCTCTTGCTGCGGGAGTCGGGGGGGTGTCCAGGTTTTTGACAGACAGATTTCATCCTGGTTCGCATGATAACATGGCTCTTGTCGCCTCTGGATTTCTCGGTGGTGAAGGGATAGCAGGGGTGCTTTACGCAATATGGAAGGTTGCGACTCTCGGATAAGGAGGAGTCCTGATGTGGTTGATAGGACATGCCCAGGATCATGTGAGGGGAACAGGGTGCACTGTTTTGATCTTCCCCGAGGGTGCCGTTGCCTCCTGCGACGTCCGTGGAGGGGCTCCTGGTACTCGTGAGACTGCTCTTCTTGCCCCCGAATGTCTTGTGGAAAAGGTCACTGCGATCGTTCTCTCCGGCGGAAGCGCGAGGGGGCTCTCCGCGGCGGATGGTGTTATGCGTTTCTGCGAGGAGAAGGGATGGGGTTTCGATACTGGATTCGGAGTCGTCCCCATTATTCCCGCCGCGTGCCTTTTCGATCTTTCCTGCGGAGATATGACCGCATGGCCCGACGACGCTATGGGAAGAGAGGCAAGCATCTCGGCCAGGAGCCTCGAAGAGAGCCCTATGGGGAATATCGGGGCGGGTACAGGAGCGACCGTTGGTAAATATACAGGGCTTGAGAGAGCGATGAAATCCGGTTTCGGATGGGGGAAAAGAGTCTCGGGGTCGCTGGAAGTGTCTGCAGTTGTGGCTGTGAATGCTTTTGGAGCGGTGAAAGATGACTCCGGCAAGTTCATTGCAGGAGCCCAGGAAGAAGGAAAGGTTGTCGATCCCCGTTCTCTTTTCGAAACAGGCGGAGTATGGAACGGATGGGGGAGAAACACCACGATTGGAGCAGTAGTAACCAATGCCTTGTTGGATAAATCCTCCTGCAGGCGGGTGGCGATCATGGGGCACACCGGCCTGGCATCTTCGATATTCCCCGTACATACCCCTTTTGACGGAGATACGGTCTTCTGTGCCTCGACCTCTGAAACGCCTGCCGATACCGTCCTTGTCGGGACAATGGCCGCCGCGGCAATGGCAGAAGCAGTTCAGAACGCCGTTCTTTCCGCGAGATCTGCCTACGGTCTCAAGTCGGCAGCGGATATATCTTTGTTCAAGTGACAATACGTAGGCCTGCGGATTCATTTTTTGCATTAAGGCAGATAATTCGAGAAAAACAGCAGGCAATGGTCTGATATGGAGGTGTTCCTGATGACGATAAGAGTGATACTGGCGGATGACCATCCGCTGACCCGCGCGGGTTTGAGGGACTATATAGAAAAGGAAAAGGATCTTGAATTAGTGGGCGAGGCCGCCGACGGACTGGAGGCCTGGGAGCTTATAGTGCGCGAGAAGCCCGATGTCGCTCTGCTGGACATCAGGATGCCCGGCGAGAACGGTGTATCGCTCGCAAGGAAGATCAAGGATTCAAAACTCCCTGTTATCCCTGTTATGCTGACTTCTTTCGATGCCCAGCAGTATGTGATCGCGTCCCTGAGAGCTGGGGCCAGGGGTTATATCCTCAAAACAGTGACCCCCGATGAGCTTTCCCGGGCGATAAGGACAGTAGCCCGCGGGGGTCTTTACCTGGACGGAGATGTTGCCAGGAACATCGAAGACAGGGATATGGCGTTCGAAGCGCTCTCCGCAAGAGAGAGGGAAGTTCTCCTTTACGCGGCGAGGGGGCTTTCAAGCAAGGAAATTGCCGCCGACCTGATCATCAGCGAGAGGACCGTTCAGACTCACCTGGCATCCATCTACGACAAACTTGGCGCAAGGAACAAGACAGAGGCGATGCTTCTTGCCCTGAAATACGGCGTGGTCGCGCTGGAGGAATTGATCGATTGAGGAGACACCTTCTTATCCTGCTTACCCTCGCTATAATGATCCCATCCTTCGGCGCGCTTTTTGTCGGCGGAGCGGGGGTCGTTCAACACGAAAAGACGATGGAGCGGGTCGCAAGATCATATGTCGAGGATATGGCGGGGAGCGTAGCGGCGCGTCTTGAGATGGGCTGGGGCAGACCAGGATCTTTCCCCTTGAACGACAGGGAGAGGTTCATGCGTCTGCGTCAGATGACCTGGGGACTTTCCATCCCCGGATGGATCGCTGTAGTAGATATTCAGGGCAACATCCTTATGTCTACCGCCGGGGCTGAGGTACTGCCGCTTCTCTGGAACAAGGGGGTACCTGTAGGCTCTGCAATGGAAGTAAAAAACTCCGATGGCGAGAAGTTCACACTAGCGGCCTACCCGGCCGGTGAAACGGGCTGGTTCGTTGTTGCTGCGGTCTCCTGGAGCAAGCTTATGGGCCCCATGATGCGTTTCAGCCGTTGGCCGATCATAGTAGGACTGATCGGGCTTCTGGGGATGATCTCGGTTCTTGCCTTGTGGAAATGGCTTGTTGCTCCGCTGAGGGCTCTGGGGACCGAGGTGTCATATCTTCAATGGGGACAAGAGATGCCTGTTGCGGATGATCCCAGCGCGGTCTTCGAGATAAGACGCCTGAGGCAGGTTCTTCATCATCTCGCAAAGGGTGCGATGGAAAGATCTGACCTGATGAAGAGATACGTAGGGGATATCGTCAGGGTTCAGGAGGAGGAGCGCTCCCGATTGGCAAGGGAGATCCACGACGGGCCGCTACAGGATGTTACCGCCCTGATCCATCAGATAAGGCTTGCCGTTATGGATGGAACTTCCCCGACTGAGGGTGGGCACCTTGAAAATGCAGAGGACGGGGCGCGCCATGCGGTACAGGAGATGAGAGCTCTTTGCGACGAACTCTCCCCGCCCTGGCTTGACCTTGGACTTGGACAGGCTCTCAACGAGCTGGTCGAAAGACTTTCGAGACATCTGCAGTCCGAAATATCCGTTGATGTGAACTACCCGGACGAACTCCCCCCGGAAGTCACGCTGGCCTATTTCAGGGTCGTCCAGGAAGCGGTTCACAACTCCGTCCGTCACGGTCGGGCTTCCAGGGTTTCGGTAAGGCTTTTCGGAGAGAACGGGCAGGCCGTTCTCGAGGTCGAGGATGACGGTAACGGATTCGATCCGCCGGACGATTACGAGGAATTGAGAGTAAGAGGGCACAGGGGACTTGCGAACATGTCCGAAAGGATGTCACTGATCGGAGGCAAGCTGGAAGTCCGCAGACTTCCCGGAGGCGGGACACTGGTCCGTTGCGTCTGGTCCGTTACTTCCGCTTCTGTCTGAAATAGCCCCCCCATACGCCCATAACGTTTGAGGTGAACAGGAAGCCCCTGTTATTAATTAATTTAGCTACATGCTCTATGTCGTTCCTCTGGCAGATGATCTTCAGGATGATCCGTTCGCCTGTTTTCCCTGCTCCCGATACAACGGTTGTCCCGTACCCCTCGTCCCTGAGGATACCAATGATCTCGTAGATCTCGTCAGTTACCGGGGCCACTACTTCCACAAGCACGAATGAGCTTAGTATCCGCTCTTCCAGTGATGCTCCCAAATAGCTTCCTACAGCGAAACCTCCGGCATAGGCCAGAAGCTGAAGCGGTCCGTTGATACCCTGTTGAAGAACATATCCAAGAGCAATGATGTATACTGCAGATTCGAAGAAAGCGGTAATGCTGGCCTGAAGTTTCCTTCCTCTTACCAGGAGCAGTATCCTGAAGGTGCCCAGAGAGACATCAAGAAGCCTTGCTCCGAATATGAGGAGCGCTCCGAACGGATCCATGAAGAAAACCTCCTGTGAAATATTGAAGATTGGATTGGAAAGCTCCACTCTGCAAGGAGATTCTAGTATAGAATTGTTGTAATTGAAAGCCTATACGGAAGGGGGGAGCCCCCAGAGGGCACTCTTATGAGATTACGCATTCTTGGAGCCGCGGGCGAGGTCACCGGTTCAAGCTATCTTCTGGAAGCCGGTCATTCCAGGATCATTGTCGATTACGGTCTTCACCAGGGAGGCAATGAAGAAAAAAACAGCGAACCGCTTGAGTTCGACCCCGCAACGATCGACGCGGTGCTTCTCACTCACGCGCACCTTGACCATACCGGCAGAGTTCCGCTCCTGGTAAAAAAGGGATTCACGGGCAAGATCATAGCAACATCCCCGACGGTGGAACTTTCCGATGTGCTCTGGGCTGACTCCGCAAAGATCCAGAAGGAGGATGCCGAGTGGAAAACCCGGAAGAACAAAAGAAAAGGCCTTCCGCCGGAGGAACCGCTTTATGCGGATGAAGATGTGGAAAAAGCCGTCAAGATGCTTTCTCCCGTGTCATATGACGACATTCTCGAGCCGGCACCCGGATTCAGGGTTCGTTTCCGTGACGCGGGGCACATCCTGGGGAGTGCGAATATTGAGATCTGGATGAACGACAACGGGGAAGAGGTAAAAATAGTCTTTTCCGGGGACCTCGGTCCGCAGAAGACCGTCATGGAGAGATCCCCTTCCGTGATAGAGGACGCGGACTACGTTGTTATTGAATCCACCTATGGCGACAGGGAGCACAAGTCCAATGAGGAGAGCCGCGAGGAGTTCCGTGAGACGATGAAGGTGATGCTCAGGGACAAGGGGAAGGTCCTTATCCCGACCTTTGTGGTGGATCGTGCCCAGCGTGTTCTGTACGAACTGATGCTGATGCAGAAGGAAGGTATTCTGCCGGGCGATGTCCCGATCTTTTTTGATTCGCCCATGGGAGAGAAGGCAACCGAAGTTTATAATTCCTACCTCTCACTGCTCTCATCAGAAATACAGGGACAGGTCCGTAAAGGTAACACACCGTTCTCTCCTGAAAACCTGCACGTAGTTTCCGGAGTCGAGGAATCCAAGAAGATCAACGGGATCCCTCATGCCGTTGTCATGGCGGGAAGCGGTATGTGCACCGGGGGCCGGATAGTCCACCATTTGAAAAACAACCTTTTCAGGAAAGAAGCCCATGTTGTCTTTGTCGGGTACCAGGCGCGCGGAACCCTTGGGAGGCGCCTTGTCAACGGAGAGAAGACAGTCCGGGTCGCGGGAGAAGAAGTGGCGGTCAAGGCAACACTTCATACGATCAATGGATTCTCCGCCCACGCCGACAGACGCGACCTGTTGACATGGGCCAAAAATTTCAAAAACGGACCGACCTTTTTCGTAACGCATGGAGAGATAGAATCATCAAATTCCTTCGCGGGAGCTCTAAAGGAGAACGGTATCAGTGCCTTTGTCCCTTCGATAGGCAATGAGTTCAAACTGGTCAAGGCCAGGGATATTGCCCAGGCTGTTCCGGTCGCTGAAAAGATAGCCGATATCGGTGAGAAGCCTCATATCGGGCTACATCCGGTTGATATTGTCCTTAGTGAGATCGTTTCGCTTGCGACGGACCTCAGGGAAGATGGTGTCAGGATCTCCGAAGAGGAGGCTCTTCCGCTGGTTACATCAGCCATGACTCTCCTGAAGGTCCTTGGAATAAGTGATAAGGAAAAAGAAACAGTGAAACAGAAAGACTGAGTTTGCGGGAGATCGTGACTCTGGGTCCCCGAGCTGGAATACAGGGAAATATTTCTTCGAGAAGAGGTACGCGAAGCAATGATCAACAGGGATTAACTGGAACCCGTGTATAGAAGGGGGATGGTTTTTTCGCTTTGACTCTGTTCATGTCCTGCCTGATCCCGGCCTCGGCTGCTCCGGCTCTCGCCGATGGTATTGGATGGGAAGAAGCATGGAGGGTCATCAGGGAGAAGCATCCGGGGCTCAAAGCGGTAAGGCAATCTGTTGCCGGGGCACGGGCGACCATGAAGTTGAGCGCCCTTCCCACGAAGGTGACTGTGGCACTCTCCGGGACGGCGGCCAAGGAGGAAGGCGACAGGTCATCCTCAAGCTCCGGAATTTCCCTTTCTTACAACACAACCCCTTCCGGAAGGGAAAATGCGATCATTGGCGCCGAAAAAACCGCCGTGAAAGAGGCTGAGACGCTGCTTTAAGTCGCAACCCTGGACCTTTACAGAAACACAGCTGTTTCTTTTTGGGGTGTCGCCGCCGGTGAAGCTTCGGTCAGGGCCGGCGAGGAGGAGATAGACAAAAGGCTGGCCTTTCTCGCCGACGCAAAACTCAGGTTCGCTCAGGGGATGGTACCTGAACTAGACGTGATGAGGGCTGAAAGCGCAATCGCGGAGGAGCGTCATTCACTCGCGCTTCTTGAGGCAAGGAGATCGGGTTTCGCGGCGATGCTCAAAGGTCTTGCCGGATGGATGGATATTTCTCCTGCTGCCGGCCTTTTCGATCCTGATGAGAAAATAAGTCACAGGACCTCTCCTCCTGATTTTTCAACAGTTGTCCAGAGTCACCCCTCCGTCAGGAAGGCTGTCTGGGCAGTAGAAAAAGCCGCCTCCCTGGCGAAGGTCGCCGAAATGGCATCGACTCCATCGCTAAGCCTTACTGCGACCAGGACACTCGTTACAGACGAGACAGCTTCGCAACAGTACACCCAGGATGACTGGTGGGGCAGGGCAACGTTATCGATCCCCGTTACAGACGGAGGCCTGACCCGCTGGACAGTTGCAAGGGCCCAGGCAGGCCTGGCCTCCGCGGAAGGGAAAATTCCGGGGGAGCAAGAGCATTGAACACAAACGGAAGATCTTATCGATGGATATGGGCATTGATTCTTGTTGCAATTGTTTTCTTTGCAAGCTGGAGGATTTTTTTCAAACCTGCTCCTCAACCTCCTGTGAGTATAGCTGAGATCAGGTCAAGAGAGGGGACCCCCGTTACAGTTCTTTCAGTCGCTCTCTCTCCGCGGGAGCATTGGGTCACCCTTTACGGCAAGACTGCGGCCGCCTCAGAGGTCAAGATCGCCGCCGAACAGCAGGAGTACATTGACTCGGTCGCCGCGGATGTGGGTGATACTGTCGCGAAGGGACAGATCCTCGCGACTCTGAACAGGAAGACGGCCAGGGAACGACTCTCCGCCCAGGAGGCCATTACGCTTGAGATGGAGAGGAGATACGATCGCCTCAAAGTCCTTCATGCCGCGGGAGGCGCAAGCTCCCAGGAGATGGAGAGGACCCTTTCAGACGCGAAGACCGCCAGGGCCGGACTTAAGGATCTTCAGACTTCATAACAGCCCAGCCTTTCATGATGATAGTCGCGAAATCCACACTTCCCTCGTACCAGGCCAGAGATATCGTTGATGACCAGTTCGCCAAGCGGATAACGCAAATAACAGGAATGGCAAGTGTCGATATAAAAGGAGGCAGAGTCAGGGAGATACATCTCGATGCCGATCCTTCGGGTCTTATTGCTCATAATCTCAGCCTCAGAAGACTTGCGACCCTGGTGAGGGACAGTAATTTAAACTCCCCTCGGGGAACATCGCCCAGGCAGGCAAAGAGACTTCCATCATATAGTCGGGAGCCTTCCTCCCCGAAAGAGCTCGGGGAGATAGGAATTCCTTTTGGAGGAGGCAGCGTGACCCGTCTGGGGAATGTAGTTCGTGTCGTGGACGGCCTTGCGGATCTGGATACCGACTGGAAGGTAGGAAGGTTCGAGCTCAGGATAACACCTGATCAATACCGGCTCTCTTCCATGGGTGTCACACTCTCCCTGGTGGCAGAGGATCTCAGGGGCTATCTAACCGGTATCGAGGCGGGAGTCTTCAGGGAAAAAGGATACGAATGCGATATTCTGGTCAAACTTTCCGACAGGTGGATAGAATCATCTTCCCGTGTTCCGTACCTGCCCATGTGGACACCTTCAGGATTCGTCCCGGTCGGAGAACTCACGGACGTCATTACCGAGCCGTCACCGACAGCTATTTACCGGGTTGACCGTCAGCGTAAGGTCAGCGTGACAGCAGATGTTGCCGGAAGAGCTGTAGGAGAGGTATTCCGGGATATAAATCCCAGGATGGAGGAGATCGACCTTCCTGCCGGATATCGTTTCCTGATAAAGAGAGAGATGCAGAACATACAGGAAAACTTCCAGAGGATGCTGATGGCATTCGGTATGGCAATAATACTGACTTTCCTGATGATTGCGGGTATCCTTGAGTCATATCTTTTCTCGTTCGTTATTATGCTTACCATCACGCTTTCTGTGATCGGGGTTATACCGGCACTTCTTCTGACCGGAACGTCGCTTTCTATCTACGGCCTTCTCGGGCTGGTTATGATAGTAGGGCTTGTTGTCAACAATGCCATTGTTGTGGTGGATTATGCGGAGGTTGTCAGGAAGAAGGGACATAAGGCGGCCGAAGCTGTTATCGAAGCGTGCAGGGTCAGGTTCCGTCCAATAATCATGCCCGATGTCACCACACTTGTTGCAATGCTGCCGCTGGCATTGGGACTCGGCGCCGGCGGGCAATATCGCGCTCCTCTTGCAATTGTTTTGATAGGAGGCCTTTTGCTGGCGGTACCATGGCGGTTTTCCTGATCCCCCCGGTCTATAGACTCGTGTGGGATCTGAAAGGGCGTTTCAAAAGGAGGGATGACAATGCGTAAGGGTCTGTTTTTCTGGTTTTCGGTCCTGTTGGCCGCGGGTATCATCGGTGGAGCAGTTTTCTTTTTTGGCAAGACTCCTGAAAAGATCTTTGACGCAACCCGGGCGATCCCGGCGATCGAAGCAGAGTCCCCGCATCTGTTCCTGGTTGTTGAAGCCGGCCAGATAGAGCCGGGAATTCCATCCCGGATGATCCAGAAGGCGGAAGAGGGGAGCAGGCCAATGCTCAGGGCCATCGACGATCTGATGCCGCTCTTTTCCTTTGCTGAGAAATCGGCCGCTGTCGTGGCATGGAACTCGAATGAACCTGTCTTTTATGGCTGCTTTCTTCTCCCCGGGGAGATGGCTGCTGATCTGAAAGCCGGAAAGCTTCCTGTTCTATGGCTGGAACAGTCTTCCGGGCTTGCCCTTGCGCCTTCGGACAGGGAGGGCTTTCTTCAACTCTCCGCAGGCAGCGGGAAACTTGCCCTGAGTGTACGGATGGAAGGAGATCTTCTGATGGCGTCTCTTTCCACTGATGGGGTTGAAAAAATGTTCCGGGTCTTTTCTGGGAGCGAGGAGGGTATCGATACCGAATTTTCCGTTGAGAGATCCTGGCCCGCCCATTTGAGACTGTTTGACGGACATTTTCTGGCCCAGATCGCATCTGTCAGGGGAATTGAAGCTCCGGATGCGCCGATCGGCGGCGAGATCGCATGGAGCAGCCACGGAGAGAGCGGGGAGATCGCCTGGAAAATTGACGGTCTGCTGGAGTGGATCCCGGAAAATATCCGCGCAAGGCTTGTCCCCAATGATTGGAAACAGCAGGTCTATCTGCCCGATCCTCTCATCGCGGCGGCCGGGTTATCGGTTCCTGAAGGCGTGGAAGAGTTGGCTGATGAAGATTTTGATATTCCGGGCTGGATAATGGATTCCGGTCTTGACAGGGAATCTCTGGCGGGGCTTCTTCCAGGCCCCATGATAGTGACGGTTGGAGGCCAGAGCAGGATGTTCCTGTTCAGTCTTCCCGGCCTTCTTGCTCAGCTCCCGGACAGGGGAGGGGAAGGGATCAAATGGGTTGAGGGTCTTTGGGCGAGCAAATGGGCCGGATTTGGGTTAAATCCGAAACCGATGGAAGGCTTTCCGGCTGGAGGGATGCTTACTGTCCCTCTTTCTATTGTTGCGGCGGCACGCGAAGATCTCGCCATTGCCGGAGTTATCTCAAATTCATCGCTAGGTGATCAGTTCCCGGTTTCCCGGGTTGTCGATCTGGGTGGACAAAAAGCACTTATGTGGATGTATGCCGATTTCCCGAAGATGGCTGACGCTCTTGAAAACCTTGCCAAGATCGGCAATCTTGCCGACAGGTTCGGAGTAAAGGGCTCCGCCACCCCGGAGGAGATCCTCGATGCGGCTGATGAAATGCGTTCACTTGGAAGAGTTTCAATGGTCATGCACGATATTGGATCCGGGAGAGGCCACTGGATTGGCGCTGTATCCCCTGAAGAGTGATCTATGGATCCGACACAGAATTCCCGGGAGGAGTTGCAATGGTGGTTAATCCCCTTGAGGTAATGATGGATCGTGGCTGCGTGGAATGGTGCAGCCATCCAGAGGAACTTTCCAGACTTTTCGAAGATGAAATGGTCACGGGGTACATAGGTTTTGACCCCACTGCAGACAGCCTGCATGTCGGCCACCTTATACCGATGATGGGACTCGCCTGGATGCAGCGATTCGGACACAGGCCCATTGCAATAGCAGGTATGGGTACCGGACTGATCGGTGATCCCTCCGGAAAGAGCAGGGAGCGTAATCTGCTGACCCTGGAACAGGTCGGCAAAAATCTTGTCACGGTCAAGCAACAGTTGGGGCAATTCCTCGATTTTGACTGCGGCGACAACTCTGCCCTGATAGTCAACAACTACGACTGGCTGGGGAAGCAGACCCTTCTGGAGTTTCTGAGGGACACCGGCAAACACTTCAGTGTTAATTACATGATAGGGCGGGAATATGTCAAAAGCCGCCTCGACGATCCCGAAAAGACGATCTCGTACACGGAATTCTCGTACATGCTCCTGCAGGCCTTCGACTTCTGCCACCTTTTCGAGAATTTCGCATGCAAACTTCAGATGGGCGGAAATGACCAGCAGGGGAACATAATCGCAGGGATAGATCTTATAAGAAAAAAAACGGGTGGCCAGGCTTTCGGAATAACCTACCCGCTGCTTCTGAGCGCTTCGGGGCAGAAGTTCGGCAAGACCGAGGGGGGGACGGTCTGGCTTTCACCGGAAAGGACTTCGCCCTACAAGTTCTACCAGTTCTGGATGAACACGGATGACAGGGATTTGGAGAAACTTCTCAAACTGTTCACTTTTCTTCCCCTGGATGATATCAGAGGGACAATGGAGGAGCATGCATCCAGACCGGAACGCAGGCAGGGACAGAGAAGGCTCGCAATGGAGGTTACCTCGATGGTCCATGGAGATCAGGCCGCAAGGGCAGCAGAAAGGGCCAGCGCCATCCTTTTCGGTGATGGCTTCGAGCCTTCCGAACTTACGCCCGAAATGCTGGATATTCTTATGAACGAAGTTCCGTCGGGAACTTTCACCGACGCGGCAAAGTTATCTGTGTCCGACGTCCTTGCAGAGGCGGGTGCCTGTGCAAGCAAGAGCGAGGCCAGGAGACTGATCCTGGGGGGAGGCGTCTATCTCAACGGAAGGCGGCTTGAGGCCTCGGGGGAGATAACCGACGAAGACCTGCTTGAGGGAAGGCATCTCTTCTTCAGACTGGGAAAAAAGCGGTTCTTTGCCGCGACAAAGGTCTGAGGTTTTTTGAAAAAAATGTCATTACAGGCAAGAGTTCTGGACGGGATAAGAAAATGGATCCGGCCAGGATGGCGAGCATCCCTGGTATCCGGTAGCGTTTATGCAATTTTATGTGTGATCCGCCCGCGCCGTTCGGTAGCTATTGCCAACATGGAGACCGCCTTTCCTGACTCGACCCCAGCCTGGCGCAGGAAAAATCTTTCTAGAGTATACAGGCATTTTGCCTCGATCCTGGCGGAATATCTTGCTGTCCAGAATGATCCTTCAATTGTCCTCAAGTGGTTTGTCGAATGTGAGGGGAAAGAGTACCTGGATCGGCAGATCTCAGCAGGGAAAGGTGCGGTTCTGCTGATGTCTCACTTCGGCAACTGGGAACTGATGGCCGCATGGCTCGTTCAGAACGGATTCCCCGTTTACGGGGTGATCCAGAACCCGAGCGATCCCGGACTGGCTGAGCTGATAGACAGATACAGAAAGAACATAGGAGGTAAACCGATCCCGAAGCGGTTTATGCTCCGGGAGCCGGTCAAGCGCCTGAAGGAGGGTAAAATGGTCGTGGTGGCCGGTGATCAGAACTGGGGCGGCAGAGGTGCTTTAAGGATACCATTCTTCGGGAAGGAGTGCGGTACCGCGAGCGGCCCGGCGAGCTTCGCGATCCTGGCGGACGTGCCTCTTGTTCCAGTCGCCGCCTTCCGGCTAGGTTCTTTCAGTTACAGGATGGAGATAGGACCTCCCATCAATGAACCTCCTTCCGGAACGCGAGAGGAAAAAGTTCTGGAGATGACTTCAGCGGCTAATCGCTGGACTGAGAGCATAATAAAAAAGGCGCCGGAGCAATGGCTCTGGATGCACCGACGCTGGCGTAACTGAATTACGTTCCGTTCAGGTGGATATTTTCAGGATCTTTTCTCGGAAAAGAGTTCCCCGCCAACGGAATATTCATCCGGGTTCATCTCGGAAAGTATGATCCTTACCTGTTCTGGCCTCACTCCAAGAGATGAGCATATTGAAGCTGTCATCTCTTTTACGAGATCCTTCTTCTGTTCCCGGGAACGTCCTTCCAGCAGGTGTACCTGTACTATCGGCATTTCGCTTCCTCCCTTTTGTACTGAAATATCGGGCAAGGCTACTTCCCGATGCAAAAACTGGAGAATATTCTGTCCAGAAGAGACTCGCTTGAAGAAACCCCAAGAATTCTGCCGATACATGTACGGGCTTCGCTGAAGGAATCCAGTGCCGCATCCAGGCCCGTTCCTGCATCCAGAGCATCGAGGCTCTGGATGATTAATTCCATGGCTCTTTTCATCTCCTCGACCTGGCGTTCGGTCGTGTTGAGATCCTCGTCCAGCGATGTCATTCCCGCAACAGAAAGAAGGACGAGATCCTTCAGCTCCTCGATTCCTGCCCCGGTCGCCGCCGAAATGATAATGACGTTCGCCATGGGGAGTATCTTCCTTATCGTTGATTCCGTCACCACCGGGGGAAGGTCGGATTTGTTGATAGCGACAACATGGCATGTCTTCCGGAGTTCTTCTGAAATTTCGATATCCTCTCCAGTGATATCCTCGCTTCCGTCAATAACCCATATCCTTATATCGGCCTCTTTGATCGCCGCCCTTGCTCTCGAAACCCCTTCCTTCTCGGCATCATCCCGGGGAGATCTTAAACCTGCCGTATCTACAAGTCTTAGAGGAATACCCTTATGGGTCATAACCTCTTCAATAATGTCTCTGGTGGTGCCGGGCATTGATGTAACTATCGACCTTGATTCCTCCAGAAAGGCGTTCATGAGCGACGACTTGCCGACATTGGGTCTCCCGGTTATCGCGACACGGATCCCCTCCCTGAGAAACCTTCCCGAGCGGACGGAGGAGAGGAGAAGTCCCAGTTTTTCCCCGATCAACGCAACACGTTTTGAAAAAGCACAGGCGTCGAGGGGCGGGACATCCTCTTCCGGGTGATCGAGGTTTGCTTCACCGAGAGCTGATATCTCCAGCATCTCCTCATGGATCTCTTCGATCCTTTTCGAAAGGGATCCACGGAGGCATTTGACAGCGGCTTTCAGTGATTCGTCGGAACGCGCCCGGATGATTCCAATGACTGATTCCGCCTGTGCCAGGTCGAGCCTTCCGTTAAGGAAGGCTCGACGCGTGTATTCACCCGGCAGGGCCATTCTTGCCCCAAGAGCAAGACATCGCTCCAGACATTTTCTGGCGGCAACAGTGCCGCCATGACAGTGGATCTCGGCGGATTCCTCTCCCGTATAACTATTTGGGCCCTTGAACCAGACCGTGAGGACCTCGTCTATATCCTGCCCGTCCTGATCCACCATGAATCCATGTTTCATAAAACGGGGCGGAGTCTGCGCAAGAGCAGCCCCGCCCCTGAAAAATCCATCAACCAGATCCCTTGAACCTTCACCCGAAACACGGATGATGGCAATTCCCGATTCACCCCATGCCGTAGATATGGCGGCGATCAGCCCATCCATAAGACAAATCCTTTCCCGTGATCCCAAGATGTTCAGATCATGCATACGCCTGAAATGCGTATTGCCGGTCTCTGGCAGACCGGGCTTCAGATCATTTCGCGAATAGCTTCCCCGAGTCTGACGATCCCGGTTTCGGTCATCTCGGGGGAGGCGAACGTGAAGCACATCCTGAAATTGTTTGTTCCCCCGACACCTGTGGGATAGAAGGCGTTGCCGAGAACGAATGCTACCTTTTTTTCCAATGCTCTTTGCAGGAGTTTGTCAGCAGGTATTCCGGGGGCGGTGGTCATCCAGTAGAAGAACCCCCCCTTGGGTTTCAGCCACGAGATCTTGTCCAGGGGAAGATGCGTGTTCAGTGCCGCCTCCATTTGATCCCTCTTTTTCCGGTAGTGTTCTATGATCTTTGGAAGAAACGCTTCGAGATGGCCGAGTCTGCAATACTCATAGACGATGGACTGCGCAACGACGCTGGTGCAGGTGTCTATGCCCTGCTTGAAGATAGCCATCTTTCTTATCAGGTCCCTGTTGCCGGCGCACCATGCAACCCGCGTGCCCGGAGCGAGTATCTTGGAGAAGCTGCAGGCAAAGATCACGAGTCCGTCCCTGTCCATGGAAAATATCGAAGGAACATCCTCGCCCTCGAAGCGCAAGTGGCCATAGGGGTCGTCCTCGAGAATTACTATTCCGTATTCCTTCGCTATGGCGAGAAGTTTTTTTCTGCGGTCGAGCGACAGATCGCAACCCAGAGGGTTGTGGAAATTTACTATCGTATAGATGAACTTGATCTTTTTCCCTTCCGAGATCGCTTTCTCAATGATGTCCGGAAGGAGGTCCACCATCATACCGTCTTCGTCGCATGGAACAGTCAGAAACTTTGCGCCGTGGTTGTGCATCGTTCCTGTCGCCCCGAGGAACGTAGGTTCTTCGCAGACAACGTAGTCCCCCTCGTCGAGGAGCGCCCAGCTGAGAAGGTCGATGACCTGGCTGGATCCTGTTGTTATGAGGATCTCATCAGGCTGGATCTTTCTTCCCATCTTCGGGGTATTCCACGTGCTGAGAAAATCCTTGAGCGGCGGGTAGCCTTCGGTGGTTCCGTACTGGAGAATATCCTTCCCCTCACGGGCGATTATGGAAGATGCCTCATAAAACTGGGCCACTGGAAAAATATCCGGGTCCGGCATCCCTCCAGCGAAGGATATCATGCCTGGTTGTCTGATGACGTGAAGAATTTCCCTGATGGGAGAAGGTTTGATGTTTCTGGCTGAACGGCTCAAGAGGGTTTCGATAAGATCATTCAAATGATATTCCTCCCGAAAAATATTTTTAAAGGTGCAGGTTGATGAGATCCACCTTTTTTTCATTATAACTTATTCGAAAAACGAAAAGAACCCCGGTTAATTTGACCCCGGTTTTTTGAGTTCCCTTATGACCTCTTCCGTCGTCGCCTTTATATGGGTCAGGCGGCGTTCCGTAGGTGGGTGGGAATTGAACCCGCTGGGTGATGTCTGAAATCCGGCCTTCTGCATGCTTTGCAGTGAATTGTAAAGTCCCCAGGGGTTGTAACCGGCATTTGCAGAAAGCGAAACGCCGAAGTCATCCGCCGCGATCTCCTGTTCCCTGCTGAAACCTGATTCGGCAAGAACCATTCCGGCTCCAAGTACGTCGACTCCTCCGACTTTCCTCTCTCCCAGTGTTTTGTAGAGCAGAAGCCAAAGCAGGCTTCGTTTGATAGTATCGTTATAGTGACCAAGTTTGATGTGTCCTATTTCGTGGGAAAGGACCCCTGAAAGTTCATCTTCATTCTTGAGTATGTTCAGTAGTCCAGTGGTTGCGTGAACGGAATATTTATTCTGGCCGAACGATACCCAGGCGTTGGGTTCACTTTTGTCCTCAATGTTGACGGAACCTGCATCGGTAAGGTTTGCCTTCCGTGTAAGGTTCTCCCAGATGGTGGACACCGACTGAGGATCTATCCTGGCGTGTACCGGTCCCGATGTTCCCAGAAGGATCAAAAAAGCGATGGCCGCCAGTCCAAAAATGAATTTTTTCATTTTTCCCCACCTTCAAGTTTGTTGATGAATGATATTGATTTTCCTTCAGGACAAACGAGGTTACAAGCGCCGAATTGCCTAATTTTATAACGGATCTGAAAAAACCATGGTCAAAAGTCCAGTTGACCGTTATCATCAGTAATATAAAGGTTTATTGGAGGTGTCCCTGAAATGTTCGATCGGCTCGAGATGCTTCGGTCGCTGTCCATTGAAAAAAAAACCCGGATGGTACTGCTTGTCATGGATGGATTGGGCGGGCTTCCCTCCGCTGAAGGGATCACGGAACTTGAGGCTGCGGCCACGCCCAACCTGGATGCCCTTGCCTCCCTTGGCGAGACGGGCCTTCTTGAGATGGTGGATGTCGGCATAACACCCGGCAGCGGGCCGGGCCACCTGGCGCTTTTCGGGTATGATCCCAGAAAGCATTTTATCGGCAGAGGGGTACTCGAAACGATTGGAATTGGAGCAGAGGTTCTTCCCGGCGAAATGTGCGCCCGCGGAAACTTTTGTACCTGGGGTGAAGGCGACGTGATCCTTGACCGTCGCGCAGGGCGTATCGATACAGATTCCAGCACGGCGCTGACAGCGCGTCTGGGAAGAACCATCAGGGAAATAGATGGTGTATCGGTCCGCTTCTATCCCGGGATCGAGCATCGCTTTGCTGTCGTCCTGTCGGGTGAAGGGCTTAACGACAGGGTTACAGATGCGGATCCGCAGAGCGATGGAAGTCCGATGTCCTGGTCGAGGCCGCTTGAGCCTATTGGGACAAGGACTGCCAACGTGATCAACTCATTGATCAAAAAGGTGAGAGAAGTGCTCTCGGATGAAGAAAAGGCTAACGGCTGTCTTCTCAGGGGAGTTTCGGGAACTCCGGATATCCCGCTGTTCCCTGATCTCTACAAGATGAGGTCAGCCGCAGTCGCTACTTACCCGATGTACCGGGGGCTTGCAAGGATCGTAGGGATGGAAGTGGTCGACGCGGGGAAGACTATAGAAGATCTTTTCCAGGCAGTTAAGAGAGATTGGAACTCTTTCGATTTCTTCTTTGTTCATGTAAAATACACCGACAGTCGGGGAGAAGATGGAGATTTCAAGGCAAAACGCGATGTTATCGAAAAAGTTGACAGTCTTGTGCCCCAAATCCTCTCTCTCGATCCGGACGTTGTTGTCGTTACAGGGGATCACAGCACCCCCAGCAAAATGGGGAGTCATTCCTGGCATCCATCACCCTTCCTCCTCTTCAGCCGCTATGTGCGTCCTGACGGTTCCGAGTCATTCGGGGAGAGGGTCTGCGCCCGGGGGAGCCTCGGTCTGATGCCGGGCCACAAAATGATGGGATTGATGCTCGCGCACGCTGGAAGGCTTGCCAAGTACGGGGCCTAGAAGCTCCCATTCCCGAACGGAAATGCCGGGTATCCTCGCGGGGGAGCGATCCCCCGTTTTTTAACAGCGGCAAGGCCCAAAAGGTCACAAGATAAAGGAGTGTTCCCCTTGGCGGAAATCCGGACTTTGACTACTTCACAGTTACGCCAGACCTCTTCCGGAGAGCGGTTCAAGGTTCTGGGGGTAATACAGCAGATCAAGAGCAGATCCGACAAGAACAACCGCCCTTTCTGGGAATTGTCCCTTGTTGATTCCGAGGGCAGCGTCGAGGCAAAGGTCTGGTCGGACGGCAAATGGTGGGATACTCGTTCAGGGGAAAAAATCCCCCTGGAACCGGATGTTTCCAGTATCGCCGCCGTAGTGCTCAACGCTCCGGTAGGGGCGATCGGAACTGCTTCGGAGTTTCGGGGTAAACAACAGTTTCAGTTTCTTGAAGTATTTCTTCTCGATCCCGAGAGATTTCCGATAAGCTCCTTCATTCAGTCATCTCCTGTTCCGATTGAGCGGATGGAAGGGGATTTTCGCGCCATGATCCTGTCCTGCGGCCCAGAGGTGAGAACATTCCTCGAAAAGGTTTTTTCGGGGAATATCTGGAAGAGTTTCCGGGAACTTCCCGCTGCAGTTTCTCATCATCATGCCTATGTCCATGGACTCCTTGAGCACACCCTTTCTGTCACCATGGCCGCAAGGGCTTTGGCTGAGGCCTACAAGCGGTCTGGTGTGGATATTGACCTTGACGTCGTTACCGCGGGAGGTCTGCTTCACGACATCGGGAAGATAGAATCCTATAAACTGGATCCATTCCCCTCCATGACGGTTCCAGGCACAGTTATAGATCATATTGCGCTGGGATATTCGCGATTCTCCAGCCTGGCAGAGGAACATGGTCTGAACGCCGATCTGGCGACCGCGATAGGGCATATTATCATCAGTCATCATGGACGCAAGGAGTACGGATCCCCGGTCCTCCCGGCGACGCCGGAGGCAATGGTCGTCTCTTCGGCCGATGAACTGGATTTTATAATGTTCTGTTGGGGCACTTTCCCGGAGAGCGGTAACGGAGAACCTTCAATATCCGATTTTCACACCTCCGCACAGCGGAGGTTCTGGAGAAGCAAATTTGCCGAAGAGGACGGTAGTTGAAAAATGGGACAATCATTCAGGGTTTCAAGGCATGATGATGGCAGAAGAATAGACAAGATAATCAGGAAAATGTGGCCGGACCTCCCGCTCAGTGCCCTCATGCGGGCCTTTCGCAAGGGGATGGTGCGTGTTGACGGACAAAGGAGCGAATGCTCTGTTCGTGTCACGGAAGGTCAGACAGTGGAACTTCCCTGGGATGACGAGGTTGTTAAGCATGCCCCGGGGCCCAACCTCCAGGCGGCAAGGACGGGGGCCAATATCGAGATCATTTACGCAGACCGTGATATCTGTATAGTGAACAAGCCGTCGAATCTTCTGGCACAGCCGGATACCAGTGGAGGCGAGAGTGTTATATCAAGGGTCGCCTCGACCCTTGAATGGAAAGATGCTTCATTTTCTCCGACACCGGCCCACAGGCTCGACCGGAACACATCAGGAGCACTTGCTCTGGCACTGAGCGGAACCGCACTGAGGAGCCTTCACGAGGCCTGGAGGCTCGGTAAGGTCAAAAAGACCTATCTGGCAATTGTTGCAGGCAACACTCCGAAAGAGGGAGAGATCAACTCCCCGCTGCTGAAGAAGGGTGAGGATAATATTGTCGTCGTGGACAGAGCGATCGGGCAGACCGCCCTCACCAGGTACCGCAAGCTTGAAGGAGACGGATCCGTATCCCTTCTTCTTGTCGAATTGATGACAGGACGACCACACCAGGCCAGGGTCCACCTCGCATCCGTGGGGTTTCCCCTGGTCGGAGATCTGAAGTATGGCAACAGGCGTATTAATGAAGAATGGAAGGCAATGAACGTAAATAGACCACTTCTTCACTCCAGGTGCCTCGATTTCCAGAGTCTGGGATCTCCTCTTGCGCATCTTTCGGGTAAAAAATTTCTTGCTGTTCCCCCGGCGGATTTTCTGGAGGTCCTTTCCGGGAGGGGTTGGCGTTTATACGACCGTGGGGTATAATGAGCTTGGCAACAAGGTGCTATTCTCTTGGGGGTGTTGAATGATGAGCGAATTGAGGCTTGAGTTGAGCGAAAAAGCCAGGGAGAAACTTCAGGGTTTTGGAGGAGAAGGCTACGTAACAGTACGAAGACTGGGAGCAGGGTGAGGTGCACGCAATGCTGCACTCGTCGAGAGCGGCAAACCTCCGGTAACGGATGATTTCAGGTCGGTAAGTGAAAGCGGCGTAACATTATGGGTCCCCGAAGAGATGGAATTTTTTGAAGATGTTGTACGGGTCGACCAGACAGGATTTCTATGGGCTACCAACCTTGAGGTGATGTCTGCTACTTCCATGAAGCGCGGAGGGTGCGGAGGGTAGGCCACAACCCTTGTTCTGCAAACCTGTAGATCACATGGTTTGCGACCGATCAGGTCAAATTCAATGAACAATGGGGCCGGAGAGTTTTTTTCTCCGGTCTTATTTTATGAATTTAAGACATTCAGAGTTTTGTTAATGACCTTTGCATTTCGGGATCCTTGAATTTCCAGGCTAGGCGTGGCGGTCTTCAGGTATGAGGTATGAGTATTACCTGCCCCCTCTTGACAAGAGAAAATTTTCACATAAACTTGAGCTTGTTGCCCGGCATTGCTTTTGTTGAAAGTTAAAAGAATTTGATATAGAATTCTGTGTGCATTGGACGGCAGCCGATAGAAAAAGTGTTGGTTACTGCCCAAAAAAAGATAAATGGAGGGGTTCTCTTTGAGTTGGGTGGATGAAATTCTCGATAAGCACGTAAAGTCCAAATGGCCATGGCAGCAGGAGTTCATTCAGGCGGTAACAGAGTTCACCAATGCGGTTCGCCCCGTTGTGGAAGCCAATGATGTCTACCGTAAGGAGCGTATCCTTGAGAGGATTATCGTTCCAGAAAGAACAATAGTTTTCCGGGTCACATGGCAGCGCGACAATGGTGACTATGAGGTTGATTACGGTTATCGTGTTCAGATGAACAGCGCTCTTGGCCCTTACAAAGGCGGACTGCGCTTCCATCCCAGCGTGGTTCTCAGCATACTCAAGTTCCTTGCCTTCGAGCAGATCTTCAAGAACTCACTCACAGGCCTGCCCATGGGTGCAGGCAAGGGCGGAAGCAACTTCGACCCCAAGGGCAAATCAGAGAATGAGGTCAAGCGTTTCTGCCAGGCCTTCATGACCGAGCTTTACCGTCATATAGGTTCGGATATCGACGTTCCCGCCGGAGACATCGGCGTTGGCGGACGCGAGATAGCCTACATGCTCGGACAGTACAAGAAGATCGCCAACATCCATGACGGCGGAGTCCTTACAGGCAAGACCATCGGTTGGGGCGGAAGCCTTGTCAGGCCCGAGGCCACCGGTTACGGCAACGTATACTTCGCCCAGGAAATGCTCAATACGAAAGGCGATTCCTTTGACGGAAAGCGCGTGCTGATCTCCGGCTCAGGAAATGTCGCCCAGTATGCAGCACAGAAAGTGAACGAACTCGGCGGCAAGGTCCTCTCTTTCTCCGACTCCATGGGGTCGATAATTGATGAGGACGGCATCTCCGGAGAGAAGTGGCAGTTCGTAATGGATCTCAAGAACGTAAAACGCGGAAGGATCAGCGAATACGTCAAAAAATTCCCGACAGCGAAATTCTACGAGGGTAAACGCCCATGGGGCCTTACGAAAGCGGAGATCGCACTGCCATGTGCGACACAGAATGAACTGGAACTTGCAGACGCAAAAGCGCTGGTAAGCAACGGATGCTACTGTGTTTCCGAAGGAGCCAACATGCCCACCACGCTTGAAGCCACTGATTACCTCCTTGAGAACAAGGTACTCTTTGCTCCGGGCAAGGCTTCAAATGCCGGCGGAGTCGCCACTTCCGGTCTTGAAATGTCCCAGAACAGCCAGCGGCTTTTCTGGACACGCGAAGAAGTAGACACCCGGCTTCACGGGATCATGGTCAACATCCACGAGAATTGCCTCAAGGCGGCGGATATGGCTGGAGCCAAGGGCAATTACGTGGTGGGAGCCAATGTTGCCGGTTTCCTTCGTGTTGCAAAAGCGATGATCGATCAGGGGATCTAGAAAGCAACCACATCTAACCCCGTCTTTAACAAAGGAAGACCCCGTCTCCTTCGAGGCGGGGTCTTCCTGGTCTTGACCCGCGTCATCATCTGCCGCTACGGGTTTAGCCGGTAGATCGTTCTCGGGAACGGTATTGTCTCCCTGATGTGAGGAAGTCCGCAGATCCATGCAACGACTCTTTCAATACCCATTCCGAACCCGCTGTGCACGAAGGTCCCGTAGCGCCTGAGATCCAGGTACCAGCTGTAGGATTCCTCCGGCAGTTTCTGCTCCCTTATGCGTGAGAGGAGAAGATCGAGCGAGTCCTCTCTCTGCGATCCTCCAATGAT
>DFYG01000072.1:304-8516 GCA_002382605.1 Synergistaceae bacterium UBA4088 | reverse complement strand
AACCTGTCTGGGGGTGTACCCTGACAAGATTAAACTCGGTTTCCGAAAGTTTCGCAGGCTTGCTCAGGATCTCGGCCGGAACCGATATCTTGCCGATGTCGTGGATGCTGCCCGCAAGGCGTATGAAATCCGCCCTCTCCTCATCCATTCCCATCTCCTCGGCTATTGCCCCGGCCAGGTCGGCCATCCTTTTCTGGTGTCCAGCCGTATATGGATCCCGGAGATCCACTATCCTCGACATTGCCCGGATCGTTCCTGTGAGGGCAATATTAAGGCTCTCGGCTGTTCTCAGGAGCTCCTCTTCCGCCCTCTTGCGATCGGTGATGTCCCGCAGAAACGCAACGATCTGTCCCGGTTCGCCGGGTATGTAAACGGTGCTGACTTCAACGTCATAAATACTGCCGTCCTTTCGGCGCTGGAGGGTTTCAAAGCGATCCTCGCCCCGGGCTTTGATATTTTTGATGTGCTCTTCCACGTCGGCGGTTGATTCGGCTGCTTCCAGATCCGAGATGGGCATGCCCAGCAACTCCTGTTCGCTGTAGCCGCTCATCCGGCAATATGCGTCATTGACATCCAGCAGGTGCCCCTGGATGTCCTCTATCCATATCCCATCCATGGCCGAACGGAGAATTTTGCGGTTGCGTTCCTCGCTCTCTTTCAGCAGCTGCTCGGAGCGCTTGCGGTCGGTAATGTCGCGCATGGCTATGATCGAGCAGTTTTCGCCGTCCCACTCAGTTTCAGAAATCCGCATTTCGGCGGTGCCAGGACCGCCTGCCCTGCGTGGCAGGTCGATCTCGAAAAACCTGCTGTCCCCCACGGGGTATTCGAAAACCGTCCCGACAAGCTCCTCCGGTGAAGATCCGAAGAGACTACCGGCGGCCGGGTTGGAGAACACAACGTATCCCTGCCTGTCGACCACAACGACGCCGTCCGCAACATTCTCGGAAATGGCGCGGACGTTGGCTACCCTTTTCCGGAGCCTGTTCCTGGTCTCTTTGGCATCCATAACCCGGAGGATCGTACCGGGCAATTGGGCTATGTGGCGCGGATCTTTGATGATGTAGTCATCCGCGCCTTCCTTGAGGGCCTGAACGGCGATCTCCTCGGAGCCGGTCCCGGTCACAATGATGACAGGGATATCAGGATGCCGTTCCTTGACCCCCCGGAGCACTTCGATACCCTCAAATCCGAGGATGTTGAAGTCCGTGAGGACCATATCAAATTCGCCTTCGTTCAGAAGCTTCTCGAACATCTCCCGGTCGACCGCTTCTATCATCTTAAAGTTATCCGCCTCTTTTTCCAGGGCGTGGCGGATCAAACCCCTGTCCAGAGAATTATCTTCCACGCATAGAACGCGGATCCTTTTTTTTTCTCCGGCACCGCTTCCTTCAAAATTTCTTTCCATCATCCTGCAGCTCCTTCTGCCCTTTCCCTCGTCAGTTCCATAGCGGGGCCTTCACGTTGAGCGTCAGCCAGTAGTCGTAAATATTCTTTACTACTTCCAGAAATCCGGAAAAGGAGATGGGTTTGACCAGGTAGCTGTTGACTCCGTAGTCATACCCTGCGGCCCGGTCGCTTTCTTCCTGGGAGGATGTCAGGATAATGACCGGCAGGCGCTTGAGAACCGGCGTCTTTTTCAGGGTTTTCAGAACATCAAGGCCGCTGATACCGGGCAGTTTGAGATCGAGCAGCACCAGGTTCGGAAGCGGATAGCTTTTGCGGTCGGCAAGATCTCCGCGACCCAGGAGGTAGTCGAGAGCCTCTTCTCCGGTTTGGACCGTTATGATCTCATTTTCCAGCTTGACTTCCCTGAAGGCGTCCAGCGTAAGTTCGATGTCCATCCGATCGTCTTCAACGAGCAGAATAACGGCTTTTCTTTTCATCCTCTCCTCCTTCATTTCCGGATGTAACAGCTGCGGGGAGCTTCACCCGGAAAACACTTCCTTCACCCGGTATGGACTCCACCTCCACCGTGCCGCCCATCATTTCAACTGCTTTTTTTACGATGGCCAGCCCTATCCCGGTGCCTGCGGAATCATCCCTGCTGTGGAGCCTCTGAAAGATATTGAATATCTTTTCATGGTGCTCATGCGCAATTCCGACTCCGTTGTCCGAAACGCTGAGCGTAGCCCAGTTCCCTTCGATCGTACCCCCGATCTCCACGCGATGCCTGACTCCATCTCGACGATACTTCAGCGCATTCCCGATGAGGTTTGAAAGGACCTGCAGCAGAAGGGTGCGGTTGCCTGTCACTACTGGCAGGTCTGGCTGCACGGCAATTTCGGCGTCAGCCGCAGTCTGCCCCGATCCGGACTCGGAGAGGATCTCCGCGACCAGTGGAGAAAGCGCAACCGCCTCAGGGGGCATTACTTTTTTCCCCAGGCGCGAATATTCGAGGAGGTTGGTGATCAGTTCGTCCATGCGGCCGGAGGCTTCGAGAATGTTGTCGAAATAATGGCTTGCCTCCTCGTTGAGGCTGTCCCTGTGACGGCGGGCTATTATCTCGGCGAAGCCGCTGATGGCCCTTAAGGGAGCCCTCAGGTCGTGAGAGACCGAGTAGGCAAACGCCTCCAGCGCGCTGTTGGCGTTTTCCAGTTCCGCAGTTCGCTGGCCCACGCGCTTTTCCAGCTCGGCGGTAAGGTCCATCAGGTCGTGCTCGGCGACAATGCGGGACTCTTCGCTGCCCAGAAGGACTCCCATCAGCACAGTTGCTACGGGAAAGATCAGCATTATCGGGATCCAGATCCTGTGGATGACGGCAACTCCGGCGGGCCATGGCTGCAGCAGCAGCTGGCAGGCAAGCATTACAAAGTGAGCACTGATGCCCAGGCCATAAAGCGAGAGTATCCCCAGCCTCTCGGGGCGATCAGCGAAAGCGCGTCGGAAGGTCAACCCGACCAGGGTGCAACCGGCGATGGTCGCAAGTCCAGCCCAAACTCCTGGACCCCCCAGGTAAAACCTGTAAAAAGCGGCCACTAGTGCCGCAATGCCACCGGCTGCCGGGCCACCGAACAGCCCCGCCAAAGAAAGAACTATGGACCGGCCGTCATAGATGATCCCTGGAGCGTATTGGAAGGGCATGTTCATGCCTGCCACGGCAACCCCGCCGAAGAGAAGTCCCTCGAGTATCCTGGTTAGCAGTTCCCTGTCCCTCCGAAGCCGGGAGATCAGGCTGTAGAATGAGCAGAGTGCCACCAGCAGAGCCGCGTTCTGGATCAGGCTGAGATACACGATCTCCCTCCATATCTCACCTGGATATCCGGTCAGCATCCATTTTGTTTTTTCCAGGTCTGCATATTATCAGCATAGCCGTGAAAGCAATAGACTCCGTGCTGAATAGATTATACTCTAAACAGATCCTGCACTTTTCCGTATCTTCGGGCAGATCTCCTTCCTGCGGCTTGCGATCCTCCCGGCAGCCTTAAGACAACTCGCTTCCCNNCAACCCGCTTCCCCTGTTCACACACAGGCCAGCCTCTCGAGGCTCTGTACGGCTACTCTTCGTCCATAAAGGGATAGCGGTAACTTTTGGGCGGGAACAGGTTTTCCTTAACCGTCCTCGGGCTTACCCATCGCAAAAGGTTTAGCTGACTCCCAGCCTTGTCGTTGGTCCCCGATCTTCTGGACCCTCCGAAGGGCTGCTGTCCGACGACCGCCCCCGTGGGCTTGTCGTTGATGTAGAAGTTGCCCGCGGCGTACCGGAGTCTGCGGCAGGCCTCCATCAGGCAGTACCTGTCCCGTCCGAACACAGCGCCTGTAAGGGCATAGGGTGAAGTTCTGTCGCAAAGCTCAAGGGTCTCGCTGTAGGCGCTGTCTTCATAAACAAAAATGGAAAGGACAGGTCCGAAGATCTCTTCCTTCATGGTGACAAAACAGGGATCTCTCACCTCGATCAGTGTCGGGCGGATAAAATACCCGACCGAACGGTCGCCTTCACCGCCGGCCAGAATTTCAGCGTCCGATGATCCTCTCGCCATGTCGATGTAACCCATGACCTTGTCGAAAGAAACACCGTCTATCACCGCATTCGAGAAATTCCTGAAATCGCGGACATCTCCCATTCTCAGTTCTTCCGTCCAGGTCACGAGCAGATCCCGGGTCTTTTTCCACAGGGAGCGGGGGATGTAGACCCTGGACGCAGCGGAACATTTCTGACCCTGGTATTCGAATGCACCCCTCACCAATGCTGTCGCGAGTTCTTCCGGATCCGCCGAGGGGTGAGCGAAAACAAAATCCTTTCCTCCGGTCTCTCCGACCAGCCTTGGATAGCCATTGTAAAGCTCCATGTTGGTAGCGACGGTTTTCCAGAGGGTCTGGAAGGTGCCGGTGGAGCCGGTGAAGTGAAGACCGGCCATTTCTGGATGCTCAAGAACGGTGTTGGCGAAAGACCCGCTTGGCCCCGGAACAAAATTGATCACTCCTTCCGGCATTCCAGCCTCCTCGAAGATCTTCATGAGGTAATAGCTGGAGAGGAGAGATGTTGTCGCGGGTTTCCAGACGGTGGTATTTCCCATCAGGGCGACCGAAGTGTTGAGGTTCATGGCTATCGCCGTGAAATTGAACGGGGTAACGGTGAATACGAATCCCTCAAGGGGCCTGTACTCGAGACGGTTTACGCTGTCGCCCCCCGGCATTGGCTGCCCCTCGTAGATATTCGAGGCGAAATGAACGTTGAACCGCAGATAGTCTATTGACTCACATGCGGCGTCGATCTCCGCCTGGAGAACGTTCTTGCCCTGTCCAAGCATGGTGGCCGCGTTGATCACATGCCTGTATTTTCTGCTCATCAGCTCGGCGGCCCTCAGCATTATGGAGCCGCGTTCTATCCATGAGAGGCCCATCCAGAGCTTCCGGGCCTCAAGGGCGGCTTCGATGGCAAGCTGCGCCTCCTTCGGGCCGGTCTTGTGGTAGGTGGCGAGAATGTGGCCGTGGTCATGGGGCATAACGACCCTGCCGACATTCCCCGTGCGTATCTCCTTTCCTCCAATGATCAGGGGAATTTCGGCCTCCTGACCGCTTTGGCGCTGGATCTCATTTTTCAGCGATGTTCTTTCAAGGGAGCCTGGAGCGTACGATAATACGGGTTCGTGCGCTGGAAATCCGAAACGGAATATGGCCTGGTTCACTGGGATCACCCCTTATCAGGTTATTTGTGGAAAAATGCCGCAATTACTGAACATGATCACAACCAGCAAACTTCAGGATCAATTTTAAGACATTCTTTTCGTAATTTCCTGCTGGAGCAGATCGCTGAAACAAATTCCGGAGGTCAGGCATGAGGTGAACGGAGTTTTCGCTGCTGTCGAATAACGGCTATAATTGTCACATGAAGACAGAAGGGAATATCTTCCTGAGGATCTTGAGGGCATTACGGATCGGAATTGACATCAGGAAGGGATCCTCAAAAGCAAATACCCCTGTCTCAAGGTTATTCAGATCCCATACGGAGGCAGGGCTTCCGATCCCGGGTGGGATGATCCGGGCAATAAGCGCAGTATCACCAGAGCAATGGAACAAACAAGGATATTAAGATAAACATGTATTTCTCACTACGTTTAATATTTCGGCAGCAGAAGCCTTCGTCAGGAAAAATCGAAAATAACGCACCTTAATAAATGATCGCAAACCGAGGAGGGTGGATAACATGGAGAAGGTAAAGCTCGCCATTATCTATTACAGCATGACGGGGGTGAATTACCGGATGGCTTCCTGGGCCGCGGAAGCCGCCCGGGAAGTTGGCGCGGAAGTACGGGTTCGCAAGGTTCAGGAGCTGGCACCGGAGACGGCGATCAGCAGCAACGCCGCATGGAAGGCTACTGTCGAGGCTACAAAGAAGATAGAGATCGCCAGTTCAGACGATCTGGAGTGGGCGGATGCGATTATTTTCAGCACCCCGACCCGCTTTGGCAATGTCGCTGCGCAGATGAAACAGTTCCTGGATATTCAGGGGGGGTTATGGGCGAAAGGGAAACTTGCGAACAAAGTCGTCAGCGCCATGTCTTCGGCTCAAAATCCCCATGGCGGCCAGGAAGTCACCGTCAAGAGCCTGTACACTACAATGATGCATTGGGGAGCTATCATAGTACCTCCTGGATTTACCGATGCATCCATCTTCAAGGCCGGAGGCAACCCCTACGGAACTACGGTCACTGTAAGCCATGATCTCGAGATGGTAGAGGACGTGAAAGACTCGGTCTTCTACCAGGCGAAAAGAACCGTTGAAGTGGCCCGGTGGTTGAAAAAAGGCAAGGAATAAGATCTTTCGAAAAAACAGGGATTACCATGATCAACTGTCGGCAGGTATGGGCGCGAGCGTCAATGCGAAGACCCTGGGCTTGTCCACATCCTGCCTGGGGCATCTGTCGATCTCGGCCTCTTTTGCAGCAAGATCGACCGCAGGAACTGCGGTGACGCAACAAGAGAAGACAGGGCAGGACATGTTTCCAGGAGGCTCATAAAGGAAGCTCCCTTTCCCGTCATGTTGCCATGTGTTCCATTCCGCATCCACACTCAGGGAAAAGCCTTCTTTGGGATCCTGATCTGCAGCAACGTTTGTCGTTCCGCGCCGAAATATCGTGCGTGACGCGAATCATCAGGAGAGAGGACGACATGAGGAAAGAGAAAACGGAAGAGACCCCTTTTTCCAGGTTCGATTGCGATAGCCTCATCCTTAGGGACGAGCTGGCCATCGAGCGAACCCTGCTTGCAAACGAGAGGACCCTCATGGCCTATCTTCGTTCGGCCGTGGCGCTGATCATAGCAGGATTCACCATGATGCACTTTTCGATGGAAGGAAGCTGGTTCTGGATGGCTGGTTTAGTATGCCTGCCATTCGGAGTAATCGCCGGGACCGTAGGAATCATGCGCTTTAAACGGATGGACCGGATGATCTCCCGCATTCGTGATGCCGGAGGCCACCCGGAGGACAAATAAATGCGGGACTATTTGCCCATGCGTACGACGACCCGGTGTTTTACCGGATCACGGCCAAGCCGGACCAATCCATCGCTTATGCGTTGGCCGTCCAACTCAACCCAGGCGACGCCATGTTCGCAATGTTCCGGGTTTTCAACCTGGATCTCGTACAACGCTTCTCCATGACGATAGCTCATCTGAAACCCATCCCACCACCCTGGTATGACCGGGGTGATCCGCATGGTCTCACCGCGCACCTCAAGGCCAAGCATCTCCTCCACCCAGGCACGGTACATCCACGCCGCCGAACCGGTATACCAGGACCAGCCGCCCTGGCCGATCCGCCCAGACAGGCGGTAGACATCGGCCGCCACCGCGTAGGGCTCGATTCCATAGCGCCAGACCGATTCCGGTTCGCGTGCGTGTTCGACGGGATTTAGCATTCGCAGGATCTCAGCCGCTCGTGTTCCGTCTCCGCGATGCGCAAAAGCCATAGCCAGCCAGATGGCGGCGTGGGTATATTGGCCGCCGTTTTCCCTCACCCCCGGAGGATAACCCTTGATATAACCGGGGGATGGTTCCGATTTGTCAAATGGAGGTTCGAAGAGCAGAACAAGCCCTTCTTTTTCGCGCACGAGATGGTTCCAGGCCGAATCCAGGGATTTTTCGGCACGGACCGGATCGGCGGCGGCGCCGCTGAGCCAGGCCCAGGATTGAGGCAGGGAATCGATCCGTGCTTCGGCGTTCGCCGCGGAACCGAGAGGTGTTCCGTCGTCAAAGGTAGCCCGCAAATACCACTCCCCATCCCAGGCGAATTTTTCAATATTCCCGATCAGCGTTTCCCGGTCCTGGTGATATGACCGGGCCAGCTCGGGCTGGTCCATCAGGCCGGCCATCTCCTCCATTCCCTGCATGACATTCACCATGAACCACGCCAGCCATACGCTCTCCCCCATGCCCCCCGCACCAACCAGGTTCATCCCGTCGTTCCAGTCCCCGCTCCCCATCAGGGGAAGACCATGAACTCCAAACCTTAAGCTAAGGGTCAACGCCCGTCGGCAGTGTTCGAAGAGCGTGGAACTTTCGAGAGAAACTTCCGGCAGCTGGAATATCTCGCTCTGATCGTCATTCAGAACGGCCGCGTCAAGAAATGGGACAATCTCACTCAGAATACCGTTATCGGCGGTAACCCGCAGGTATTGTGCGACAACGAATGGAAGCCACAAAAGATCATCGGAGATCCGGGAGCGGATGCCTCCTCCTCCTGGGGGATGCCACCAGTGCTGCACGTCGCCCT
>DFYG01000072.1:0-199 GCA_002382605.1 Synergistaceae bacterium UBA4088 | reverse complement strand
CGGACCTGGATAGTACCAAGCAGACTGTCCCACCATGCCCGGGTTTGCTGGAGCGCGGTCTCAAACGCCAGATCATCCCGATAGGCGACAACCATCGCGTGGACCTGCGAGGGCGATGAGGCCTGGCCGAGCATGAAGATGATCTCCTTCCGTTCGCCGGGATCCAGATCGATATTGCCCCTCAACGCAGCACACGGAT
>DFYG01000051.1 GCA_002382605.1 Synergistaceae bacterium UBA4088 | reverse complement strand
AACGAGAGCGGCGCCTCGATCTACTCCGCGTCCAGGGCTGCCCGGGACGAGTTTCCCGACAGGGATGTCACGGTCAGGGGAGCAGTTTCGATAGGGAGGCGCCTCCAGGATCCACTTTCGGAACTGGTCAGGATCGATCCTAAATCCATAGGTGTAGGACAGTACCAGCACGACGTCGACCAGAAGATGCTGATGCAGTCGCTTGAGGACGTGGTAGTATCATGCGTCAACTCAGTAGGGGTGGACCTGAACAACGCAAGCTCTCAGCTGCTTTCATACGTCTCCGGCCTTGGTCCCGCCCTGGCTGCCAACATTATCTCCTGGAGGGATGCAAACGGTCCCTTTCGCTCCAGATCACAACTGCTTCAAGTGCCCAGGCTCGGACCAAAAGCCTACGAGCAGGCTGCCGGTTTCCTCAGGGTCCGGGACGGCGAACACCCGCTCGACGCGAGCGCCGTTCATCCATGTCACTACGGGATAGTTGAAAAAATGGCCCGGGATCTGAACTGTTCTGTGGGAGACCTCATCCGGGACGAAGATCTGAGAGATAAAATAGACCCATCGAGGTATGTCTGCCCGGAGGCGGGCATAATGACCCTGAGGGATATAATGACCGAACTCGCGAAACCGGGAAGGGATCCCAGGAAGAACTTCGAAAACGTGGAATTCTCTCCTGATGTTCGAAGCATCGAAGACCTTCTCCCGGGGATGGAACTTGCGGGCATAGTCACGAACGTCACTGCTTTCGGAGCCTTTGTAGACATAGGAATACACCAGGATGGTCTCGTTCACGTAAGCCGCCTGGCGGACAGGTTCGTGAAAAACCCTGCGGATGTGGTGAAACCTGGGCAGAGAGTCAAAGTGACCGTTATCGAAGTGGACATAGCTCGCAAACGCATATCCCTCTCGATGAAAAAGGAGTTACCGGTTCATGTTAAAGACCAGGCCGGCGCCTGATGCTCTGAAGAAACCTCTCAAGCTGAGGGAGACATTCCCGTCAGATCACGACCCTAACAGACGTTGGAGTTGGAAGTTTTTTCTGCCGGAGGTGGCTGAACAATGAAAGATGACGCGGCCAGAAACCAGCAGGTGGTGGAGGAAGAGATTCTGCTCCAGGGCTTCGTCGATCATCGATGGATACAGCCATCGGATCTTGTCGTTTCCCAGTGGGTCAGGATCAAATGCATGTACGGATGCCCGGATTACGGGAAAAACCTCTCCTGCCCGCCGCATGTACCATCCGTTGTTGAATGCAGGGATTTTTTCGGCGAATATGAACTGGCGGTGCTGATCCACATGGTGTGCGACGCGCCCACGGTTCAGACACATGAGTGGGTGCGCCTGAATCAGCAGAAACTGCTTGATCTTGAGAAGAAGGTGTTTCTGGAAGGGTACGAAAGGGCCTTCCTGCTCTCTTTTGAATCGTGCAACAGGTGCAGCGGTTGTCCTTCAACAGTAGATGGATGCAGGTTCCCGTACACACAGAGGCCTTCTGTAGAGGCTTTTGCAGTGGATATGTTTTCCAGCGTGCGCAAGTTTGGATATACCCTGAACGTAAAAAAACACAAAGGTGAGAAGGCGGACAGATTCGCCCTTCTTCTGCTCAAGTAGCCCTGCAGGAACTTTGAATGGATCCTGTATCTTTTTGTCATGCACGCAGGTACTGTGCTGATCTCCGCGCACGAGATCAATTTACTTGCAGCTGCATTTCCCGCTTCCCCCGGGAGAGGCATCCCTGACGCTTTTTTTCTTTTTTCTTTTCCTCATGCTCCTCCATTTTCCTGGAAAGAAACTGATCCCGGATCTTGGTATTGTGCCGCGACCCCTGTCTGCCTGAACGGCGTTTGGCCCGAGAGAATGGCAGGGAAGTTCCCGGCAGCCGCAACTGAAGGCAATGCCCGTCTATCCTGCTATGGGGATCCTTTTACATTTCTTTGCATTTCGCAACGCTGTCTTAAGCCTGATGCGGATATGCTTCTGGTAAGAGAATACAGAGGATGGTGCTGTAACTGATGATGGAGAGAATTGCTGATTACTTTATCGATAATATCTGCGACACTCGGTCCCGGGTGATGCATATGAAAATAAAAAGGATCAGTTTTACAGTTTTAATGTTTGTTCTTTTATCAGTGCGATCTCCAGTTCTTGCCGCTGATGGAGGGGTAGCCGTTTTCAGCCTCGACAAGTGTGTAGAGATCGCTCTGTCGCAGCATCCGGATCTTGCCGCTTCGAAAGCCGACCTTAAGTCCGCAAATGCCAGAGTCGGGCAGGCCCGTGCTGCAAGCAACCCTGCCATAGGTTTTTCCACCGGATTTTCGGAAAAAACTGCCGCGGGGTCAGGGACCGTGGCTGATTCCTGGTCGAGCAGCGTCACGCTTTCCCAGCTGGTGACGGATTGGGGCAAAACTCACGCAGCCGTCAGAAAGAGCCTTCAGGATATGGAGAGCACGTCCCTGACTTTGGAGAGAACCGTTTCCGAGGTGGTTTACGAGGTGAAGCGTTCCTACTTCCTGCTCCTGAAGGCGGAGAAAGATCTTGAGGTTGCAAAGGAAACGCTGGTTCTGAACGACGCCCAGCTGGAAAAGGCAAAGGCTTTTTTCGAGGTAGGCCGTGTTTCGAAGTACGATGTTACTTCGGCCCAGGTCGCAAGGAGCAACTCAAGCCTGGCGATGATCCAGGCGCGCACTTCTTTTAAGGATGCGATGACGGCACTCAGGGCGGCAATGGGATATTTCGATCCTGCGGAATTCTCGATAGCAGATATTCCCGAGGATGATGCAGCCGTGACGGGAGATTATATGCCGACTCTTGAAAAAACCGTTAAATTCGCGATTGAAAACAGGCCGGATCTTCAGGCCTATCTGGCAAGGGTTGAGTCTGCGCGATCATCCGTAACTCTTTCAAAGCTCGGCAACGTTCCGGAGTTATCTCTTTCCGGCAGCTACGGATGGGGGTCCACGGAGTTTCTGGGAGACGATACCTGGAGGGCAGGAATGACGCTCTCCTTTTCGATCTATGACGGCGGTCTTCAAAGAGAGAAAACACGTGAAGCCCTGGCAAACCTCGCGGGTACAGAGGCCAGGCTGGAATCACTCAGGCAGACGGTTATAAGTGAGGTGTCCAGTGCATGGCTGGTTGTCAGAGATTCTGGAGAAGTAGTTAAGGCTGCTGCAGAGGGGCTGAAGATGGCCTCGGATAATCTCGAGATCGCTTCCGGCAGATACCGCGTCGGAGTTGGTTCTCCTTTAGAGGTGACGGATGCCACGAAGTATTACGCCGAAGCAAGAGCAGGCTGGTACGGTGCCCTTTATGATCGTATGATCGCAAAAGCCGCCCTTGAAAAAGCGATGGGAGGCAGCGGCAAATGAAAATAATGAAAAGGAACATTCTGATCATTCTTGCGACGGGTCTTGCGGTGGCTCTCGGATCGTGGTTCTACCTCGTGAGGGGGAACGATACAAATGTTGTCCAGACTGCAGTTATCACCAGAGGGGAGATCGTAAAGACCGTTTCGGCGACCGGGTCCCTCAATGCGAGGAATACTGTAAGCGTGGGAGCACAGGTCTCCGGTACGATAAAGAAGATCCATGTGGATTACAACTCGGTGGTTGCAAAGGGACAGCTGCTTGCCGAGATAGATCCTGACATGCTGCGGGCCAACCTCAGACAATCAGAGGCATCTGTCCTTTCATCAAGCGCCAGCCTGCAGGAAGCACAGGCAACACTTGCCAATGCCAAGCGGACGATGGACCGCAACGCAGAGCTGTTCGCAAAAGGGTATATCGCAAAAAGTGAGCGCGATGATTCGCAGACGGCCTATGAAACGGCCCAGGCTCGTTTACAGAGCGCCAGGGCCTCCCTGGCGCAGGCCAGAGCTGACCTTGAGTACAAGAAGATCAACCTTGATCATGCGAGGATACTTTCACCGATCGACGGTGTGATCATCGACAGGGCGGTCGATGAGGGACAGACGGTCAATGCCAGCCAGTCCGCGCCGACACTGTTCACCATTGCCGAGGATCTTGGCCGGATGAAGGTGGAGACCGCCATTGACGAAGCCGACATAGGATTGATCCGTAAGGGGCAGGCTGTGGAGTTTACCGTTGATGCCCATCCCGAAGGATCGTTTGATGGTTTTGTCAGTGAGGTCCGCCTTGCGGCCACGACTACCGACAACGTGGTCACCTACATGGTGATCATAGGAGTGGATAACGACAAAAAAAACCTGATGCCTGGAATGACGGCCAATGTATCCGTGATAATCCAGAAAAAGAAAGATATTCTCAAGATCCCCAGCTCGGCGTTGCGATTCAGGCCACCCCAGGAGTATACGGGCGACAGACCGAAAGGAACGCTTCTGTGGACCTTTGAAGGCGGTGAATTTAAGCCGCACCAGGTGAAGTTGGGTATTTACGACGGAATTTTCACCGAAGTGTCCGGGGACGACCTGGAGGAAGGCATGAATGTCGTTACCGGAATGGCCGGATCTGACAGCGGCGGGGGGCGGGCCTTTGGACTTGGTCAGCGTAGATAACATTTCCAAGGTCTACAGCATGGGTGATGTGCAGGTGGAGGCTCTCAGGGGTGTGACCTTTTCGGTGAGATCCGGAGAGTTTGTTTCCATCATGGGGGCTTCGGGTTCCGGGAAATCGACATTGATGAATATCCTGGGGTGCCTTGACAACCCCACGAGCGGTACCTATATCCTGCAGGATCGGGACGTCAGCCGCCTATCGAAAGATGAACTGGCCGATATCCGTAAACACACTCTGGGGTTCGTGTTTCAAGGGTTCAACCTGCTTCCGCGGATGTCCGCCCTTGAAAACGTAAAACTCCCGATGCTCTATAACGGAGTCCCTCCTGAAGACCGGGACGGCAAGGCCATGGAAGCGCTGGAAATGGTAGGCCTGGCAGATCGTGCCAACCACCAGCCGCAGCAGCTTTCCGGAGGGCAGCAACAGCGCGTGGCCATTGCCCGTGCCCTGGTCAACGATGCCGCTATCATCCTTGCCGACGAACCTACAGGCAACCTTGACAGCACTACAAGCCTCGAGATCATGGCACTGTTCACTGAACTGAACAAAGATCTCGGCAGGACCGTTATACAGGTGACCCATGAAAAGGATATGGCGGCTTTCGGGGGGCGGATCATCACTTTTGTGGATGGATCGATCCTCAGCGATAAAAGGACAGGGCCCGCATGATCTCCATTGCTGAGACGACCCGGATATCCTTCAGGGCGCTTATGGCAAACAAGACACGCTCGGCACTCACCATGCTGGGGATCATCATCGGNNCGGAGCAGATCTCCAGCATGGGCAGCAATATGATTCTGGTCATGTCCGGGGCACAGACGTCCGGGGGGATTCGGATGGGGATGGGCACCCAGATGACCCTTACCCTGGACGACGCGGCGGCCATCGAACGGGAGTGCCCCGCCGTCGTGGCGGTGGCACCCAGCCTCAACGGGGGCGCCCAGGTCGTTTACGGCAACCAGAACTGGTCCACAAGCGTTACGGGGACCACCCCGGATTACATGTTCATCAGGGACTGGTCCATCGCTTCCGGCACGATCTTTACAGAGCAGGATGTCCGGAGCGCCACGAAGGTGTGCGTTATCGGACAGGCGATAGCCGAAAATCTGTTTGGAGGCGAAGACCCCGTGGGAAAGACGATCCGAATAAAGTCGGTCCCGGTAGTAGTCATCGGGGTGCTCAAGACAATAGGGGCAAATGCCATGGGAAGGGACGAAGATGACCTTATCCTTGTCCCGGTCAGCACGGCACAGAGAAGGCTTTTCCGTTCATCCGGCGCCGGTTCGGTATCCAGTATTATGGTCAAGGCGGGAAGCGCTGAACTTCTGGATGCAGCCCAGGAGCAGATCGAGTCGCTCCTGCGGATGCGGCACAGGATCCGTTCCGGAGAGACGGACGATTTTAACGTCCGTAACCTGGCCCAGATGGTGGAGAACGCCAAAAGCGCCACGCGCGTCCTGACGCTGCTTTTGACAGCTGTGGCCTCGGTCTCTCTGCTGGTGGGAGGCATCGGTATCATGAACATCATGCTGGTCTCGGT
>DFYG01000119.1 GCA_002382605.1 Synergistaceae bacterium UBA4088 | reverse complement strand
AGAATTTCCGCCTTGGCGTCCTTGTCCTGTGTCTCAATACCGAGCTTGTCGAGGTAGATATCCACCGTCGGCAGGCCGCTCATCTTACCGATGACAACTTTTGTGTCGGGGTGCCCAACAAGATCGTAAAGGAACGGGGAAAGTTCCAGCGGGGCGATCCCTTCAACGTTTTTGTACCAGGCCGCTACTATGCCAGACTCTATATCGGCGACAGCATCTCCTATGATGCCCCTGTTCTGACGGATATTGAGCCCGGTGATCTCCCTGAGATATTTGGAAAGAGGGTATATGTTCTCGTAACGCAGACCCGTGTCTATCCCGTACATTGTCAGCAGCGACATGGCTACATCCTCATACGGTGCGTTCCCCGAACGTTCACCTATGGCGGAGATGGAAGTGTGGGCTATATCTGCGCCTGCGGCGAGACCCATGATCGTCGTTGCTGCACCAAGACCGAAATCATCATGGAAGTGGACGCCGATGGGTTTGTCTGTGATGCGCTCCTTGACCTTTTTGATAAGGTAGGGAACGGCGTGGGGATTGAGCCCGCCGAAAGTGTCCACCACAGTCAGTTCGTCCATGTGGCCTTCCGAGGCGACCCTGTCAACGATATTCAGGTAGTCATCGATGTCTGCGCGGGTCCCGTCAATGGTGAAGAATGATACGTACATTCCGTTGTCGCGGGCGTAAAGGGTCGCTTCGATGGAGACCTCGATCGCCTTTTCAAACTCCCACTTGTATGCATACTTCAGGATGTGATCGCTTGCGGGAACTTCCATAACTATGTTTTTGACGCCGATGTCGACCGACCTTTTAACATCCTCTTTCATGCACCTTGCAAAGGCGAAGATCTTTGGTCCCAGGTTCCGTTTGATTATTTCCTTGATCGCTTCCGCATCCTGTTCGGAAACAACCGGCATTCCGGCCTCGATGCGATGAATGCCCAATTCGGCCAGCTTTTCCGCAAGGATGATCTTCTGTTCCTTGTTGAAGATCAGTCCTGCCTGCTGTTCTCCATCCCTCAGGGATACATCATGAAACTGGATGTTCGGAGAAAATTTCATTCCTTCTCTGACCTCTGGAGTGAAGTTCCAGGGGCTGGTGTACCATTTTTCTGTTTTCCAGGGCGTCGCGCTTTTATTATGGATCGTTGCCATGTTGTTTATTCCTCCTGATAATCGCAGCGAACGAATGTCTTCAACGTTCCATCTGCTTTCTGTTGACCCAGAACTTGGGTTGACCTTCCGTCAGGGTTCTCACTATCTCCCTGGCAGCCTTAAGCCTGAGCTCCGGTACGGCTCCATCGGAGAAGAACGCCGCATGGGGTGTGATGATAACGTTTGGCAACTCCGCGAGGGGGTGAACTCCTTCGGGAGGCTCCTTCTCAAGCACGTCCAATGCCGCTCCCGCTATTACCCCCTCCTTGAGTGCATCAAAGAGTTCCTTCTCGTTGACAAGGGGACTTCTCGAGGTATTAACCACGAAGGCGGAATTCTTCATCTTTTCCAGGTTCTTCCTGTTGATTATGTGGTGAGTCTCTTCTGTCAGTGGGACGTGTAGTGAAAAAGCGTCAACGGATGCGAAGAAGCTGTCAAGATCACCAATACGGCGGATCCCGGCCTGGGCCATGACCTCATCGGGGACAAAGGGGTCGAAACCCACCACTTCCATCCCAAAGGCAGCGGCCCTCTCTGCAACACGCTGACCTATGGCTCCGCAACCGAGAAGACCATAGACCTTGCCTCTCAACCTAGGGATGGGGCTCGCTTCATTGACGTTCCAGACACCCTCCCTGACCCTTGAGTTGAGAAAATTGATCTTTCTTACCCCGGAAAGGAAGAGTGCTATGGTATGATCGGCTACTTCATCGATACAGTAGTCCGGAACGTTTGCCACCATGATGCCCTTGCGCGATGCGGCATCGATATCGATGTTGTTGTAGCCTATCCCTGTTCTTACAATGACCTTGCAGCGTGTCAGCCCCTCGATCACGTCAGCCACTACGGGGGCATACACCACGAGCATGGCATCACAGTCCTTACCCTCCTTGAGGAAGGTGGAGGCGTTCTGTTTGCTCGACAGGGTTAGATCAGCGTCTATCGATGCCAGTTCCTTCTCCTCAATATCAGTGTCAGGGAAGATGCTGTCGGTCATGAATACGGAATATTTTGACAAGCGCAAATCACCTCCTTACTTGATGGATTCGTCTCTATTCCGGATCAGGTTCAGGCGCATCACTCCTCTCTTCCGGTATCCGGTTTTCGACAAGCTCCATGACGATGCCTTCAATATTTTCAAGGTGCCTGAGCATATGCTGCCTTGCCTGCTCCGCATCACAGGAGAGGATGGAATCAAGAATCTCGCGATGAAAAGATAGAGCGTTTTTTATCTGACCGGGTTTTTTTATGACATCGAGATTTTCCTCAATTGTCAGTTCCCTCATGGCATTCAACATTTCCAGCAATACAGAGTTCTGGCTCATTTCGGCGATCTTTCTGTGAAAATCAAAATCTGCCTTCAAGAATTCATTCTCATCGTTGGCGCTTTTTTCAGAAAACCTGAAAAACTCCTGTAGAGCTTCACGGTCTTCGGGGGAGGATCTTTCGACCGCCAGATAAACAGTGGAGCCCTCGATGATCTTCCTCGCCTCGATCAGCTCTATAAGGGGGAAACGCCTCAGAAGATGCGAGGCTTTGAAATGATCCGTGAGGATAGTGGTATTTTCACTCAGGAAAGTCCCATCTCCGCAGCGCACTTCAAGAATACCCATGTACTGAAGTGCCCGGATGGCTTCACGAACAGAGGTCCGGGCGACAGCAAAATTTTCCGCAAGAACACGCTCAGGCGGAAGTTTGTCGCCAGGCTTTATCTCTTCGGAGAGTATCTTGTCCCTGAGCTGTTCGATAATATTTTCCGTAATTGTGGAACGATCGATGCGCCTGAAAGATAAACTCATCCGATTTTTCACCTCCTCTGCGCGAATATTCCAAAAACAGGATCTGTGGTATTATGTCGTTGGTCTGTGGTCTGACCTCTTACCAATAACAGCATCTTCTCACGTGTTTTTCAGAACTGTCAATATTGTGATTCATCTATCAATGTAATGAATAACGGATCCGGCACAGCATACTTTTTGGAACGGGGGAAAGAGAATGGCTGGCAAAAGGTACCCTTTCCTGAAACTTTCAGGAAATCCCCTCGAGAGGGGGCGCCTTTACGGGAGAACTTTCCGGGCCGAGATCGATGTGAGCATTGCCAACTACACCGGAATGTTCAGGGATTTCAGCGGGGTAAGCTGGGAGGATGCTGGCAGGCGATCAATGGAATTCCTTCCATTTATCAGGGAGTATAGTCCGAAGATCGTTGAGGAAATGGAAGGGATCGCAGAAGGCTCGAAGAGGGATTTCAGAGATATCCTGACCCTTAACTCCAGAAGCGAGATAGTCCTGGACACACAGGTTGACGGCTGCACCGCCTTTGGAGCCACCCCAGCGGTGACTTCCGACGGCAAAACATATCTTTGCCAGAATTGGGACTGGATCCGCCGACAGGAGAAATCGCTGGCCATTATCCAGATCGAGCAACCTCCGGAACCGACGGTTCTCATGATCGCCGAGGCCGGAATAATCAGCGGGAAAGGCATCAACAGCTCAGGAATTGGCGTCGGTTTCAACGCTCTTACAACAGGGTACGGCAAGCCCGGAGTTCCCGTGCACGTCCTGCTTCGAGGTATGCTTGATGCCCCCGGACTTGCGGATGCCGTCCAGGCAGTGGCGGTTTCCCCACGGGCAAGTTCCGCGAACTTTATTGTCGGAAGCTCAGAAGGAGAGGTCATCGATATTGAGGCATCGCCCGATGATTTCTGGGTTTTCTACGCGGAGAAAGGGTGGATATCCCATACGAATCACTTTACTGCCACCTTTCTTCCCGGTCTCGCAAAGGATAAAGGAAAGGTTCTCCTTCCCGATTCTTTCCAGAGACTCGGCCGGATCAACACGCTTCTGGCCGCACATGAAGGCAAAATGGATTTCGAGCATTGCAAGACTTTTCTGTCGGATCACATAAGCTACCCCGACTCCATCTGCAGACACGAAGATCCAGGGGATCCCGAGGGAAAACAGCTTGCTTCTGTCTATTCCACCATCATGGATCTGACGGATGGCGTTATCTGGTTCAGCAGCTCCAATCCCTGCCTGGGCGGATTTGCACCCTTCGGGCCCATTAGGTGAAGATTTGGGAAACGTGTACAACACACTGTTGAAGGAAAGGTAAAAGACATGAGATTCAGGCTGGCTTACGGTAAGCAGTGGCTTGATTTTGCCCTCGCGGATGAAATGATCGCGGCTGTTCTGGAGCCACGCCATTTTTCTCCGGAAAGAACACCCGATGAAATACTTCGGCTTGCACTGTCTTCCCCTATTGGATCTCCACCGCTTAAAGAGATCGTAAAGCCCGGAGAAACTGTGGCCATCATCACAAGCGACATTACCAGACCCTGCCCCTCCCATGAACTCCTCCCACCGGTGCTGAATGAGCTACACTCTGCGGGTATAGATAAAAAGGACATCGCTATCGTCTTTGCTCTCGGCAGCCACCGAAGACACAGCGAAGAAGAGAAGCAAAAACTCGTGGGCGACAAGATCTTTGGAAAATACCGCTGTATCGACCACGACCCATCGGATTGTTTGAGTTTGGGGGAAACTTCGAGGCATACACCCGTCGAAATCTTTCGCGCAGTTGTAGAAGCAGACAGGAGGATCTGTCTGGGCAACATCGAGTTTCACTATTTTGCCGGCTACAGCGGAGGCTCCAAAGCTATTTTCCCGGGGGTATCCACAAATTCAGCCATTCAGGCCAACCACCGGATGATGCTCGAAGATGGCGCCCGATCCGGCAACCTTGAGAGCAACCCCGTCCGTAATGATCTTGATGAGATCGGCAACATTCTGCCCATCGATTTTATCCTCAACGTCGTCCTGAACCAGCAAAAGGAGATCGTTCACGCTGTGGCAGGCCATTATATCGAGGCCCACCGGGCCGGCTGCAGGTTTCTGGACACTATTGGCAAGGTGGCCATTCAGGAACAGGCCGACATCGTTATTGTCTCCGCCGGGGGATACCCGAAGGACATCAATGTTTATCAGGCCCAGAAGGCTCTGGATAATGCCGTCTGGGCCGTCCGACCCGGAGGGGTAGTGATCTGGGTGGCTTCCTGCTCTGAAGGCCTGGGTTCGAAGGTTTTCGAGAACTGGATCCACCAGTCCGCTTGTCTCGAAGATCTGATCGATAGAACTGGAAGAGATTTTCAGCTGGGAGGCCACAAAGCGGCAGCCATTGCTATTGCGCTTCAAAAGGCCTCGATATTTCTGGTCTCTGACCTTTATGATGAAACTGCAAGATCATTTTTCGTGGAGCCATTTCCTGATATCGAATCAGCCATCAGGAAGGCCCTTTTGCTCATGGGGTCATCGGCACGTGTGATAGTGATGCCTGCCGGAGGGTCTACTCTTCCGATAATGACGGGAAAGTAATTTTGGGCTGTGAGGGGAACATCTCTGAAATATGCTCCGACTTAGAGCGGGGTTTCGGCAATTCATATTTTTCAGGATCGATCCTGACCCTCAGGATCAAGCCTTCAGGAGGAAGTCATCCATGACCGACAAACGCGAGCGGTTGTTTCAGGAATCTCTGGAGTTGCACAGAAAATACCGTGGCAAAATTTCCATTGAGAGCAAGATACCAGTAGAGACAATGGAGGATCTTTCCCTGGTCTACACACCCGGTGTCGCTGAACCGTGCAGAGAGATCGAGCGCAACCCGGACTCCATCTACGAAGTGACCTCCAAGTGGAACACCGTTGCCGTTGTGACTGACGGAACCGCCGTTCTGGGCCTGGGCGACATCGGTCCCGAAGCAGCCCTGCCCGTAATGGAGGGGAAATGCGTTCTCTTTAAACGCTTTTCAAACATTGACGCTTTCCCGATATGCGTAAGATCCAAAGACCCTGCCGTTATCGTGGAGACTGTTTCCCTGATCGCCCCTTCTTTCGGGGGAATCAATCTGGAGGACATCTCCGCGCCGCGCTGCTTTGAAATAGAGCGGGAACTCCAGGCCTCCCTCGATATCCCCGTTTTTCACGACGATCAGCACGGCACGGCGGTCATCACTCTAGCAGGTTTGCTGAACGCTCTGAAGATAACGGGGCGTAAAATCCAGACATCCCGAATAGTCATGAGCGGGTCCGGAGCTGCCGGGATCGCCATTTGTCGCTTCCTGCTCTCCGCCGGGGCCGGAGAGCTCCTTCTCTGCGATCGTATTGGCGCCATCTACCAGGGGCGCCGGGAGAACATGAACCCGGCAAAGGATCAAGTCGCCCGTATCACCAATTCCGGACGGGAAAAAGGCTCCCTCGCTGAAGTGATCCGCGGAGCTGACGTTTTTCTCGGCCTCTCGGCACCCGGTCTGGTAACACGGGAGATGGTCCGATCCATGGCCAGGGATCCCATTCTCTTCGCAATGGCGAACCCGACGCCGGAAATATTCCCGGAAGATGCGAAAGAAGCGGGAGCTTCCATCATTGCAACCGGCCGCAGCGATTTCCCCAATCAGATCAACAATTGTCTCGGATTCCCGGGTATTTTCAGAGGAGCTCTCGATGTCAGGGCAAAGTGTGTAAACGAAGAAATGAAGATCGCTGCTTCGAATGCGCTTGCGGATCTGGTTACTGATAAGGAGCTGACTCCGGAATACATCATCCCGGGCGCACTCGATGTCAGGGTCGTTCCAGCCGTGGCAAAGGCTGTCGCCAAGGCAGCAAACGATAGCGGGGCAACCTGTCGTCAGGTATCTCGTCACGAGCGGGAAGAGGCGTTTTCTGTTTAGAAACCTCTCGACATAAACCTCGGGTAATTTCAAAAGCAAGACATTGATCGTAGAACCCCTTGAAGGAGGCAGAAAACAGATCTTCTCAGGGCAGGCCCCTGGTTTGTTTTCCTGCCTCCTTCATCCTGCCGCCTTGTTTTAAGGTCTTCCTGCAGCCTTGTCGCCTGTTATTTCTTACCCACCCTCTCCAGCATATCCACTGTCATCCGGTCGAGACCGTACTCGGGCGCGAAACCCCACTCTTCCTTCGCTGCCGTGCAGTCGAGCGAATTCGGCCACGATTCTGCTATGCCCTGCCTGACCGGGTCCACGTCGTAGGATATATCGAAGTTCGGAATGACCTTCCTGATCGACTCGGCGATCTGTTCCGGGTCGAAGCTCATGGCAGAGATGTTGTAGGCGTTCCGGTGCA
>DFYG01000096.1 GCA_002382605.1 Synergistaceae bacterium UBA4088 | reverse complement strand
AAGCCAGGCCGTCAGTGTATAGAGGGCCGGAGATCAGGAAACCTTCATTATGGCTTCCCCTGGTCCGCAGAAAAGTTTTCGGCTCTGACGCAAGTTCGAAAAGTTCCATTCCGTGAGAGAAGGGGATGATATCGTCATCGGGGCTGTGAACGACAAGGATCGGGCATCTGACGCCGGGAAGGATCTGGTCCGTAAGATACCCGCTGCGCAGCAGGAAGCGGACAGGAAAGAGCGGGGCCACTCTTGATGCCATAGCTGCCAGGGAAGTGAAGGTAGATTCCAGGATCAGGGCAGCCGGAGGTGTTTCGAAAGATATCCTCGCTGCGACCGCCCCGCCCAGGGATCTTCCGAAGGCGATCACGTCTTCGTGCGAATACCCCTTTCCGATAAGAAAGCCTAAGGCAGCCTTGCCATCGGTGTAAAGCCCCTCTTCGGACGGCGTGCCCTCGCTGAGACCGTAGCCGCGGTAGTCGAATATGAAGACGTTCAGGCCCTGGTCATGGAATATCCGTACGGAGTCGAGCCTGTGGGAGATGTTTCCGGCATTGCCGTGAAAGAAAAGAAGGACCTCGACGGAAGGCTTTCCCGAGGGAACAAACCAGCCGTAAAGAGCTACCCCGTCCGGGGTCCTGAAACGTACTTCCTCATATTGAAGTCCAACGGACGAAGGCGAGAGTATCATCTCTCTTCGCGGCTGGTAGATAATGCTGTCCTGGAGAATGAACAGTGCGGCGCAGAAGAGCGCGTAGATGACGGCCGCTGCCAGCGCTATCCTGGCCAGATTCACGCTTCTGAGGGTACGAAACTCCGGTATACCCACGCGTGCGCCAGGAATGTGACGGGGACAGTCACCAGAAGTCCCAGGCCGAAGGGAATAGCTCCAAGGAAATTGATACCGGCAAGACAGAGGAGAAAAACGAACAGTTCGAGCCAGAAACCCCTGGTTATCTCCCCTGCCGCCTTCAGCGCCTCTACTGGCTCCATGCCCTTGTCAATGATGAGGTAGGGCATGAACTGGTATTTAACAGCAAACCAGACACCGGGGGCAACAAGCAGGATCATCCCGACCGCAAGGATCCCTGAGAATAGAAGAGAACCCAAAAGGTAAGGGATGATCAAATGTTTCATCTCCTTTATTTTTCCGGTGTCAAACGTATCCGTGTCGCGGAACGAGAGGCTCACCAGAATAACCGCCATAATTGCTACAACCCTCCAGAGCCATCCCACCCCCCTCAGGAACATAACTGAAACGGAAGCCCAGGGCAGACCCTCTACCATCACGCTGATCATCGCTGCGGAAACCCCGAAAATGAACATCAAAACGAGAAAAAAGAGCGCGTTATTTTTGAAGGTATTCCAGCCGAATTCAAGGGCTCTCCTTATCTCAACTCTTGTTCTCATTTTTTCTCCTCCCCTCCAGAAGCCTTTTTCAGACGATCACGTTCTCCTGTCTGCCTTCTATCCGGGCAATGATGTTGCCGGGGGTTATCTCTATTTTCTTTTCCAGCCCCACAGAGGTTTTGACGCTCCCAAAAAGGGAGTCAGGGCCGTGTTGGGCCCTTTAACAAGAGGACAAGTCGCGGTCAGGGGGAGTCCAACTGTCCTGTCCGTGACCCCAGCGGCTCGACCGCAACCATGCGCGAATTTATCCCCTGGCCTTTCTATGCGGTGATGTACTCAAGGGCAGGCTCTTCTCCGTTGAGAACCCTGAGGGCTCCCTCGGCAAGAGCACACATCTCGTCCTCTCCAGGGTATACCTTCACAGGAGCAATGAACGAGATTCTGTCGGTTATGGCTTTCACGAATTTCTCGCTGAAGGCAAGACCGCCTGTAAGGACAACCACATCCACCTTCCCGGACAGTGCTGCGGCGCACGAACCTATCTCCCTGGCCACCTGGTAAGCCATGGCGCGGAAGATGAGATCCGCTTTCTGGTCACCTTCACCAATACGTCTTTCAACCTCTCGAAGATCGTTGGTGCCGAGGTGTGCGACAAGACCCCCTCCTCCGACGATCCGGCACATAAGTTCCCCCAGCTCTATCTCTCCAGAGAAGGCGAACTTTACCAACTCTCCGGCCGGGAGGGATCCGGCACGCTCAGGGGCAAAGGGGCCATCTCCGTCAAGTGCGTTGTTCACATCGATGACCCTGCCCTTGAGGTGTGCCCCCACAGAGATACCGCCGCCCATGTGGGCAACGACCAGGTTGGCTCCTTCATAAGTCTTACCGATATCGGAGGCTGTCTTTCTTGCTACAGCCTTTTGATTCAGTGCGTGGAAGATGGACCTTCTTTCGATCTCCGGGATACCGGAGAGGCGGGCCTCGTCGACAAGTTCATCGACAACGACAGGATCCACTATGAAGGCCGGTTTATCTCCCGCCTCTTCAGCCAGGTTCTTGGCGAGTGGGGCGCCCAGGTTGCTGGCATGAGATCCGAACCTGCAGGAACGAAGGTCTTCCAGCATGGGTTCATTGACGGAGTATGTTCCACCCCGGGTTGGGCGAAGAAGACCGCCCCTGCCCACGACCGCATCAAGACCGGAGATGTCGGTTCCCCGTTCTTTCAGGGCCTTGCGGATCGCACCCAGTCTGAATGGCTCCTGGGAGGGGATGGTGGGAAATTCACTGATCCGGTCGATATCGTATCTCTGGGTATCGGACCAGACCTCCTCTGCGTCTCTGAAAAGAGCAACCTTGGTGCTTGTCGATCCGGGGTTGATGGCAAGGATCACCATTGGCTTCATCCTGAAACCTCCTGCAGGAACCCGGTTACTTTTTCGAGTATGCCGAAAGCACGACAGCTGAAGCGATCGACAGGAGTTTGGTCTCGGGGGAGTCCGACCTGCTCGTAAGGACCACCGGTGCCTTGGCCCCGAGCACAAGCCCGGCGGTCTTGTTGTTGCTGAAGTAGACGATGGCCTTGGCAAGAAGGTTTCCCGCTTCAATATCCGGAACGTGAAGGATATCAGCCTTTCCGGCGACATCGGATACAATACCCTTATGCTTCGCAGACTCCTCGCTGATGGCATTGTCGAGGGCAAGCGGGCCGTCGATAAGGCATCCCTTGATCTGCCCGCGCCGGTTCATCTGCGTGAGCGTTGAGGCGTCGATAGTGCAGGGCATATCGAGATTAACTACCTCGACGGCGGCAAGAGCGGCAACCTTGGGGATATCGGTACCGAAGGCGTGGGCCAGTTCCACCGTGTTGTTGATGATCTTGACCTTGGTCTGGATGTCCGGGGCTATGTTGAACGCCGGGTCGCAGATGAAAAAGAGCCTGTCATAGCCCTCGATCTGGTGGATGTAGACGTGGGAGAGCGTTCCCCCGCTCCTGAGACCGACTTCCTTGTTGAGTACACCTCTCAGGAAGTTTGCGGTTGAGATCATCCCCTTCATGAGGATGTCAGCCTTGCCGGAAGATACAAGCTTGACGGCCTCGATGCCGATCTCGCCCTGACCTCCCTTTACATCGACCACTTCGTAGTTCGAGAGATCGATCCCCATGGAATCAGCAACTTTCTTGAGTTTGTCCGCATCCCCGACCAGATATGCGCTGGCGACACCTTCCTTGCGGGCATTCTCGACCGCTTCCATAACCTCTGCATCTTCGGCCAGCGCGACCGCGATCTTCTTGGGGCCGATCCCCTTTGCGTAAGCAAGCAACTCGACAAGAGACGTGATCCTTTTCATCAATAAAACCCTCCCTGCGAAATATGTAACCTGTATATATTACCCCGAAAACAAGGCGATAAAAAACCGTGACTCGTAAACAGTGAATCGTAAATCGTAAATAGTGAATCGTAAATAGTGAATAGTGATTTTATGGCCACTCAACAGTCCTTCCGGAGGGCTGCTTTTTCGATTCACGATTTACGGCCTTTGCGGTTTACGATCCACTGTTTACGCCTTCGCCAGCACCGCTCCGAGCGCTATCGAGAGCAGCTTTGTCTCGGCGTTGTCGAAACGGCTGGTGAGGACGATCGGCTTGCGGGCCCCAAGTATCACTCCGGCTCCCCGGCCGCCTGACATGTAGAGCATCGCCTTCCCCAGGAGGTTGCCTGCCTCTATGTCCGGGACTACCAG
>DFYG01000060.1 GCA_002382605.1 Synergistaceae bacterium UBA4088 | reverse complement strand
GGTCCGTTTCAGCATCACCGCGCACCGGGGATGTTTCGGAAGCTGCTCCTTCTGCTCGATAACTTCGCACCAGGGGCGTATCATCCAGCGGCGGAGCGACGGATCTATCATAAGGGAGGCTCTCATTCTCACGGAGATGCCGGATTTCAAGGGGTATATCCACGATGTCGGAGGCCCCACGGCCAACTTTCACATTCCCGCGTGCGGGAGGCAGACATCACAGGGGGCGTGCAGGGACAGGGAGTGCCTCTNNCGATCAATCGGAGTACTTTTCGCTCCTGCGCAAACTTCGGGGGCTTCCCGGCGTGAAGAAGGTCTTCGTGCGCTCGGGGGTCCGTTACGACCATCTCATGGCAGCAAAAGACCCCACCCTTGTCAGAGAGCTCTGTGCCCATCACGTGAGCGGCCAGCTGAAAGTTGCGCCGGAGCATGTATCCGGGGATGTGCTGCGCCTGATGCGAAAACCCGGCAAAGAGTCCTTCATGAAATTCAAAGAGGCATTCGATCGGGCCAACCGCGACCTGGGAAAGGAGCAGTACCTCGTACCTTACCTGATGTCCAGCCATCCCGGTGCCACACTCTCCGACGCGGTCGAACTGACTGAATTCCTGAGGGATACCGGCTGCCACCCGGAGCAGGTGCAGGACTTCATACCTACCCCCGGGAGCCTGTCCACATGCATGTACCATACGGGAATGGATCCCATGACGGGAAGAAGCGTCCATGTCCCGAAGAGCTCGCACGAGAGGAAACTCCAGAGGGCGCTGCTTCAGTACCGCATTCCGCGAAACCGCAAACTGGTCGAAGAAGCGCTCGCATCAGCCGGAAGATCCGACCTTGCAGGCTCACGCCCCGGGGCACTTCTGCGTCCGGAACGCGCCCGCAGAAAACCTGGCAGACGCAGAACTTCGAAGCGCTGAATAAAGTTTCAGTCCCTGGGCCGGAATACGATCACGGTGCAGGGAGCGTGTTCCACTACACGGGCGGCCACGCTGCCGATGAAGAAACGTTCCAGCCCCCCGATACCCCTGTGGCCGATGATTATTGCCCTGTAGGGAAACTCCTCGGCCTGCCGGATGATCTCACCGGATGGGCTCCCGAAGGGGAAAACCATCTCTACAGCTATCTTTCCGGCGCCTGACTCCTCCTGCACTTTGAGGACCATCGACTCGAGAGCCATTTTTGTGGCCTCCGTATGCCCCTCCTCCAGCGTTACGGGCACCGGCATACCCGGGAAAAGTGCCGCGGGGTAGGGCTGAAAGACATAGATGAAATCCAGCCCCTCGAGTTTTTCCTTCTTTGCCCTCTCGAAAGCAAACTTGACAAGGTCTTTGCTGATGGAACTTCCGTCAATAGCGACAAGAGCCTTTCGCATTCTGTGTCACCTCCAGAGAATGATCTTCCAGCCTAGGCTGTATCCGGGAACTTGAACCCCTTCTCCCGGAAGAGCTTCAGGCAGGCATCCACAACCTCCGTGTCGAAGAGGGTTCCCCTGTTGTTTTCTATCTCTTCGAGCGCCGCGTCCATGCCCTTGGCCGCACGGTAGGGGCGGTGAGAGTACATGGCTTCAACGACATCCGCCACTGCGATCACCCGGGCCTCGAACATTATTTCGTTACCCTTCAGACCGGCCGGGTATCCGGAGCCATCCATGCGCTCGTGGTGCTGGCGGATGATCTCCGCCAGTTTCCATGGAAGATCTATGCCGCTCATGATCTCGTATCCTATCTCAGGGTGTGTCCTTATGAGGGACATCTCCACATCTCCGAGAACACCCGGCTTGCTGAGTATCTCCGCGGGGACGTTTATCTTCCCGATGTCGTGGATCTGCCCTGCCATTCTTATCGAGTTCACAAGCTCCTCATCCAGTTCGAACTCCCGGGCTATAGCCTCGGCGAGAGCGGAGACCCTGCGCTGATGGCCGGCGGTGTAGGGATCGCGAGTCTCCGCCGCCGATGCCAGAACCGCGATCGTCTGCTCCCAGGTCCTTCGCATGCTCTCGAGGCTGTGTTTTATACTCTCCCGGCTATCGATAAGGACGCGCTGGGCGTACTTGGCTGAAGAGATGTCCCTGTAGATCGTGTAGGAGGAGGTGTGCCCTTCCTCCCATCCCGGGACCGGAAGCGAAATGATCGATACATCTACGAGGGAGCCGTCCTTCCGATGACGGATGGTCTCGATATGCACCTGTTCGCCCCTGTGGGCTTCAGCGTCCAGTGTCTCTCCCTCTTCGAGGTATTCCCGGGGAACCACAAGTTCGTTAAGGGTTCTCCCCTCCGCCTCCTCGACTGAGTATCCGAAAAGCTTCGTGAAACCCTTGTTGGTCCGAAGGATCCTGTAGACTCCGCTCCCGTCGCCGCTTTCAAGTACGAGGGCATCGGGGGATTCCTCAAAAAGCATCTCCAAAAGGACCTTTTCCCTGGCCAGGTCCCTCCGGCTCTGGAGGATCTCGCGCGTTTTCTCCGCCACCTGGAATCGTTGGGCGAAGCTGACCCCCGTGACGATCAGAAAAAGCAGAAAAAATCCTCCCGCCGCCCATGAGAACCACTCGGGAAAGGTGGAACGAGGCGGAGTGCCCCCTGACAGCCAGCTTTGAATGGACCGGTTGAGGGTCGAATCCGGGTCTGAACGCATTTTTATGAGGTTGAAGTCCAGGACCTGCATCAGGGTCACGTTCCGCCCTTTCGTAGCCGCGATCCGGAGCTCCGTGGGTTCTATAAAGAGGGAGGTTCGCTCGACGAGATAGTCATTCTCGTTGGCCAGTCCGTAAAGACGACTTACCAGCCCTGCCTGGACCTCACCCTTCTGGATAGCCTCGAAAGCATCGGGATAATCGTCAAGCTCCAGGAAGATGCAATTTATGTCGAACTTTACGGCTAGCTTCCTGAACGCATTGCTGTAGACATCATTCTT
>DFYG01000115.1 GCA_002382605.1 Synergistaceae bacterium UBA4088 | reverse complement strand
TGTCTTTCCTTTCATAGATAACATCTCCTTTCAGGATTTGTAGAACAGGGATTTGCTGCTCTCTGCTGTCTGATCTATCCATCTTGCTTGAAAGGCGCATGGCCCGGCGTTTCGGGTCTGCGTGCGCCTGGAACATCTTGAAGATCTGATCGGCTGCAAGGGCGAGTATCGTCGCGGGAAGCGCCCCGGCAAGAACAACCTCGTTGCGTATGGATGCCAGCCCCGAGAAGATAAGCCTTCCCAGTCCGCCGCCGCCGATCGCGGAAGCAAGCGTTGCGGTCCCTATGATCCAGACCGACGCGACCCTGACGCCGGCTATTATCACCGGCAGGCCCAAAGGCATCTGGACCCGCATCAGTATCTGGTACTCCGTCATTCCCATTCCCCTTGCCGCCAGGATCAGATGTTTCGGGACATTCCTGAGTCCTGTAAAGGTATTCTGCAGAACTGGAAGCATGGCGTAGAGGAAGAGAGCGCAGATGGCGTTGTCGTTGCCGATCCCGAAGATGAATATAAGGAAACCCAGCAGAGCCAGGCTCGGGATGGTCTGAAAGACATTGGCCACACCAATGACATAGGGCGCCATTTTTTCGTTCTTCGTGAGGTAGATCCCGAGCGGGATGCAGACGACGAGAGTGATGGCAAGGGCTATGGAAGATATCATAATGTGCTGCCATGTCAGGCTGAGTATCCTCGGCCAGTAACGGATCACGTAGTTGAAAAAGAGCTCCAGGAAAGGTTTCTGATCAGGCATCAGTCAAGCACCTCCCGCCTCTTGCGCGTCAGACGGCCGATTGTAAGCCGTGCGATCCCTGCCTGTGTGACTATCCCGACAAACTCTCCTGTCCCGCTTACGACGGGAATGGGGAGGTCCTTGTCGGCAAGCATCTCTGCAGCATCCCGGAGGGTGGCCTCTTCGATCAGCAGTTTGCGTTCACGTGTTACACCGTCCGCCGCTGAGAGTCCCTTTTTCGACGCCTTTTTAAGAAGCCACAGCAGGGCCATTCCGCCCCACTTTCCATTGCGATCGATCACCTGCGCGGTCTCGCACCCCTCGTCCTCCATGAGATCGAGTACCTCGGATGCATTCAGCCCCGGTTTTACCCGCAGGATCGGATCCTGCACCAGGGTGTCCAGGGGTGAATCAGGAGAGATATTCGCCAGCCTGTCCTCACCTATGAAGTTTCTAACGAAATCCGTTGCGGGTCTCTCCTGGATCTCATCAGGGGAACCCATCTGCTCTATCCGTCCCTGCCGCATGATGACCACCTTGTTGGCCATCCGCAGCGCTTCCTCCATGTCGTGGGTGACGAAAATGATCGTCTTTTTCACAGTGTTCTGCAGCTCCAGAAGCTCGTTCTGCAGCCCCTCGCGGCTGATAGGGTCAAGCGCTCCGAACGGTTCGTCCATGAGGATGACCTCAGGGTCCGCCGCAAGAGCTCTTAAAACTCCTATCCGCTGCTTCTGTCCGCCGCTCAGCTGGTCGGGGAGGCGGAACCTGTACATTGTCGGCTCCAGTCTTGCCAGCTCGAGAAGTTCATCGACGCGCTTCTGGATGCGCTTTTTCTCCCATCCGAGGAGCTTCGGAACTATCGCGATGTTCTCTGCGACAGACATGTGCGGCATAAGAGCTATCTCCTGCACCACGTAGCCGATCTTCCGGCGAAGCTGCACCGGGTCGACGGAGGTGATGTCTTCACCGCCTACGATTATGCGGCCGGAGGTAAGTTCCTCCAGCCGGTTCACCATTTTGAGCGAGGTGGTTTTGCCGCAGCCGCTTGGGCCTATCAGGACTGCAATTTCGCCCTTGGCGATCTCCAGGTCCAGATCGTCGACGGCCAGTGTGCCATCGTCGTACACTTTTCGCGCCTTCTCAAAAAGGACCAAGAAGATCCCTCCCCGCGTCCCGGTTTTTCCTTGTCGTTACCATCTCATGCTCACTTCATTCCTTTCAGGATCTTTTCGAGGGTCTCCAGGAAAACATTCACTTCAGCGGTTGTCCCCACGGTGACCCTTATTGCCCTGTCGTAACCCCATCCGCTGCAGGGGCGGACGATGACTCCCTGTTTCAGAAGCTCATCGGCGATGATTCCGGCCGGAAAAGGCGTCTCGAAGAAGACGAAGTTGGTGTGAGAGGGAACCACTGAAAGCCCCATTCTCTGGAGGCTTCCGGATATCCTCTGCCTGTCGGCGATGATCGCGAGCCTTGCCCTTTCACAGGCCTCCCTGTCGCGCGTCAGTACCGCGACGCCTCCCGCTATACCTATCCTGTTGGCGTTGAAAGGCTCGCTGACCGTATCTATCACGGTCACGGCTTCTTCAGAGGTGATAGCGTAGCCGAGTCTCGCTCCTGCAAGGCCGTAAGCCTTGGAAAAGGTCCTTATCGAGACCAGGTTTCTGCCCCCGGAGATGAGCCTCGCCCTGTCGGGGAGAAGATCTTTTGGAGCGAACTCCGCGTAGGCTTCATCGAGGATGACCCACGCTGTTTCGGGGAGTTTTTCGAAGAGACGGTCCAGAAGACACGGATCGACGATTGTCCCCGTCGGGTTGTTGGGGTTGCAGAGCCAGATGAGCTTCGTCCTTTCAGTTACAGCCTCCGCGGCCCTTTCCAGGTCCACCGCGAAATCCTTCAGGGGGACATCCACGATCCGTGCGCCCATGAGCTTCGATATCTCGCGGTAGAGTCCGTAGGTGGCCGAAGGGAGCAGTACTTCGTCGCCTTTTTCGATGAAGCACTTTCCCATCGCCTGGAGCATCCCCTCCGCGCCGTGGGATATAGCAATGTTTCCAGCCCCCACCCCGTGGATACCCGCCAGAAGCCCCTTTATCTCCTCGAAGGCGATGTCGGGGTAGCGGTTCGCGTTCCTCATCTCCGCGCGCATGGCTTCAAGCGCTTCCGGGAATGGCGCGTAGGGGTTCTCGTTCGACCCGAGCTTTATGACCTTTTCAAGGCCCAGATCGCGGCGGACCTCCTCGATCGTCTTCCCCGGTTCGTACGGGTCCATCGACAGGACCTCGGGGCGAAGGCCCTTAAGAGCCATTTAGGCCACAACCTTCCTGCGGGGAACATTCGATCAGCGTCGGGCCTGCGGCCGAGAAGGCATCCCGTATAGACGCTTCGAGGGATCCCAGGTTTTCGGGCCTTGAGTACCTGGCTCCGTATGCCTGGGCCAGAAGCGAAAAGTCCGGCGGTGCGTTGTCGACGGCTATAAAAACACCGGGGTGGCGGGAATTCTCGTTCCTGCGGATCTCCCCGAAACCCTGGTCGTTCCAGATCACTATCGGGATCGGAAGATTTTCCCGGACGGCGACGCCGAGCTCCGGAAGGGTAAACTGAAAACCGCCGTCTCCCGCCATGACGCATACCGGCCGTTCTGGTCTTGCGATTGCGGCGCCTATGGCCGCGGGCATGGCCTGTCCCAGGGTTCCGAAACCCACGGGGTGCAGAAAGGTNNGGTATTCGCTGATGGCCACGTAGGCCGGGCCGGTCATGTCCGCGAAGAGGACTCCGTCTTCCGGGACGGCTCTCCTTATGGTGGAGATGAGCCCGGACATGGCCTGAAGATCGCCGCCCATTCCGGTGACGGAAGCAAGCTCCTGCCGTGACTCCGCCTTCAGGCGACTGACGGTTTCGGTTGCCTTTGCTCTTCTCTCTGGTTTGGTCGAAACTGCTTCCAGGAGAGCGAGTGCCGCCTGGTTCGCGTCGGCAAGTATGCCGATGTCGGCGGCCCCGTTCCGGGCGAAATTCGCCCCGTCCAGGTCCACCTGCACAAGTGTCCCGTTTTTCGGGAGAGGTTTTTCCCAGAGGTCCGTCGGGGATAGTTCAGTGCCGAAGGCAAGGATCAGGTCTGCCATTGACAAGGCTTCTCTCACGCATGGGAAGTGGATCCTTGCCCCAAGACAGAGAGGGTTCCTTTCGTCCACGATCCCCTTTCCCGCGCATGATTCAATGACCATGACGCCGGACTTTTCAGCAAGCTTCGCGAGCGCCTCCCCGGCTTTCCATGTGCCTCCCCCGGCGATGATCACCGGAAACGATGCCTTGTCCAGCAGATCGGCCGCATGCGCAAGCGCCTTTTCAGGAAGAGACGGCAGCGTTGGGTCGGTGCAGTCGGGTGAAAGGTTTTCGTTTTTTGAGCAGCACCCGGCAAGGACATCCATAGGGATCTCCACGTGCACGGGTCCCGGGCGCCCTTCCGAAGCCAGGCGCCAGGCCTTTTCGATGATCTTTGGGATCTCTTCCTGGGAGAGAGCGGTGAAGCTTTTCTTGGAGGCGCATTCGGCCAGAGCATGGCTGTCCCTGAGTTCGTGGAGAAAGCCCGTGCCTTTGCCTATGAATGAAGTCGGTATCTGGCTGGAGATGACCAGCATCGGGATCGAATCGTGGAGAGCCTCTGCCATGGGGGTGAGGATGTTCGTAAGGCCGGGACCGGAGATCACAAGGGCGACCCCTGTCTCTCCGGTGGATCTTGCATACCCGTCCGCCATGAAACCGGCCCCCTGTTCGTGGACGGCCGTTATGTGGCGGATACGGCTCCCGATATGGGCGTCGTATATATCCAGNNTGACCACTCACCCTACCACCTCGATCATCATTGGATTTTCCACTGCTTCAAGCAGAAGAAGGACGCAGGAACAGGGCCATGGAAAGCAGACCCGTTCGGGACGTAATTTGAGCTTAAATCCGAGAAAAACGCCTGAAACCGGGGGAAAACGCTTGGGAAAAACAGGGATGTTACTATCGAAAAGGTAAATCCAAAACCCCGTAAAGTCTGCCGCATATTCAGGCGCGAAAAAACCACTCAAACACCTTACCCGAAAAGACACATATCGTCAAATCTAGAGACCGTTACTGTCGCCGGACAGCGATAATGTCATCCCTTAAGGGGACAGCGAAAATGTCACCCCTCTGGTAGAAAATAGGTTACATGAGAAA
>DFYG01000130.1 GCA_002382605.1 Synergistaceae bacterium UBA4088 | reverse complement strand
CACGCTGGCTGCGCTGTTGCTGGGAATAGGTGTTTTCTTCAATTTACTCGGAACTGTGGCTCTTTATCGCTTCCCGGATGTCTACACCCGCCTTCATGGCACTACCAAGTGCACAACCTTCGGATCCATCTTCACCTCTGCCGCCGTCGTCGTTTTTGCGATCTCGATGCGCTCTGCTACTGGTGAAGGCCGTTTCAGCACACTTGCCGTCCACACGATCATTGCGATCGCGGCGCTACTGGTTTCAAACCCGACCGGAGCTCACGCTATCGCCCGCGCCGCCCACAGAAGTGGGGTGCTTCCCAAGTTGGCGGTAGTTGACCGGCTTGCCGAAGATGAAAAAAAGAAAGGCGGTGTTTCGGCATGAGCGGCTTAGGACATATCGCCGTCCTGACGCTGATCGCGCTTTCCGCGTTCTATGCCGTCTGGTTCCGCGACCTCCTTTCGTCGGTGGTTTCACTGGCTGTTTTCAGCCTGCTTCTATCGCTCGAGTTCTTCATTCTCCAGGCTCCCGACGTGGCCATAGCTGAAGCGGCCATCGGGGCAGGCCTCAGCACCGCGATCTACATCATCGCGCTCCGGGCCTGCAACGCCATGAGGAAGAACAACGGGGGTGACCAGAGATGAAAAAACGCGTTCTTTTCATGATCGCCGTCCTGGTTGTGGTCGGGACGTTCTGGGGGGCCATTGACAGGATCCATCCATTCGGGGATGTCCCCGTTGCTCCGATGGACGATTACTACATTGAAAACGCCCAACAGGAACGCTCTGTGAACAACATTGTTACCTCGATAGTCTTCGATTACAGGGGATTTGATACCCTGGGCGAGGCGGCGGTTCTTTTCACAGCTGTCTGTTCCGTACTGGCGCTCTTCCGGAAGGGGAGGGAAAGACAATGAACCCTCTTTCAGTTGTCGTAAGGACCATCTGTGACGTCTTCGCCTGGTTCATTGGCATCTTCGGCATCTACATCATAATCCACGGCCACCTTACGCCGGGAGGCGGTTTTCAGGGCGGGGCGGTAGTGGCTACGATGATGGCCTTTCTTCTCGTATCATACGGCGGGAAGAAGACCCTCTCCTTCGCGAAAACAGGTTTACTCAGCGCCATGGAAACGACAGGTCTTCTGGTTTTCATCGGTGCAGGCCTTTTGGGGATCACTTCGACGCTCTTCTTCAACTTCCTTGCCGGCCAGGGTGGTATTTTCGGGGCCGCGGTTCCCATTGGTCCGAACAGCGGAGTTCTCAACAGTGCCGGAACCATCTCTGTCATGAACATGGCAGTTGGACTCGAGGTTATCGGAGGTCTCTCCCTGATCATCCTTTATATGTTCAAGGGGATCCGCCTCTTTGATAACGCTTCAGAAAGCGGGGAAACCGGCCATGACAGGTAACGCGCCGTTCATTATTGTCGGGGTGATCTTCTTCCTTGGGTTGTACGCGATACTCTTCGAGAGAAACCTTATCAAGATCGCGATCGGGATATCACTTCTTGAAGCGTCGGTCAATCTTCTTCTTATTGTGCTTGGATATCGCAGCGGCGGGAGCATTCCCATCTTCACGCTCGCCGGGGAGGTCAGGAGAATGGTCCTGCCCACTCCACAGGCCCTCACACTCACGGCAATAGTGATCGGGCTTGCGACATCCGCCTTGTTGCTGTCGCTGATCATGTTGCTGTACCGTCATTACGGGACACTGGATGTACGAGAGATCAGGAGGTTGAGAGGATGAACTGGCAAATACATCTTCCTGCGCTTGTGCTCGCCATTCCTCTTCTCGGTGCTTTTGCATCGCCTGTAGCGGGCCTTGGCGGACGAAATGTCCGCAACGGGTGGATGATATTCATATCCATCACCACCACTGCTATGTGCCTGCTGCTTTTGCAAAAGGTTCTTGCCGACGGAACGGCCGTTTATGTAATGGGAGCAGAGAACTGGAACCTGACTCTCCCGTCGGGACTCAGCTGGCCGATAAGAATTATTCTCCAGGTAGATGCCTTCAGCGCCTTCATGGCTGTTGTCGGATCCATAGCCGCACTTGCAGGGGCGTTCTTTTCTCTGAGCTTCATGGACAAGTTCACCGGGCTTGAAAAGTTCTCGGCCCTTTATTTCCTCCTTGTTACTGGAATGCTTGGCATGCAGCTTACCGGTGATCTGTTCAACTTCTTTGTCTTTCTTGAGATAGCGTCAGTCGCATCCTTCGGTCTCATAGCCTTCTGGCGCGACCGTCCGGAAGCGGTGGAGGCTTCCTTCAAGTACATGATCGTATCGACCCTGTCCGCGATGTTCATTCTCATCGCCGTGGGTTTCCTTTACGGAAGATACAACGCGGTCAACATCGCTGCGGTTGCCAGAATGCTCCATATGGGCTACGCCGAAAAGATCGCGCTTGTCTTCCTGGTGGTGTCCCTGACCATGAAGTGCGGGACCGTGCCGATGCATATGTGGACTCCCGACGCCTATGCAGAGGCTCCAGCGGGAGTCACCTGTCTCCTCGTAGGAGTAAGCCAGGCATCGCTCTACGGTCTCTTCAGGGTCTGCTTCTCTCTTTACGGGGCCAGCCTTGGAAGCTCCGTTATACCCTGGACCATCATTGTGATGGGTGTGCTATCGATGTTCATAGGTGTAACGATGGCCGTCATCCAGAAAGAGATCAAGCGCCTCATGGCCTATCATTCGGTCTCTCAGATAGGCTACATTCTTCTCGCTCTCGGGGTCGGCCTTCTGGCCCTCAGGGATCCGCAGGCCATGGCTGACTACGGCTTCACTGCCATGAAGGGCGGAATATTTCACATCATAAACTACACGATGTACAAGGGGCTGCTCTTCCTTACTGCAGGAGCCGTCTATTACGCCGCCGGTTCACGGAACCTCAACGAACTTGGAGGGCTCGCGAGTGTCATGCCTCACACAACATTCATGTTCTTTATCGCGGCCGCGGCCATTGCCGGCATCCCCCCCTTCAACGGGTTCGTCTCCAAATTGCTTATCTACCAGTCCACCTTTGCCGTATATCCGCTGCTTGCGGTCGTGGCTCTCGTCACTTCGGTTTTGACACTGGCGTCCTTCGTCAAGGTCTTCCAGACCGCGTTCCTCGGTCCCGCAAAGAAAAAATTCGCGAATGTGAAAGAAGTTCCCGGATCCATGCTCATAGGCATGTCCGTTCTGACGATAGTAATTATCGCTCTGACGCTCTTCCCTACCTGGACGCTTTCGCATCTTGTTGAACCGGCGGCCAAGGCACTCGTAGATCAGGCCGGCTATATATCCGCGGTCATGGGGGGTGGACTCTGATGTGGGCAAAGGTCTATTCAGGTTTCGGATACTGGGATGTATACGTCTGGCTGATCTTTTTCGGCATAACCTCTGCTCTTGTCCTCTGGCTCAGATCTCTCGGAAGAGATGATTACAAAGAGGGGACAGAACAGGATGAGATCTTTTATGGAAGCAACGAGGTTCCTGAAGATGGAGACGACATGGGGGTTCCAGCCTCTTCCGCCTATTGGGGCTTCGTCAAGGCACTTAAACCATACTACGACAGTCTGATCGAAATTCACAGCGGCATAGCGAGCGACTACGTGGGCTACTTCGTTCTCACGGTCGCGGTCCTCGCAGTGCTGGTGCTTCTGTAAGGGGGCGGGACGATGAAGCTTGAACGCTACCTCGACATACTTACCAAGTCGATATGGGTCTTTCACTGCAACAGCGGATCCTGTAACGGTTGTGATATTGAGATCGTGGCCACCATCACTCCAAGGTACGATATAGAACGCTTCGGGATGAAGCTTGTCGGAACGCCACGCCACGCCGACGCACTTCTCGTTACTGGACCCGTCACAAAGTACATGACGGGAAGGCTCCGCCGCATCTATGCCCAGATGCCGGATCCGAAGGTGGTCATCGCGATAGGCAACTGCGCCTGCTCCGGAGACGTCTTCTATAAGTCCTACAGCCTCGACGGCCCTGTGGACAACATAATTCCTGTCGATGTCTACGTCCACGGATGCCCTCCCCGTCCGGAGGCCATAATCGAGGGTGCCGCCAAGGCGATCCTGAAACTAGAAAAACTGAAAGAAGAAGTCCAGAAGGCAGGTGCCGTGAAATGAAGCCACGCTGTCCCGAATATGTAAAGGTAAGCATGGACCCCGAACAGGTAATTGAATGCATACGCGACAAGTTCGGAGATTCAGTCCGCGAAATAGAACTCAGGGACTACAAGGGGGGCGTTGCCGGCAATGTTGCCTACAGGAACCTGTGGCTCTCCGTAGACAGGGAGAGATTTACGGATCTTGTAGATGCCCTCGGAGAAATCGACTTTCTGCACTTTCACATTACTTCCGGAGACGACATAGGATCTTCCGTTCAACTCAACTATCACTTTTCTCTCTTCAGATGCGCAGGACGAGGCAATCGTCTTGGCATAACCCTCACAGTCGACGTTCCGAAAAGCGACCTTGTCATGCCGTCGCTTTGGGAGAGAATCCCCGGGATCGAGTACAGCGAACGGGAGATCCGGGAAATGCTGGGTGTTGATTTCGACGGCCTCCCCAACAAGGCGCTTATCTTCCTTCCGGAGGACTGGAACGAGGATATAAAGCCGTGGCGGCGAGACGAGACAGGTCCGAAGCCTGAAGATATCAGGGAACTCTCCTAGGAGGTGCCGGAATGGCTGAAGGAGCAAAAAAAACCTATCAAGTGCCGATCGGCCCCGTCCATGTCGGTCTCAAGGAACCTATCACCGCCTGGCTCGATGTCGATGGCGAACGTATAGTCAAAGCTACCATACGCCCTGGAGCCATCCATAGAGGCATTGAGTTCATGGCCCGGGACAGAAACCCGATCCAGATAATCTATCTGGCCGAGCGTATCTGCGGTATATGTTCTTTTACACACATCGAGGCGTTCGTAAGGGCGGTCGAGGATGCTGCAAAGATAGAAGTCCCGGCCAGGGCACAGTACATAAGGACCCTGGTGCTTGAACTTGAACGCATCCACTCGCACATCCTGTGGGCTGGCGTCGCCTGCTACACATTCGGTTACGATTCTGCTTTCCACCTGGGAATGATCCTTCGAGAAAAGGTTATGGACGTTCTCGAGGCCTTTACCGGAAACCGCGTCAACTACGGTACCGGTACTGTCGGGGGGGTACGCAGGGACATCACGCCCTCGGTGGACAATGCGCTCCGCGAAATGATCGATTTCTACAAGAACGAATTCGGGATCTTCTATGATGTTGTAACCGAAGATCCCGTAGCCAAGGCAAGGATGCGCAATGTCGGTGTGCTCTCAAAAGAAGATGCCGTTACTCACTGCGCCCTCGGACCCACCGCCAGGGGGAGCGGCCTCAGGGTTGACCTCCGGTGGTCATCCCCTTATGAAGCCTACTGCGACATGGACATAAAGCCGCTTGTGCCCCAGGATCACACCGGAGAAGTTTATGGAGACGTGTTCGACCGGTTCCTGGTCAGGGTCCTTGAGGTCTACCAATCTATCGAGATAATTGAAACTGTTATGGCGGGTCTTCCTTCGGGGGATCTCATGTGGGAGCCAAAACTTCCCAAACTGCTCAACTACCTCAAGCAGGCGGACGGCACAGGCTGGGGCGCGATAGAGGGGCCGCGGGGAGATGACTCGCACATTCTGAGACTTACCGGTGGGCAGGACAACATCACCTGGTGGAAGGTACGGGCACCGACATACGCCAACGCAGTTTCGTGGCCGATCATGTTCAAGGACAACGAACTCGCGGATGCCCCACTGATAATCAACAGTGTCGATCCGTGCATTTCCTGCATGGAGCGCATGGTTCTGACCGACCGCTCGAGCGGCTCAGGACAGATCGTCACAAAGAACGATCTTCTTAAACTTTGCCGCGAAAAAACAGGGAGAGTGATGGGAGCATGACCCTTCTTATGTTCAAGATCCTAGCGGGAGTGGCACTCCTTGTATTTTCCTCTCTGCTTTCGTTCGTCTTCGAGGGGGTCGACAGGATCTTCCATGCAAGAATGCAGCTGAGGCTGGGACCGCCCCTTTTTCAGCCTTTCCTGGATTTCCTTAAACTCCTTGGGAAGGAGAACATTGTCCCCCGCAGGGCCATCCCGTGGGCGTTCAACGGAGCCCCGTGGGTGTCGGCCTCGGCGGC
>DFYG01000070.1 GCA_002382605.1 Synergistaceae bacterium UBA4088 | reverse complement strand
CGGCTGACGGAAAGCCTTACGGCCTCAATATCTCCAGGCGGGCATGCAAAAAAATTCCCCGGCATTACCGCCACACCCGCCTCACCAGCCATTCGGGCTGCACGGGAGCCTTCAAGTCCCGGGGTTTCAAGCCAGAGATAGATCCCACCCTGGGGTGGCTCGTAAAGACAGCCGGACAATATTTCGGACAACGACTGGCCTAGCACACCCATCCTTATGGCCATCGAATTTCTTGCAAGATCAAGAGCCTCCTCGAGGCTTCCGTCCTCAATGAATGCAAGAACTAGGTGCTGGACAAAAGAGGATGTTGCCCCTGAGGTTCTTTCGAGAACCGAGAGGAAATCTTTTTTTATCTCATCGGGGAGCAGCACATACCCGATGCGCATGCCGGGGAAGAGCAATTGACTGAAAGACCCGAGATACAGGACCCTGTTTTCACCGTCGATGGACTTCAGAGCCGGAACACTCGATTCTCCGAAGCGCAACTCACCGTAGGAGTCGTCCTCTATTACCCAGAATCCTCGTGCCGCGGCTGCGGAGAGAACCGTTCTCCTGACATCGATCGATATGGTCCTTCCGGTGGGATTATGAAAACTCGGGATCAGATAAAGTGCATCTCCATTACCGATGGATGAGAGTGAATCGACAAAGAGAGATGGCTCCATCGAGACCGTCCTAACGTTCAGACCTGCAGCAGCCGCCATTCTTCTTATCTCAGGGTAGGTCAGCTCCTCAACCCACAGCGTGTGGACACCCTTCAAAGCCATCGCATCGATCGAAACAGAGAGGGCATGCCTTGCCCCGCTTGTGATGATGGCTTCATCTCTTCTGGCAGGGATACCTCTTCGCGCTGCATGGCGGACAAGGGCCTCTCTCAGGGCCGGAAGACCTTCCGGGGGAGTATCGAAAAGGGTTTCAGGACCTTTCCCGGAAAGAGCATCCCTCGCGATCGAGGCAACGCGCTCCCAGGGGACCAGATCTCCGGAGGGGAGTCCGGAAGCAAGATCCCATATCGGCCCGTCTTCACCCAGGTCTGCAGAGGCTCTTGCTTTTCTCCATGCGACAAAAGAACCCCGGCGGCCTCGCTGTTCGATGAAACCATCGTCCTCAAGGAGGTCATAGGCCAGTACGACAGTTGTCCGGCTGATCCCATGGCTCAGCGCAAGTTCCCTGCTGCCCGGAAGGCGATCCCCGCATAAGAGGGTCCCATTTTGAACCATTCTTTTCAGGTGAGATGCTATCTGTCGATAAAGCGGGGTTCTTCCGTGCGGGTCTATCGGGATCTCTATCAAGGCCCCTTCTCCCTTCGGGGATCATTTCATGATGTTACACCCTCTTTATCAGATCCGGTAGGAAAGTTCCTTAAGGGCATCAAGAACAATTTCCATCTCCTCTTCAAGGCCGACAGTCATACGAACCCAACTTCCCGGGATCTGGGAAAGGACACCCATATCAGGGAATCGTGCGTGAATGCCCATCTTTTTGAAAGTCTTTTCTGTCATTTTCCTGTCGCATTTCGAATAAAGCATGACAAAATTCGCCTTGCTCTGGAGAGCGATCCAGCCAGGAATGCGTTTAACTTCCTCAATAAACCGGTCCCTTGTATAAGTGATGGTGTTGACGCGTGCCCTCATCCATTCAGAATAACCGAGAGCGACCCTCGCCGCTTCCTGGGGGATAACGCCGACATTGAACGGCGGACGAACCCTGTCCACCTTCGAACGAAGTGCCGGCATCGAGACCCCCCACCCCACGCGGAGACCCGCAAGCCCCCATGCCTTGGAGAAGGTTCTTAGAACGAAAACATTGGAAGGCAATTCTCCTGTATCAGAGAGAATGGAGCCTCCGCCAAATTCCACGTAAGCCTCGTCCACTACGACGATCCCGCGTGTCAGGCTGGCGATCTCCTTAAGAAATTCTGTCGAAACGGAAAGACCCGTCGGGTTGTTCGGCCTGTCTATGATCATCATGTCGGGAGAAGAAGCGGCCAGGCCATCCACAAGCTTTTCTTGACGAAGGGTAACGGATTCACCGTCAAACTCCAGAGGGATCCTTTTAGTCCTGAGTCCAAGGGATCTGCTCATCTGCTCATAACCGGAAAACGATGGCGAAAGGGTCATCAGGCAGCCCTCACGGGGAACAAAAGCCATCATTAGATTCAGCAGGATCTCGTCCCCTCCATTTCCGAGCGTTATCCACTCAGGGGGGAAACCGCAGTACTCGGATAGGGCATTTTTCAGGGAGGCCGCTTCCTGGTCGGGATATCTGTTCAATTCAAGCGCGGATATTGAAATGCGGAGTTCCTCTATCAAACCAGGCGGCGTTTCAAAGGGATTTTCATTCTTGTCCAGTCTGATCTCAGAATAAGCTGATCTGATCCCGGGATTTACGAAGAGTGCTGCTCTCACTTTAGTGCCCCCTTAACGATTCGCCGTAGTAAAAGGTTTTTGCAAAACACGAATGGCAGTTTACCAAGGTTTTTAAGGGTTGTCAAATGAAATTTTTGACCATGCCGGACAGATCGAGAGGGTGCGAAACTCTGGTCATGTGTGCTTGTTGAACAGCCCACGGAGGATCATTCCAACGAAATGGACTTTGTCCCGGGATCGGCCCCTTTTATTCTGTTCCATTTAACTCTTGCGTTTTTCAGCTGCGTTATGTTATCATGCCCATCGTGTTTGAATAACTTTCTACCCCTTTAACAGGGTAGTTTATTGCTGGAGGGACTTATGCTTTATCTAAAGACTCCTGGATCAAAGGAACCTCAAGCTCAAGCCGGTATCGATATCAGAGATACCGTTATCAGGATAATCGAAGATGTGAGATCTGGAGGGCTTGCCGCTATCAGCAGGTATTCAGTATCGCTTGACGGTTATTCGGGACCGCTCATTGTTCCCCGGTCAAACCTGAAGGAAGCTGAGCGGTCAATTCCGGCACCCCTGAAAGAGGCTATCCGTTCAGCAGCCGGGAATATCCGCCTCTTCCATTCGCTCCAAAGATCCCTCTTTAACGGCATGGAGTGCAAGATCACCGATGGCGTTCTGGCCGGGATCAGGTTCACTCCTGCAGGAAGCACCGGAATATACATTCCTGGGGGAAGATTCCCCCTTCCCAGCACAGCTCTCATGGGGGTAATTGCAGCTCAGGAAGCAGGGGTAAAAAGGATCGTGGCCCTGACACCCCCCTCTTCCCAAGATGGCCCTCATCCGATTATTCTTGGCACTCTCTCAATGCTGGGAGTCAGAGAGGTATGGTCGGTCGGGGGAGCACAGGCCGTCGCTGCGGCGGCGTTCGGCGCCAGGGATCTCGAACCTGTCGACATGCTCGCAGGTCCGGGCAATGTCTATGTCACAGAAGCAAAACGGATCTTGTTCGGTTCCTTCGGGATTGATGGCCTGGCAGGACCGAGTGAAGTCCTGATAATTGCCGACCGTTCAGCCGATCCGTCATTCATTGCGGCTGACCTGCTTGCCCAGTCGGAACACGACCCTCTGGCAAAGGCGACTCTTCTCTGTACGGACAGGGGAACCGCCGAATCGTCCTTGTCGGCGCTTGAAAATTTACTGGGAACAGGTACTGCGTCATCAATTGCGCGTGATTCCTGGCTTGACAACGGCTGTGTTGTTATATGCACACTGGAAGAAGCAGTCGCATTCGCAAACCGGGAGTCACCTGAACACATTGTCCTTGCGGTCGAGGATCCTCGCGATATTCTCTCAAAATGCCTTTCTTTCGGCTCTGCCTTTCTTGGAAATTACAGCGCCCAGTCTTTTGGAGATTACGTAGCGGGGACAAATCATATTCTGCCGACGGGGAGATCGGCCCGTTTTGCGGGAGGTGTCTGGACCGGGACTTTCATGCGCCCCCAGACCTATACCGAGATCGGAAAAGAGGGTGCCGAGGCTCTTGCTGAAGCAGGCGCGGTCATGGCTGCTGCCGAGGGTCTGCAGGCACACCGGCTGGCCATGCTTTTGAGAACGGAGGGTAGAACCCGATGACCGGCCTTCCCTCAGGGTTTAAAAGCATAAGCGGTGATAACGCCGCAAAGATCGAGCGAGCCAGACAGATTTTTTTCGATGTTTTCGGCGCGTATGGATACCGGGTACTCCTCCCCTCCACGCTCCAGCTTTTCGGTTCCTGCAGGGATCGCCTTTCACCAGGGGTCCGCTCCCGGATGCTTTCCGTAAATGCACCCTCCGGGGAAACCTGCTGCCTCCGGCCGGACCTTACCCTTGCAGCAGTAGAACATATGGGTTCCAGCTATTCCCCTGACGAAAGACCTTTGCGGGTCTGTTACGGGGACAGGATTTTCCGTATCCCCACCCAGCCGGATCTTGAAGTGGAGAACTTTCAGCTTGGAGCGGAACTCCTGGGATGGGAAGGAGAGGGAGCTGACGTCGAACTGCTTACTCTTCTTCTGAATTCCCTGGATGCGCTCGAAGTCAGGAACAGCTTTGTTGTTATCGGAGATGTAACGATCCTTGAGAACCTCCTTCAGGAGGTTCCTTTCCAGACGGCATCAGCGCTTAGAGACGCCCTGAGAATGCAGTCTTTCACGAGTTACCGGGAGATCCTGTCACGCGCCCCCATATCGGAGGCTCTTCGCGCACCTCTCAGGGCCCTTCCTTCCTTACGGGGGGGAGTTGATGCTCTGGAAGCAGCGGCTGGAATTCTCCCCCCCGGGTGCCCACTCGAAGGGATAGGATCTCTTCTGGATGCCCTGAATTTTGCGGGCTACAAGGAACGCGTTTTTGTTGACCTCAGCCTGACGAGGGAGCTTGACTACTACAGCGGCCCGATCTTCGAGATCTTTTCTGAAGGGCAGGGCAGACCGGTTGGAGGAGGAGGGCGTTACGACGGCCTTTTGTCCTCTTTTGGCATTATCGGCCAGGCAACCGGTTTTTCCCTGAACCTGGAACAGATCCTCGAAAAGGCTCCTGATCCTGGAGGAGAGAGAATGTTCGTAATGGCGTGGTCGGGTTCTCTGTCCCCGGAAAATGCCATGCTCTGTGCGAAATATTTTTCCGACCGGGGAATTCCCCTGGAAATGAGCTGGGTAAAGCAGAGAAGCAGATCAGTTGATCTTGCCAGGCATCGAGGATACAGGTGGTGGACGGACCTTTCCGATGATCACGTTTATGATCTCCTCGACAACAGCAGCCTGCCGAGATCGGAATTCCCTCCGAAAGGAGTTCCGCATGCTTAATATTGCCGTTCCAACAGGGAGAATGCTCGAGGTGTGCGTACCTGTTCTGACCCAGATGGGGCTCCCCTGCAAGAAACTCCAGTCACCGGGAAGAGCTCTGGTAATAACGGAAAAACACTGCAGATACCTGCTCGCCAAGCCAATGGACGTCCCTGCATACGTCCACTACGGGGCGGCAGACCTGGCACTTGCCGGCAGCGATGTACTCATGGAACGAAGAGTCCCTCTTGTCGAGCTGGCTGATACTGGAACCGGGAGGTGCAGACTTGTCATAGCCGGCCCTGACAGCATCGCATCACGTTTCGCGGGTATAGGGAGCCGTCTCTCCGGGCTGCGGGTAGCAACAAAGTACCCGGTCATAACAGATTCATTTTTCAACTCACGGAGCATCGTGATGAAGATCATTCACATGCACGGCTCCGTGGAGCTCGCTCCCCTCCTCGGCATCAGCGACTGCATCCTGGATATCGTCCAGTCTGGAGAGACCTTGCGGGTCAATGGGCTCAAGGTCCTTCAGGAAGTTGCCCATGTTTCCATGAGGATCGTCGCGAACCAGAGATTCACCCAGACGAACTGGAAAATGATCTCCCAAATGATCGATTCTTTACAGCCATGGAAGGGAAGGAGATACCATGACGATAAACATTGAAAGACGCTCCGGAGAAACCTCTGTTTCGCTCGCATTACACCCCCTGCCAGGAAAGATCGAGATCGACACCCCATCCGGCTTTCTCGGCCACATGCTGGAATTGATGGCTCACAACGCGGGATGGAGTATCTCACTCAAAGCTTCGGGTGACACCGATGTTGACTTTCACCACCTTGTTGAGGATGCGGGGATAGTTCTGGGAACGGCCCTTCTTGAGTGGTACCCGTCCTCTCCCAGAAACAGATACGGATGGTGCGCCATGCCGATGGACGGATCACTGGTCATGGTTGCCGTCGATCTGAGCGGAAGAGGAGTCTCTGTCTTCCGGGGGGATTTCCTCTCCTCTTCCTGCGGAAGTTTCGACATGGAACTTGTTCCTGAATTTTTCAGGGCCTTTGCAAGAGAAGCCAGGATAACGATACACATCCGGATCATCGAGTCTGACAATTCTCACCACACATCGGAAGCCATTTTCAAAGGCTTCGGCAAGGCCATGGCCCAGGCCATGGCCCCGGGCGAAGTTTCTCCTTCGACAAAGGGGATCTGGCCGTGATAGGCATAATAGATTACGGGGCCGGGAACGTCGGGAACATCAGGCGCGCGCTTGACTTCATGAAGCGCGAAAGCGTTGTGCTGGTATCTCCTCCCTCAGAGAGATCATCTATGCCTGATGCCCTGATCCTTCCGGGTGTGGGATCCTTCGGGCCCGCCATGTCAAAGATCGGATCATCAGGGTGGCGCGAAGCACTCCACATCTGGATCCATGATGAAAGACCGATCATCGGGATCTGCCTCGGGATGCAGCTTTTGTGCGAGGGCAGCGAGGAGGATAACACAATTAAAGGACTGGGCATTTTCGATGGAAAAGCTCTAAAACTCAAGGGAACAAAAAAACTGCCTCACATCGGGTGGAATACAGTAACCTGGCCCGACTCCGGTAAAAGTCCCTGTTTCTACTTCGTTCACTCGTTCGCTCTGCCCGTATGCAGTGACACCATAGCCGTCACATCAGTAGATTCGTGTGTGTTCACATCTATTGCCCGAAAAGGCCGGGCACTTGGTTTTCAGTTCCACCCTGAGAGAAGCGGCTCTGCCGGTCTGGATCTTCTCGGCGAGTCTCTGAGAGAACTGGGGGTTTGAAAATTGGATCTTTTTCCCGCTATCGATCTGCAGGGCGGAAAAGTGTCCCGTCTGCTTAAAGGTGACTTTCAGGAATGTGTCCAATATCCTGTTGATCCTTTGGAGACTGCTCTATTTTTTGCGAAAACCGGTTTCAGGCACCTGCACATCGTGGACCTTGATGGCGCCAGGTATGGCAAGCCCCACCACACTCACCTGATCCGGGACCTGGCTTCAACAGGACTTTCCCTTCAGTTCGGCGGCGGACTCAGGGAGATCGAGGATATAGAACATGTTCTTGCGCTTGGTGCAGCCAGGGCTATGGTCGGAAGCCTGCTCTATTCTTCAGCCGGGTCTGCCGGAAGACTCTTCACTCTTTTTGGTGACCGCATCCTTCCGGCGCTAGACATAAAAGAAGGTCACGCGGCCGTCAGGGGCTGGTCCTCTCTTTCTGAACTTTCAACCCTGAAAGCTATCGAAACTCTCCTTGAGGCAGGCTTTACAAAAGCCCTGGTTACATCCATAGAGCGTGATGGGACCCTTTCAGGTCCTGATATCGAACTTTACGTCTCAATAATTGAAGAGTTCCCCGGTTTCCTTGTAATTGCCGCAGGCGGAATATCCTCCTGCAGTGACATTGAGGAACTTGAAAAAATCGGTTGCACGGGTACAGTCCTTGGTAAATCGATCTACGAGGGGAGTATAGATCCGCGAAAAGCCCTGAAGCTGGTGAGACCATGCTGACAAGGAGAATAATTCCATGTCTTGATGTGCTTGCCGGGCGTGTCGTAAAGGGGATCCATTTCAGGGACCTCTCAGACGCAGGTGACCCGGCAACACTTGCATTCGAGTACATGAACGAGGGAGCCGATGAACTGGTCTTCCTGGATATTTCTGCCTCGACAGATAAACGGGGAACAATGACCGACTGGGTAAGATCCGTGGCCGAGAATCTTTTCATACCATTTACAGTCGGCGGAGGGATCAGCGGGCCAGAGCAGGCCAGGGATCTTATCACTCTCGGCGCGGACAAGATCTCCCTGAATACTTCCGCAGTAATGGAACCGGGTCTTATTTCACGCTGCGCCTCCCTGCTCGGATCCCAGGCCGTTGTTCTGGCAGTCGATGTGAAAAGAGGCGATGATGGACGCTGGGAGGTCTTCATCCGGGGGGGAAGGACTCCCACTGGACTTGATCTCATCAGTTGGGTTAGAAGGGGTCAATCCCTTGGATGCGGGGAAATCCTGCTTACATCGATGGATTCGGACGGAACCCGCGACGGATACGACAACAGATGCATCGAAGCGGTATGCGAAAGCGTCTCCATACCGGTCATAGCTTCAGGCGGCGCAGGAAATACCAGGCACTTCATAGACGCTTTCAATTCCGGCGCGGATGCCGCGCTTGCAGCCTCGGTGTTTCATTTCGGCTCTATACTGATCCCTGACCTGAAAAAGGATCTGGCCAATGCAGGAATTCCGGTAAGAATTGAGGAGGTTCTTTCATGATCCCCGAGATAGGTTCTATCTTCTTCGGTGAGGATGGGCTCATCCCTGTTGTTGTCCAGGACGCAGAAACAGGAGAGGTACTGATGCTCGCCTGGGCCAATCGCGAATCTTTACTGGAAACCGAGCGCCTTGGAGAGATGGTCTTTTTCAGCAGGAGCAGAAATGAATTGTGGCATAAGGGGGCAACAAGCGGAAATACCCTCAGGGTCGTCGAAATCCGCAGAGACTGTGACAGTGATGCCGTTCTTGCCATAGTAAAGCCAACTGGCCCTGCCTGCCACACAGGCTCCGAGAGCTGTTTTTCCGTTCACGCTGAGAAAACTGCCTGTCTTGCGACTTTTCCCGGCAAACTCTGGAAGTATCTCAAGGGGCGAAGCAATGACTCCCCCGAGGATAGCTATACTGCAAGGCTTGTCCAGGAAGGGCTCCCTCGTGTGGCACAGAAGATCGGTGAAGAAGGGGTCGAAACAGCACTCGCTACAGCCCTGGGTGATAAAGATGCTTTCATTTACGAGGCCGCCGATCTTTTCTACCACCTTCTGGTCTGCTGCATAGCACTTGAGGTTGAACCGGCGGCTGTCTGGACGGAACTGGAACAACGTCACAGGGAACGGACCCGGATATGAATAATACCGGAATTGTATTTGACGTGGACGGGGTTCTTATAGATACATCCCGATCCTTTCCGGAAGTCGTTTCCGGGATCATAGACCTCTTTGCAAGTTCCATCACGGGACTTGGGTCCGTTCCCCGGCTCTTCACAAAAGAGCACTATATCAAGGCCAGGAGCCTCCCTATGTTCAACGACGACTACGATATTGCCTGGACATTTCTCTCCTGGGCCGTGTCGAATACGGCTTCCATAACGCGGGAAGGTCGGGCTGCCCCGGAGAGCTGGAGTGCGGCTCTGGGGGAATGCGACCTTGACCCCCTTATCTGGGTTCCAAAAACATTCGGATCAGATGTCGACAGAAATGCGGTCAGGGAAGCATGCGAGGAGATGTATTTCGGAGAGGAATTCTTCCTTTCTGTCCGAAATACCGCCCCGAAACACGTGAAGGGATCGGGGCTATGGGAAAGAGAGCGACCTTTCCTTAAGAATAGATGGCAGAGTTTTGTCGATCCTGTAGGCATATATACAGGAAGAACGAAGGAAGAGCTGGAACTGGCCCTTCTCCTTCTTGATTGGGAGGATCTCCCGCGGGAGCGCTGCGTTACACCGGATGACGGCGTCCAAAAACCTTCAGCGGAAGGCCTTTACAGGCTGGAAAAAATACTTGGTGTTTCAGAGATACTCTTTTTCGGTGATTCCGAAAGTGACCGGAAGGCCTTCGAAGGATATGGAAAGGGGCGGTTCTTTCCCATCGGAGAAGTTTTTTTCTCAACGACGGGGGCATACAAAACCCTGGAGGAGGCTCTTGCCGGGGCGGGCGTGAAGATCTGAGGTCTCAGTGTCTCCCATTCGATCTTTTGATCTTTTCTATTACGTCTTTTCCCTTTTCTGAATGAAGATAATCCCAGGTAGATTCAGGCACCATTCTACGCACCCCATCCCACATATCCTCCTTCAGCATGGCCCTGACCGTAGAGGCAGAGATGACATCACCGTCATCCAGCACGGATCTGTCGATGACTTCGAGTGCCACGCCGCGGGGGGGCAGTATCTCCTTCATCGCCTCATTGTAGGATCCGGTAACAGAACAGTATGGCTCTGTCCCCACGAAGCGGACGGATATTCCAAGGGCCGGCACGAACAGATTTGCGAAGAGGGTTACGTCGAGCCTTGCCTGAATGGACGCTATCTTCTCGAGGGAGGCATCTTTCAGAAAATATGACGGGAAGGTTGCAGATGAAACCGCATACTCTCCGCTTCTCACAATGGTGACATTGGGGATATGGGACGTTCCGGCCGTGACTAGTTCGAAACGGTCCTTGAAAGGGAACGAGGAAAGGTCGGCTTCGACGACAATGACGTAAAGCCGCGCGCATCTTGAGGCGGCCTGTTCCGCAAGATACTGATGCCCTTTTGTGAATGGGTTGCAGTTGACTACTATGCTGCCCGCGAGTTCCCCCCCGGTGAGAGGAGCTCTGAGGGTATCAAGGTACTCTCTGAATTGAAAGATCCCAGGCTGCCCCATTTCCAGAAGTGCCGCAAAGGGTTCATAGCGCGCCAACTCACGGAAACCAAACCCAAGAAACTTTTCCGAGGCTTCCGGTTTCGTGAAGACAAAAAAATGCGTTATTCCTCTTGCTCTCCCCCATTCTACAAGCCTTGAGGTTATCGTCCCGGAAAGACCAGCCTCCTGCCAGCCGGGGTCGACCGCCATCATCCTGATAACATTACCCTGGAGGCTCCCCGTCCCTGCGATGTTGCCGGCGGCGTCTTCCACGACAACGGAAACATCGGGTTCACCCTCCAGAGAAAGAGAAAACAAGGCAAGAAAAGAACCTATCCTTGCCAGGTCGTTCTTTCGGGGCTTTTCAAGAATGTTAACCGTAAATCCAAACAAGCACACTTCACTCCCGATCAACCGAAGGTGAATACAAAAGGGGGTTCTAGCGCTTCCTCAGTTCCCTCTTCAGGATCTTTCCGATGCTGGATCGAGGCATTTCGTCGATGAATTCAACGATCCTCGGGATCTTGTAGTGAGCAAGCTTGTCGCGACAGAAGGAGACAACCTCGCGGGACGTAATTTTGGGGTCACCCGAAGGTATGACGTATGCCTTTATGATCTCTCCGCTGACAGGGTGTTTGACACCGACAACCGCAGATTCCCGGATCCCTGGCATCTGCTGCAGAACTGCCTCCACCTCCGTCGGGTAAACGTTGAAGCCGCCTACTATCGCAATATCCGTTACGCGGTCGACCATCGTCATATATCCATCTTCATCCATCTTAACGACGTCACCCGTGTTGAACCACCCGTCACGGAATTTCTCTCTGGTAATCTCCGGAGCCTTGAAATAGCCGCCAAAGACCGATGGGCCACGAAGCCACAGGGCACCCTCAGTGCCAACAGGAAGAAGATTCCCGTCATTGTCCCTGACCTCGATATCGTATCCTTCAAGAACTTTTCCGACCGTGCCGAGTTTCCTCTGCTGGACGCCCTCGTTGAGGGCAACGACCGGAGATGTCTCGGTCAATCCATAACCTTCGAGAACCGAAACACCTAGCATCTGCTGTGTTCTCGCGTCGAGCCTTTGCGGGAAACGATCTCCGCCGGTCACAAGAAGCCTTAGTGTTGAAGGTGCCTCTGCCCCCCGTGCTATAACACCCAGCATCAGAGCGACCATGGTCGGAACGGCTATCATCACTGTGACCTCTGCCGCCTTGATGGCTTCGATAGCGTTCTCGGGAGGCATGAAGGTCGGAAGAAGTACCTGCGGGTAACCGCCAAAAAGAGGAAGAAGACCGCTCGTTGTGAATCCGAGGGTGTGGAAGTTGGGGAGTGTATTGATGAATATGTCCTCATCGACCAGATCCTTGAAGTGCTTGATGGATTTGGAGACGTTGTCATAAAGATTGGAGTGAGTTATCGGAACGCCCTTCGGTTTTCCGGTCGTTCCAGAGGTATAAAAAAGGACTGCTATTTCGGGATCCGACCCTTCGCATTTCTTCGACTGGAACGAGGGGAGGACCCCGTCAAGCGGGACCGGCATCGCCGGAACCCCCGAGGCGGCTATGCCTTCAGCCAGCTGTTCCATCCCCTGAGGGACAAAAACGGCGGAGACATCGGAATGCTGAAGAACGTCAAGGGTCGATGAAAGCCCGGCCTGCAGATTCAACGGGGTCAGCGTGCCTCCAGCCTTCCAGACAGCGATCATCAGAGCCAGGAATGCCGGGCAGTTCGGCATAAGAGCCGCAATGCGCCCTCCCTCGCGAAAACCACTCTCCCTGAGTTTTTCCTCATATTGCCCTGCAAGATCGGCCAGGACTTTCCTGGACCACCAGGTTCCTCTCCACCAGACTGAGCGTTCTCCGTTAGATTTATTGCATTGTGAGATAATGCTTTTTTCCAGTCGAACGTTCACGTGATCGTCCCTCCGTATAATAGGATTGTTGAACCCCTGAAAAAGGGGATGGTTTTTTAAAGCAGACCAGTTGAGCCCTACCCGGACACCTCAGATGGTCAGTGCCAGATATGCCTCCCATGCCGAAGCCAGCGGTATAAGATCCTCGGGAACGTCGTAGTGAGGGTTATGAAGTCCGCTCTCTCCTCCTGTCCCCAGAAGCATGAAGCACGAAGGGACCTTGAGAGAGTAGAAAGCAAAATCCTCACCCGCCAGCAACGGCCTCTCGAGTTCCGCAACGCCGGATTCATTGTCGGCAAAGAAGTTTCCCGCTCTTTCAAGTACCTTTGATGTCAGTTCCTGGTCGTTGATGAGGCGGGGGTAATTCCTGTTGTATTCAACCACTGCGGTCGCCCGGTGGGCTCTTGCGACAAGAGGGACCATCTCCTCAAGTCTTCCCTGGATAAAATCACGAACCTCCGGTTCCAGGGCCCTCAGTGTCCCCCACATATGGGCGCTCCCCGGGATAATATTATATGCGTCTCCGGTCTCTATCTGACCGAACGAAACCACCGCCGGGGACATCGGGTCCTTCTCCCGGCTGATGATGTCCTGTATGGAGAGAAGAATATGAGCGGCTACCACAGTAGGATCGACTCCCTGATGAGGAGACGCAGCGTGCGAAGTCACTCCGTTAATAGCAATATGGATTTTGTCGGAAAGAGCCGTGATCGGGCCTTTCCGGGTTGCCATCTGTCCAAAGGGCATCATGGGCCAAAAGTGAAATCCCAGTACACTCCGGACCTGATACTTTTCGAAGAAGCCCGCATCAACGATCCTTTTTGCTCCACCCCTGCCCTCTTCGGCTGGCTGGAACAAAAAAATAACGGGCCCCCTGAGAAGTGAAGCCCGTTCCGAGAGTAATATTGCGGCCCCGAGAAGGGATGCTATGTGGGAATCGTGCCCGCAGGCGTGCATGATCCCGGGGAAGCAGGATGCGAAGGGGAGGCCGCTCTCCTCGTCTATTGCAAGGGCATCGATATCGGCCCTTAAAGTTACTGCGGGGGCATCGATATCTCCTCGTAGTATACCTATGACGCATGTAGGAGAACCGAAATTCCTGACAACCTTGATACCGTCGATGCCTGAAAGAGCTGATGTTATTCTGGATGAGGTAACGGTCTCTTCAAACGCAAGCTCGGGGAACTGATGAAACTCCCTTCTCCATGCGATTATCTCACCGGATATCTCCCCGGATGCTGTTTTAAGTTCATTTACAAGCGATGAATCTCCTATTCCCAAAGTCATATAGGAACGCTACCTCCCCGTTCTCGGGTTTCAAGTGCGACACACTTCCCGCATTTGTATAGCTGTTAGTGTATCATACTGTAATGCACCCGGAACACGCTTTGGATCAAAGGAGGTCTCCCTATGTCGGTTCCCCGGGTCTACATCAGCGATCTCGAAAAACACGAGGGAAAGGAAATCAGGTTGAAATGCTGGATGTACAACAAGCGGAGTTCTGGAAAGATCCACTTCCTCCAGCTTCGCGACGGCACAGGCTTCATCCAGGGCGTAGTGGTCAAGGGGGAAATTCCTGACGACCAGTTCTCGGAAGCCCGCAACCTGTGGCTTGAGGCATCACTCGAAGTCACCGGAAATGTCCGCCGGGACGAAAGAGCTCCTTCCGGTTTCGAGCTCAGTGTTACCAACGTTGAAGTCATCCATAACCCGACAGAAGAATACCCGATAGGAAAAAAGGATCATGGCATCGACTTTCTACTCGACAACAGGCACCTGTGGCTGAGAAGCCCAAGCCAGCTTGCCATTATGAGAATTCGCGAACGGATAATATGGTCGGCTCGGGAATATCTCCATGACAACGGGTTTCTCCTTGCTGACAGCCCCATTCTTACAGGCGCCATAGGAGAGGGTGCTTCCGGACTCTTCGAGGTACCGTACTTTGATATGGGTAACGCATATCTCGCCCAGACGGGACAGTTGTACGCAGAGGCCGCGGCGGCGGCATTCGGGAAAGTATATACTTTCGGCCCGACCTTCCGGGCAGAAAAATCAAAAACCCGCAGACACCTGACGGAGTTCTGGATGCTTGAGCCGGAGGTTGCGTTCTATGACCACTATGACAACATGAAGCTCCAGGAGGATCTTGTTTCCTATATTGTTCAACAGGTCCTGAAAAACTGCCCCAACGAACTGGCTGCTATCGGCCGTGACACCGAGCCCCTCAAACGGGTGGTCGCGCCATTCCACCACATCACCTACGATGATGCGGTCACAATGCTTCAGAAACTTGGCAGTTCCATAACCTACGGGATCGATTTCGGTGGCGAGGACGAAACAATCCTTACGCAGCAGTTCGACCGGCCCCTTTTTGTCGAATGCTACCCAAAGAAGATCAAGGCTTTCTACATGAAACAGCA
>DFYG01000108.1 GCA_002382605.1 Synergistaceae bacterium UBA4088 | reverse complement strand
TTGGACGGGGCTGTCACGTTATTGCCGGAGGATGAAGAGGATGAAAAAAATATTTCTGACAGCTGCCTTCCTGGCCGCCGCATATTTTGCGGTTGCCGGCAGCGGGGTTATCACTCCTGATACCGCGCGTGTCTTGAACTCGACTTCTGTCAGTGATGAAACCCTGGCTCGTGCGTTCTCAGAGCGTCTTAGCGGGTTCCAGGCAGAGGGAACCGGCATTGTGATAAAAATACTCTCTGATGACAATGACGGAGGCAGACATCAGCGCTTCATTATCCGGCTGGAAACAGGGCAGACGCTGCTGATCGCGCATAACATCGACCTGGCGGAGAGGGTTGAGGATCTCCGGACAGGGGATAGTGTCGAATTCAGCGGCGAATATGAATGGAACAGGCAAGGCGGGGTCATCCACTGGACCCACCGTGACCCTTCAGGTAGCCATCTGTCCGGGTGGATCGAGCACAACGGGCAAAGGTACTGGTGATCATTTTGGGGAAAAGTCGATCATAACTGCGTTTCCCAAAGTCATTTTCACGTTCTCTCCGTTAATACCGCCTCAAGGAACCCGGCTGCGCTGGAAGCCATGAATTCCATCTCCCGGGACCTGATATCCTCAGGAAGGCTTGAAAAATCCGAAAGCCAGGGATCCCTTTCCAGCACGAAGGTCAGCAGGGCGTCCATGTCCGCTTGACCTGGACGGGTGAAACCTTCTCCGGCCATATATTCACGAAAGATATCCTTCCAAAGCAGGATCTGGTCTCCGGCTTCCTGCAGCATCCGCCTTGCCTCCCGGGTGTACCCGAAATGGGCGTAGCACATGATGGAGGCATTCAGGGTCTTGAGTTTTTCTATCGAATTGAGAGCGGTATCGATGTAGAACCTCGGGGGCGAGGCCGGGCGCAGGAGGTATCTTTCATTTCCGGGTTCCTGAAGGATCTGTTCCAGGCGGCTGTAGGTGCTGGCCGCCTCCCCGGCAAAAAGCACGGTCCCGGCACCGGTCCTGTACAGGTATGACCGGTGGTGGGGTGCATGCCCGGGGGTATCCTCATACGAGATCCCGTGGATCTCGTTGCTATCTGCCAGAAATACGCTTTCATCCACGGGGGAGGGCTTGCCATAGGCCAGGGCCATTTCTGGAATAACCTCCAGGCTGCTTTCCCAAAGCCTTTCGGGATCTGCCAGGTGACGTTTCCCCCCGGGGTGGACCGCGACACGAGCCGAGGGGAAAGCCTTGAGAAGACCTGCCAGTCCTCCTGAGTGGTCCAGATGGATATGGCTCAGCAGGATGAGATCCAGTCTGCTGATACCGCGGTTTTTCAGTTCTTCCAGGAGCCCCGGGACAGTCGACGAAGGCCCCACGTCAACGAGGGTGTTCCGTTTTCCCGGATCGTCCTGTACGAGCCAGATGCCGAAGAAGTCGTGATACCCATCCATCGGGAGGGGCAGGTCGATCAGATCAAGAGTAACGCCAGGCGCCGCGTCAAGCTTCAAGGGTTTCACCGGCTTCCATTCATATCTGCAGGGAAATGGGATCATTCCCGGGATCCAGAATACCAGGGCGCAAAATGGATCGGCTGTTATTCATTTCGCCCTGAAACGCGACACAGGAATTCGTGAAGGATCCGGGTGGTCGCGACAACGGTATCGATCTCAACGAACTCGTCGGCGGCGTGGAAGTTCCCCCCCTGGGGTCCGACAACAAGAGTGGGAATGTTGAGCCTGCCTCCGGTGTAGCAGAAATCTCCGACGCTTGAGAAATACCTGGTTTCTGGCTCTTTGCCGGTTACTTTTTTCATAACCGCAGCCATATTCAGAACATAGGGGTTATTTTCGGGGACCACATAGGCAGGGAAGCCGTCGCAATCCTCGTGTGGAGCTTCACGGAAGCGGACTTCAGCCTCCCCCTTTATCCCTGCCCGTTCGATGGCGGCTTCCGCTTCCCTGAGAACGGTCTCCTTCGTTTCACCTACGACCACGTGACGGAATACACTGAAAAACGCCTCGTCCGGAACAGAAAGGACTGCACCTCCTCCGTGAAAATCCACGCAGCACAATGAGCCCCGCCCAAGTTTTTCATGTGGCTTAAGCTCGGTCTTTTCAAGTTCGAGAAGGATCCTCGCAGCCTCGCTGACAGCGTTGATCCCATTTTCAGGCTGGGCTCCGTGGGCTGATCTTCCGTGGACTTTGACGGAGTAGTTCCATCCGCCTCTTGCACCCAGGCACATGCTAGGGAAAGCGGCGCCTGCAAACGCGCTGCTGGGTTCCGTAATAACCGCTACGTCCGCTTCCTGAGGGATGATGCCGTCAAGAATAAGGGCATCGGTGCCGAGGCCGAAAGGGCCCTCCTCGTCGCAGACCAGGCTGTAAAGGATCCGGCCCCTGAACGGAGAAGCATCTTTTACAAACTCGGCAAGGGCGAGCATTATGGCTGCGCAGCCGCTTTTCATGTCGCATGCCCCGACACCGTACATCCGGTTGCCCTCAATTGAGGCTCCATAAGGATCCCTGGTCCATCCTTCACATACCTTGACTGTATCAAGGTGGCCGTTGAGGACGACAACGGGTCCAGGAAGCCCTCCTTCGATGGCTCCGATGACGTTGGTCCCCCTGTAGTCATAGACTTCCTTTTCGTGAAAACGGTGAAATTCCGCAGGGATTCCTTCCTTTTTCATCCATCCGTGTGCAAAGTCCATGATCTCGTCTTCGTGGAAGTAGGGGCTGGGTATCCTTACCAGGTCGGAAAGCAGTTTTGAGGTTCGGCATACAGCAAAAGATCCGCTCATCGACCGTTGCCGCCCTGTTGTCTCTCTGTGCTCAGAACGTGGCGGTCTGACAGATCCCGACCAGGGTTTGTCAAACATTCCCCGGGAGAAGTTTGCCTGAAACAGATCATGTCAGTCAGCTCCTTTTGCAGGCGGCAAGTGCCGCAAACTATTGAACCGGACAAATTGTTAACGGAAAATATTATGGCAGGTCTGTTCAGGATCGATAACCCAACAACGGCTCAGGATATCAGAGCCGGTAGATGGGGTTTCCCGGTTCCCGGCCCTGGAGAAACTGCCACTTGACCAGATGTTCCTTGATGAAATGTTTCCAGATTACTCTAGCAAAAAGAAGCACTATGTCAAATTGCTTTAATTACATCTTAGTAAATGGACAGAGAGCTTTCTTGACAGTGCAAATCCCCAACCCTATACTTAAAGGAAATCTTTAGGGGAGGTGTC
>DFYG01000043.1 GCA_002382605.1 Synergistaceae bacterium UBA4088 | reverse complement strand
GATAAGAAATTTAATCAAATGTTGTTTGTGTTACTTGAATGTATTTGATTTTGCTCACGGCTCACGGCACAGAGCGTATGGCTTCTGTATTTGGACGCAGGAAGCCCAGCGCTCATTCGCACATCATCCCCGCCAGCTGTATCATGATGGAGTAGANNGTGATGACGTCCTCATTCGCTTTGTCTTACGGCACATGGCGCCTTTAATCTGGCGGCAAGAAACGTAGCTTATTTACAAGTTGCGGGTTTAAAATGCAAAGATAAGAAAAGAGCGGCGGGGGAAAATGGAAACAGGGGGTATATAAAAAAAAACCCGGTTGGAAGCGAGGCCAACCGGTTAGGGAGGGAATATGAGATTGGTATTTACGAACAATATAATGATATTTTCTTTTTTGTCAATACATTATGCAGATTATTTTTTTAAAATCCTATAAGTATCGGTATTTCCGCATATTTTTTGTCAAATAATATTCGTTACAATTTTCACTAATTTGAGCCATTCCAAATTAAACCTGTAACTCCTGAAAAATGCGTCACTTATATTCTTGCGCAGATTATTTGCGAAGATTTTCCTTTGAAATAACCTGATTTAAGGTTTTTCCACCGGTTGTTTCGGTTATGTAAACTATGAAAGAGTATATGTTTATAATCGGAATAAATGCAAGCCATTCAATTGTCCTTCCCTTTGTCTTGTCCATCATATTCGCAGTCTTCCATCCCAGGGTTCCTATGCAGAAACTTGAAATGTCCTTTCCTTTTTCATATCCGATATATCCAAAATACATGTGCACCACGAACCATGCTATTTGTCCGATTACCGGAATTATGATTGCAAGATTCAAAAGGTCTTCAAGATACACATTTACATTCTCCTGATTTGAAAGATATCCCATCCTCACATCAAATACTCCCAAAAGGCAGGGAACAATTCCTCCGTTCTGTTTGTCGACTTTGAAAACCGGCTTTTTTTCTTCGGCATATACAAGAGTCGCCAACATTGAAATTATCAGTAATGCAATAATGATTTTTTTTGCCATATTTTCTCCTTCTGATTTTTTTATTAATTGTATTTGTTTTAATTAAAATTGCAATAGCAATATTTTGTCAATTAATCAGCCTCAAAATTCAAGCTGAAGTTCAAGATTTCACTTGACAAAAAGAGACCTTTTTTATATAATGATAAATTCATTATTTCTTGGGCCGTTAGCTCAGTCGGCAGAGCACCGGACTTTTAATCCGGGTGTCACAGGTTCGATCCCTGTACGGCCCACCAAATAAGGTTTCAATGCGGTCCCATCGTCTAGTGGTCCAGGACACAGCCCTTTCAAGGCTGCGACACGGGTTCGAACCCCGTTGGGACCGCCAATCTCCTGCCGGCGTAGCTCAGATGGCAGAGCAGCGCACTCGTAATGCGCAGGTCGGCGGTTCAAGTCCGCCCGCCGGCTCCACCAGCTCTGAAGGCCACCCCATCCGGGTGGTTTTTTTATAGATGGACTTTGCCGGGGGTGCGGAGATGGGTGAGAAAAGGCAGAAACTGATATTTGTCCGCCACGGAGAGACCGGATGGAACAGTTCATTCCGCTTTCAGGGACAGACCGATGTGCCGCTGGGAGAGGAAGGGAGGCGGCAGTCGGCGCTGCTTGCTGAGCGCCTCAGTCATGTCTCTTTCGACAGGATATATTCGAGCCCCCTTTCGAGGGCCTTCGAGACGGCATCCATCATCTCCGGAAGGGTGTTGATACCGGACGGCATCATCAAGATGGAGGGGCTTTCCGAGATGTGTTTCGGCCGTTGGGAAGGACTTGCTCCCGCAGAGATCCAGGAGAAGGATCCGGATCTCTTCCATTCGTGGTGGAAGGATCCTTCATCGGTGACGCCTCCAGGCGGAGAGCCTTTCCACGGTCTGGTCTCCAGAGCCGGGGCCGCTCTCAGGACTATCCTCAAGGACGATGATGAAAACATTCTTGTCGTATGCCATGGAGGCACTATCCGCGCCGCGCTGACAGCGCTTCTGGACGTTCCCCCTTCGGCTGCCTGGAAAGTCCGTGTTGACAACTGTTCGATCTCGATCATGGATGTCCATGAGAACTGGATCATGCTAAGGTATATGAATGACACCATCCACCTGCTTGCCGCGCCGTCTCCGGATTTCGTTATCCCCGTCTTCTAGTGGTCAGATCAGCTCAGTACGTGGTATAAAGATATGAATACTGCCGGGAGGATCCGCCGATATGGAGAACGCCAGCCAGGATAATCCTGCAACCCGGGTTTTTTCCGCTGCCGAAGAGAACGAGCTCTGGAGCCTCTGCCTTGAAGGGGACGAAAAGGCCCGTGAACAGCTTATTCTTTCCTACAGACCCCTCGTATTCTGGATCGCCAGAAAGTTCAAGGTCCCCTCTCAGCGCTATCAGGATCTTGTACAGGAGGGAATGATCGCCCTCATCAGGGCTGTCGACAAATTCGACCCCGCAAGGAACATTAGATTCGTCACCTATGGCTTCTACCGGATCAAGGGACAGATGACCAACTTCCTCCAGCGTGTCGAGGCAAAGGCTCCCATTCCGATCGACGACTTCGAGACCGTGACCGCCGATCCCTTCAGCGCGGATTCCCTCGACTGGAGAATATGCCTTCTGGACGGAATTGAAGCCCTCTCGGAGCGGGAGGGGGATGTGATCAGGTCCCTGATACTCGAGGGACAGCGGGCAAAAGAATATGCGGAAAGAAAGGGAATGGACGTTAGCAACGTCTACAGGATCCAGCGGCAGGCACTTGCGAAAATGCGCCTCTGGCTTGGTATGTCCGATGCCACTGAACGCCCCTGATACTGTGATAATAACTAGACGGATGTTTGACTTTTTGCTCCGGGTCCGGCTAGAGGTTCGGAGGCGATGAAAATGGAAAAAAACCTGAAAAGGGTACACAGATGGGTCGACCGGTGCATCGCTGCCTGCGGGAGCCAGAAGTGGGACTCAGCCCTGGCGGAGGTCGAGTGCGCGAAAGCTGAACTGGAGTCGGCCCGCGAGACCATCTGGCAGAGGGCATCCGGTTCCGGGGAACAGTTCCCCGCGGGACAGATCTTCATGCTCTCTTTCAGATCGCTGGCTTTCGCCCTGCTCGTGGTCATGGTCGCGGCCCTGCCCATATCAACAGGGGGCTACGCGCCGATGGGTGCCGGCGGGACAGGTTCGCTCACTCTAGAGTGGGTGACATCCGACGAACAGAGCGTTCTCAAGGCACTCAGGACCAGCCTCAGCGATATGAACTTCGCCAGGGAGGCACAGCCGGGGGCAAATATCACCCTCCCGGGGATCCGGGTCCCGGCGGGTCAGGTCCGGCAGCAGCCGGAGGTGCACCGGGAAGAGGCCGTGGCCGATCCTCTTGACAAGATCCTCACCCTTATCGAGATAGGCCAGAGGGCTCTCAGGGGCGAAGGATCAGTAATACAAAAAGTGGAATAATGGATTATAATTCCGGAGTGCCTTTTTTTGTTTTCGGGCCGCTCTTTCTTAATGGAATTGTCCTGGTCAGGAAGTTACTTTGTTGAAAGGGGTGTTTTTTGGGTGAAGCGGGTATGGATCGCGGCGATCGCCGTATCGTTCGTTCTCGTAATGGCCGGTGTTTCCCTCTCGGCTGTCCAGCCGGTGGTCGTCGGGGTTGGAGTCTCCGGGAACCAGGAAGTCGTATCGGAGCATATCCTCACTGTTGTCGGAACAAAAGCCGGGGATCAGATCAGCCAGAAGCAGATCCAGGATGACATTGAGACGATCTATGGACTCGGCTTCTTCTCGCTTGTCGATGTCAGCATCACACAGCAGTCCGGCGGCGTTTTCGTGGAGTTCCAGGTGAGCGAGAACCCGGTCGTAAACGAGATCCGCTTCACGGGAAACACTGTCTTCACCGCCGAAGAGCTGATGGAGGTCGTCTTCACCAGACCCGGCGCGGTCTTCAACCGGGTATTTTTCAGGCATGATCTTCAGAGGATCAGCGAAAAGTACGAAAAGGCCGGTTATGTCTTTGTCAATATCCAGGATGTCGGCATCGAGGCCGGAGTTATCGACGTCCGGATCCTTGAACCCAGGATAGGAGAGATCATCATCCAGGGGAACAAGAAGACGAAGACGGAGGTCATCAGCCGGGAGTTCAAGCTTCAGCCCGGAGATCTTTTCAATGCCACGATCATGAGGCACTCCATCAAGAAACTGAACCAGCTCGGTTTTCTTGAAGATGTCAAGGTCGGATTCGAGCCGACGGAGGATCCGGAAAAAGTCAATATCATCCTTACGGTAGAGGAAGGAAAATCTGCCAGGGTTTCATTGACCCTTGGTCACGGCTCCGACTCCGGCTGGTCCGGCGGTGCTGCTTACGAAGAGCTCAACTATAGAGGTCTGGGACATATCGCAGGGATAGGGTTTGAGATAGGGGACAGACAGCAGGTCTGGCTGAACTACAGGGCTCCCTACATGGATGAGAACACCTACGCCTGGGAGGCCGGGATATACAGTTACGAATGGACGGATCTTGTGGACTATACCGATAAC
>DFYG01000054.1 GCA_002382605.1 Synergistaceae bacterium UBA4088 | reverse complement strand
TCGACAGGGCAGAAAGCGATGATCCACATTTCGGAACTTGCCTACGAGTATGTCAAAAAGGTTGAGGATATCCTTCAGCTCCAGCAGACGGTCGAGGCAAAGGTCATCAAGATCGACGAAAGAAGCAGGATAGACCTTTCGGTCAAACAGCTCCAGGCGCGTACGGAACGCCCCAGGCAGCAGCGCGGGGCCCTTCCCACGGGTGATGATTTCGAGAAAAAACTGGCTTCATTCATGAAGGCGAGCGATCAGAAATTTACCGATATGAACAAGAAGAACAAGGAAGGCTCCGGGGGCAAGCCGCGGGGGAAAAAATAGGTTCTTCATCCGGAGTACCTGAAACAGGGGGCCTGCTGCCCCCTGTTTTTTTTGAGAGGCCCCGCCCTGAGGACATCCTTGCGGCCGGAAGGCAGGCAAGAGGGCGCAACTTCACCGCCGCCCTGGTGAGGGGTGTTTCCCGCCGCTGCCGGCATGGTTTCCCCCAGGTGGTTGTCTGCGATCCTCTCAGAAAGGGGTTTCCATTCCCTACGACATTCTGGCTGACCTGCCCTTACCTCGCGCAGCGGGCGAACTCCCTGGAATCGGCGGCCGGTGTTCCTGAACTGGGTGAGCGGCTCGGCAGGGGGAGTGAAGAGGAGTGGATCGTCTTCAACCGGGAACACGCGCTTGTACGCGTCTTTCTCCTGGGGCCCTCGATGGCGAAGAGCCTCAGGAAAGACAACCCGGCAGTATGGGAGTCCCTGACGAGTACCGGGGTCGGAGGCATCCGCATGAAGGGGACTTTTTCCGTAAAATGCCTGCATCTGCAGACCGCATCCATGATCGGTCTCGGCTGGCACCCCGCGGGAGATTGGCTCCTGGAGAAAATTGGAGATCCGGAATGCGGGTCACCCGGAGATCACCCATGCGCGGAGCGATGAAGTTCGGAGCGATAGATGTCGGGTCCAACTCCGTAAGGTGCCTTGCGGTCTCCTCAAGGGGTGGAGTTCTTGAATATATCGCCTCCGGGGCCTGGATCACACGCCTCACGGAAGGTATTGGAAGCGGGAGTTACGAGGTCAGGCCTGAGGCGGTCGGCCGTTCCGCCACAGCCATCAGGGAGGCAAGGTCGCTTCTTGACAGAACGGGAACAGGGCCTGAGAATATGGTTTTTTTCGCCACCGATAGCCTTCGCAGCGCCGTGAACCGCAGCAGGGCCGCAGCCGAACTGGAAAGCGCCTCAGGCCTTCATCTCAGGATCCTCGATAGCGGGAAGGAGGCCGCCCTTAGCCGTGCCGGAGCCCTTCTGGGCATCAAAGACGCCGATCGCGTCTTCGATCTCGGGGGAGGCAGCCTGGAGATCAGCGGAGAGGATGGATCGGTCTCAGTCCCCGCCGGTGCTGTCAGGATGCGGGCCCGGTTCGGGGAAGACCAGGCGGCCATCCGGGGAGAGGTCCTTTCCCTCCTTTCGAAAGGTTTCCCGGATCCCGTAAGATGCCTTGCGGGGGTCGGTGGTACTTCATCTACAGCTGTCATGATGCTTAAGGAAATACCTGTTTCCGGGTATCATCCGGCGATGATCCACGGACACAAGGTCACCGCAGCCGATCTTGAGGCGCTGTGCAGGGGGATATCGGGAATGCCGATGGAGGACCGCCGCCTGGTCAGGGGGCTGGAACCAGGCAGGGCTGACATAATAGTTCCGGGTATTGTCGTCATAAGGACTCTGCTCGAAGTGATGCATCTGAATGAATACACACACAGCGAGACGGACCTTCTGTGGGCCATGTGCGCTGAAACAGCGGCCACACAGGGTTTTGAGTCGTCCGCCGCAAAGATGAGATAAAGCAGCAGGGAGGTAGATCTTCATGTGGCACGGACGATTCCGGGAGGATACCGCGGAGATAGTCCAGCACTTCACCCAGTCCCTTGATCTCGACTGGCGGCTCGCACCGTATGATATTTACGCCAGCATCGCGCATGTAAGGATGCTGGAGCACGTCGGCCTTCTGGAACAGCGCGAGGCGGCGATCATCGAGGACGGGCTGAGACAGGTCCTTGGCGACATCCAGGAGGGACGGTTCACACCCAAAGAATCAATGGAAGATGTTCACATGAACATCGAGGCCCGCCTGACGGAGATCATCGGCCCGCTGGGGGAGAAGCTCCACACTGGACGAAGCCGGAACGACCAGTCCGCTACCGCGGTCCGGCTGTACATGAGGAAGGAGCTCTATTCGGTCGGGGACGGACTTATTACGCTTCTGGACGCTCTCCTCGACCGTGCGACCGCCCACAGGCACATCATAATCCCGGGCTATACCCATCTCCAGCAGGCTCAACCCGTGAGCATGGGGCAGTACTGGCTGGCTCACTTCTGGGCGTTGGCGAGGGATTTCCGAAGGGTTCTTTTTGCCCTGGAATCGGTCAACGAATGCCCGCTTGGAAGCGGCGCGCTGGCCGGCTCCACTCTCCCCCTCGACAGGGGCTTCACCACCGTTATGCTGGGCTTCGACCGCACGAGCGACAACAGCATGGATTCGGTCGCACACAGGGATCACCTGCTGGACTGCCAGTACGCTATGGCAGTGCTGATGATCCACGCCAGCCGCATGGCGGAGGACCTGGTCATCTACAACAGCCGTGAGTTCGGATGGGTGATCCTCCCGGACGCCTTCTGCACCGGATCCAGCATGATGCCGCAGAAGAAGAACCCGGACGTCCTGGAACTCGTCAGGGGTCGTGCCGGCAGGGTGATCGGAGATCTTGTCCACCTTCTCACGGTCATCAAGGGGCTTCCGCTCACCTACAACCGTGATATGCAGGAGGACAAACGCGCTCTCTGGTCGTCCATCCAGGTCGCGAGGGATGTTCTCGACGTGCTCCCCCAATTGATAGCGCGCATTGAGATCGACGCGGAGAGAGCGGCAGCCTCATTCGACGACGGCTTCACCCTCGCCACAGATGTCGCGGAGTACCTTGTAATGAAAGGGATGCCGTTCCGGACCGCGCACGAGAAGGTGGGGGGGCTCGTAAAGTGGTGCCTGGACAGGAAACGGACGCTCCTCAGCCTGGACCGCAGGGAGTGGCATGAACTGATACCCGAAGTTGAAGAGGATCTCTTCCCCCTGCTCAACATCGAGAGCTCCGTGTCCCGCCGGAACACATACGGCGGAACGTCGTTCAAGCAGGTGGCGCTTCAGATCGAGCGAGGCCTGGAGACCCTGGAGGTCTTCCGAAGCAAGCTGGCCGACTACCCGGCGCGGTTTGCGCTTTAAATCCGTGAATCGTGAATCGGGAATCGAAGACCCCGTGAATCGTGAATCGTGAATCGAAGACCCCGTGAATCGTGAATCGTAAATCGTGAATCGTAAATCGGGGACCTCGTAAATC
>DFYG01000176.1 GCA_002382605.1 Synergistaceae bacterium UBA4088 | reverse complement strand
AGTACCGCTCCCCCGAAAATGTTGTGTCCCTTTTCGACCGCCGTTTCCGTGATCGGAAGTATATCTTTTTCTATTACTTCGAGCATTCTTGTAACCGTTCCTGATCCGTTCATTGTTACCCCCCCATCAGTAACCGGCAAGAAGAAGATATCAGAATTACCGCTCTTTGGAACCCCCCTGAAAACTCCGCTTGAATGGTATGATAATACTCTATAGATCTGGATCATCCGGCCGGAGGTGTAGCTTATGAGCTTCAGCAAGGCGGTCTTTACAGGTGGAATGGAAGATCTTGCTTCGGCCCTTTTCGAAAGCAGTTCCGCCGGGGTCTGCGTCATTCAGGACGGGCTTATAAAATCCATCAATCCTGTCCTGGAGGGGATCATCGGGATCAAGATGGAAGAAGTCCAGGGCAGGCCGTGGGTAGATCTCATCCATGCGGATGACCGCGAACTCTTTCTGGCCGGTTCGGGAAAAAATATCGAAGTGGCGGAGCCCTCCCCCCACTTCCGCATAATAACCAGGGACGGCAGTCTCCGATGGATGATGGGGACCTTCACGCCCATGCGGTTTCATACGTGCCCAGCGCTTCTCGCCATTCTCGTCGATATCAGCGAGCGCGAAAAGATCCACGACGATTACAAAAGCCGGGAGGAAGACCTTCTGCGCACCACCGAGGGAACNNTCATATGCGATCGCAAAGTATCTCGGATTCACCGAGGCTTCCTCGAGGATGCTCCGGATGGCGGCCCTGGTACACGATGTGGGCAAGGTTTCCATCCCTATCCAGGTCCTTGCCAAGCCGATGCACCTGTCAGATGATGAGTACAGCATCGTCAGGATGCACCCGTTGATAGGGTACGAGATCCTCAAGGATATCGACAACCTTGCTTTCGTCGGAGAGATCATCCTGCAGCACCACGAGAGGATCGACGGTTCGGGTTACCCTTCGGGGCTTACGGGTGACAGTATGCTCCCCGAGGCCAGAATAATATCCGTGGCGGATGTTGTAGAGGCCATGGTTTCGCAACGCCCCCACCGCCCCGCACTCGGCATGGAGGAAGCCCTGGCCGAGATCAGGAAGGGGCGGGGAACGGAATTCGACTCCGGCGTTGTGGATGCCTGCGTGGCGCTCTTCCACGACCTGGGGTTCACTTTTGAGGCCGAGGCAGCTGGTATCTAGAGACCCGTCTTCACTCTTGCGGGTCGATATCGTCAGACCGCATATGCACCGAACGCTTCTTGATAACCTTTTTGTCGAGATAACGAAGTCCCCTGTTGACTGTCCAGACGATCACCACACATCCAACGGCAAGCATATACTGGTCCACAGCCACCGCGATCCCTATACCTGCCGTGAAGAGGATGGAGGCGGCGGAGGTGAGATATATCACCTTGCGCCTCTCAGGGTGCTGCATTATCGTTCCCGCCCCTATGAAGCTTATTCCCAGAACGATGGCCTGGATAACCCGGATGGGGTCTCCCCTTATAATGTCTGCCCCGCACGTCACCTCGCCGAAATAATTTATTATTACGCTCCCGAGAAGGGTGAAGAGTGCCGAAGCACCTCCGACGAGCATGTGGGTTCGCATGCCTGCCGGCTTCCCGATCATCTCCCTCTCCACCCCGATCATTCCGCCGAGGATCATCGCCAAAGCTACGCGTGCGAGAGCCAAAATCTGCCACTCGATACTACTCATTGTGAAACCCTCCTTCAGGAAAAGGACCACTATGGGAAGATATTACCTCAACGAAGCCGGTTCCGGACAAAAACAAGGTTTTCGCATCTGTTTTTGTCCCTTTGCTTTTTCCTGGTTGCAAGCGCCATGCCCGCATTGGCGGTTCCTCAGAACGCCCTGCGTTTCGTCGGCGGATCCTTCGATGAACCTCTCGTATCAGATCCGGAGAGCAAAGCCCTTTTCGCGGATTTCCAACTGAAGTTCTTTGCCCCCTGGAACAGGGAATTCCCCTCTGTTACTCCCGACAGGNNCCCTGGAACAGGGAGTTCCCCTCTGTTACCCCCGACCGATCGCTCTGGGCCTGGGAGGAGTGGAAGGACGCAACCCCATGGGGGGAAAATTTGAGGCCTCATTCAAGGCAGTGGATGGAGGCCCTCCTTGTAAACTGCGCTATGGAAGAGTGGGGGAACGTTAACCGCAAGGCGGTGGCATGCGTGGATACGGATCTGCGCGCCCTCCCGACGAACCGTCCCTTCTTCCGCGACCCGTCGTCAGCCGGAGAGGGTTTTCCCTTCGACTACCTGCAGAACTCGCGTGTCAAGGCAGGGGAGCCGCTCTTTACGGGGCACTTCTCGAGGGACAGGGCCTGGGCGTTCGTCGAGACGGGCTATGCCTCAGGCTGGGTGGATGTAAGGGATATCGCCTTCGTCGATGAAACGCTCGCTGAAAAGTGGATGGATCTCCCGCAGGCTTTTGTCATCGATGACGGAGTGCAGGTTATGGACCTTCAGGGGTTATCCCGCTTCAGCGCGAAGATAGGAACAGTGCTCCCCCTGTTGGCCGGAGGGATTTTCAGCGGTTCCCTGACGGTCGGAGTCCCAGTCCGGGACATCGAGGGCATGGTTGTTCTGAAAGAGGCCAGCCTTTCGACGGACAAGGTCTCGCCGGGGCCTCTGGAACTGAACCAGTGGAACATAGCGGCCGTGATCAACCGGATGCTGGGCACACCCTACGGCTGGGGGGACTCCCTTGGGAACCGTGACTGCTCAGGAGCCGTGAGGGATCTTTTCACTGTCTTCGGCATCTGGCTTCCCAGAAACTCCGCCGCACAGGCCAGAGCGTTCCCGTTCGTTGCGTTCGAAGAGGAAAGCGGGGAGGAGAAGCAGATGAGATTGATCTCCGGGGCGATCCCCTTTACGACACTGCTTCGCGTCCCCGGGCACATCATGGTCTACCTGGGGACGTTCAGAGGTGAGCCGTGCGTCTTTCACTCTCTCTGGGGGATACGCACTGCCAGGGATGGTATCGAAGGGCGCCACGTGATAGGTTCCGCGGTAATAACAACACTCCGCCCTGGCGAGGGAGTTGAGGATCTTGATCTCTCGCGGGGATATCTTTCAGATCGTCTTGAAGGTATGACACTTATAACGGATCCGCGTTAGGTTGGCCCCTGCGCCTCTTCCTCTCGTACATCCTGTCATCTGCGGCCTTCAGCACTGCAGTAAGTTTCTCCCCGTCACAGGGGAATGATGCCAGCACGAATTCCGCGCAGGGGTCACGGTGTCCAGGATGGTGGGGTTCCTTGCCTGACATCAGGGAAAGATAAAAGAACGGGGCCCCGACCTGTCAAGGCGGGGCCCCGTTCTGTTTCGTGCGAATTTTATCGGGTCTGCTGCATAAGGGCATCAAGGACGGTCCGGAGCTTTTCAAGTTCCTCTCCGTATCTTGCCCAGTCACCATCCCTGGATGCCTGCTGAGCTGCCTCGAAGTGTTGTCCTGCCTGCTGCGCAAGATCCCTGGCGTTCTCCCCTATTACAAGAGGGGGCCTCTCAGCGGGCTTCTCGGTGGTTCTTGCGGGAGTGCTCACTCTCGCGCCGGTTGTTCCGGACAGCCGCGAAAGAAGGGTTGAAATGGCATCGTCAACCGTTTCCGCCCAGGCCACCTTCCCCCCGGAGGATACTATCACCCTCTTGAGCTCCGGAAGATCGCTGTTCTCTGCCCTCAGATAGAGCGGCTGAACGTAAAGCAGAGATTTCCCGAGCGGGATGACAAGAATGTCGCTCCGGATCACGTCGGATCCGCGCTGGCTCCAGAGTGAGAGCTGGGCGGATATTTCGGGGTCCTGGTCTATCAGTGCCGCGACCTGTGAGGGGCCGAATATGAGCTTCTGCTTCGGGAACTGGTAGACGAGAAGCTCCCCGTAGTTCGGTGCGTCTGATCGTCCGGCCATCCATGCGATCATGTTGTCGCGTCCCACGGGCATGAATGGGGCAATGAGCGCGAACTCGGCCTTCTCTTCCCCCGCCAGGCGCATTATGACGTAATACGCGTTCTGGCTTCCGGCCTTGGCCTGGTTGGAGAGGCGCCACACGTCTTCCTTGTTGTAGAAGGTGTTCGGGTCGCTCATGTGATATGTCCTGAAGATCTCGCTCTGGATGAGGAAGAGGCTGTTCGGGTAGCGGATCTGGCTGCAGAATTCGGGGTGGGCATCCTCGATAGGAGAGAATAGCCCGGGGAAGATCCTGGCCCAGGTCTTCAACAGGGGATCCTCTTTGTCCGAGATGTAGAAGAAGAGCGACCCGTCGTAGGCATCGACCACCGCCTTGACGCTGTTGCGGATGTAGTTGATCCGCTGCTGTGCCCCCCCGACGCTTAAGGGCGTGGAGTAGGGGTAGCGGTTTGTGGCTGTATAGGCGTCCTGGATCCAGACAAGTCTTCCTCCCATTACGCTCAGGTATGGGTCGGTGTCGTAAAGCAGGAACGGGGCCACAGTCTCGAGACGCTCCCTGATGCTGCGGTACATCAGTATGCGGCTCTCTGAGGTTATGGAGTTCGTGAACAGTATCTGGGAATCGCGGAAACGGAGAGCGAACATGATCCGGTTGAACAGGTTCCCGATCGGAACTCCCCCCGTGCCTTCGTATGTCGTTCTGACGTTCGAATCCCCCATCGGGTAGTCGAACTCAAGAATATCGGTCCGAACAAGGGAATAGGGATTTTTCTTCTCGCCGAAGTAAATCCGGGGTTCTTTGATCTCCAGGGGCACCGAGATCTTCGGGGGGACGTCCTGGATAACGAGCACGGGTTTCCCTGCCCTGTCGACTTCGTTGACGAAGTTCATTACTATACCGAAACCGTGGGTGAACTCCAGATGCCTGTTGACCCATGTCTGATTCTGGATCTGCTCGACATCAAGATTACGGGCTGCCAGCATTACCTGTCTGTAAGCTCCATCGAAAGTGTAGCGGGCAATGTCAACATCCGGGAAGTCGTAGTAGGTTCTTATCTCCTGCAGCTGTTTGAACGCCCGGAGAAGGGGGCTGTAATCCCAGAGTCTGATGTTGCGTATGGTGTCGGGCTCGTTTTCGATATCCTGCTGCGTGATGGAATCGTCGGGTGTGAAGTCGACAATCTTGAGGGAGTCGAGTCCGTAAGCCGCCAGGGTGCCGTTGATGTTGTATTCAATATAGGCGCGCTCCTTGTCGAATTCGTTGGGTTCCACTATGTACTTCTGGATGACCCCCGGGACGATCCCCCTGAGCAGGAAACTGGCGCCGACAAGAAGGATGCCTCCGGCGATAGCGAGCCGCCAGGTCCTCCGGTAGAGGTTCGCCACCAGAAGAGCCGCGACAATTACCGAGAGGGCGATCATTACGTTTATCGCCAGGAGTCTCGCGTGGATGTCCGTGTAGCCTGCCCCGAAGACGATGCCCTCCGCGGAGAGGAGAAGGTTGAAGCGATCGAGCCAAAGCCCTGCTCCCCAAACCAGTACGGCTAGCGCGCCGAGGATCGAAAGGTGCGCCCTGGCGTGATCGGGCATGTAAAAACGGTTCTCCTCGCGCATCCTCGGCAAGGACCCCATGAAGAATATCAGCCCGACGCCGAGCAGCGCCGTGACCAGCGTTCCGAGGAGCCAGCTCTGCATCAGGGACAAAAACGGCATGTCGAAGACGTAGAAGGCGATCTCCTTGCCAAAGATCGGTTCTGTTTTGCCGAAAGGAGTTCTGTTGAGGAACTGCAGGACGGTCATCCACTCAGAGCGGATACCGAGCCCGTTCATCACAGCCATGACCCCCGAAATGATCATCACGAACAGGGCGGATGCGCGAAGCGGTACTTCCTCCGACCCTTCCGGCATCGATGCAGCGAGATCCCTGACGGCCGATCTGCGTGCCTTCAGCCAGTTGACGGAGAAGATCGCGAAGGCTGTCAGGGTTGCAATAGCAAAGAGTATCCACTGCGGTATAAGCCGGGTCCAGAAGACCTGGGAAAGACCCCTTGCCTTGAACCAGAGCATATCGGTGTAGAATGTCGCTGTCGCCGGAATGACCACTGCCAGCAGCAGGAGTATTCCAAACAGTATCCAGACGCTCTTTTTCATCTTGAGTTGCGGAATCTGCCGACGCTGTCCGCCTCCCCCTCCGAAGGGGGATCTCTCGAAAATATCTCTCATTGACATGGCCTATCGCCTCACAGTTTTCTCAGGATAATTCTCCCGGCTAATTACAGAGCACAATGTATCATGTAGCGGTAAATGAAGCAAAGAAAAAGCCGCCCCATCAAAAGGGGCGGCAGTGTAGCAGGGAATTGGTCTATTAAAGAAGCCCGGCCTGTGTGAGGAAGTCCTTTGCAATATCCTCAGGCTCCTCGCCGTCGTCGAAGCGGCTGTTGAGCCCCGCCATAGTAATTTCGTCGATGGTCCCGCTGAGTTTCTCGAGGATCGGAAGGATGGCGGGGTACTCCTCCAGGATCTCCATGCGGACAACGAAGGCAGCACTGTAGTCGGGGAAGTAGGACTTGTCGTCCTCGAGCAGCGCCAGGTCCAGCTTTTTGATGCGCGAGTCGGTTGAGTATGCGGCGATAACGTCGACTTCGTTGTTGGCTATGGCCCTGTACATGATCGAATACTGCATCGGGAGCACATCTTCGAACACCACCCCGTAGGTCTCGGACCAGCCGGGATAGCCGTCGGGACGGGTGTCGAAGTTCTCGTCGCCTGCCAGTTTCCAGTTCTCGGCGTGGCCCTTGAGATCGGAGGCCTTTTTGAGGCCGAGTTCCTCGGCCTTCGCACGGGGGAGAGCCATTACGTAGGTGTTGTTGAACCCTACCGGTGCGGCCCATGTCATGTTGAAGTTCTTCTCGAAGCCCTCCTTGACCATTTTGAATGTCTCATCAGAGGGAAGGTTCGGTCCCTCGTAACGGAGAATGCCCGTCAGCTGAGTCCCGGTCCAGGATGGGTATATGTCGAGTTCCTTGCCCACCATCGCCTGATGCAGGACGGATGAGGCCGCGAACTCGGTGTTGATATCAGCAGTAAGCCCCGTGTGAGCCTCAACGAGGAGTTTGCCCATCCAGGCCAGAACGATCGATTCATTCACCGTCTGGGCGCCTACCTTGACGGTCCCCTCGTAGGTCATCGGGTCGATTTCCGCAGCAACGGTCTCCTCGGAAGCCTGCTGTGCGGGTTCCTGTTTATTGCTGTAGACCATGAACCCCACCA
>DFYG01000012.1 GCA_002382605.1 Synergistaceae bacterium UBA4088 | reverse complement strand
AAGGCCATAGGCTCAAGCGCCGTCTACTCCCTTGACCACAAGAGGAACTGGGAGGAAATCGTCCGGTACCTCGGCCCCGAGACCATCGATCCCGATCTCCGGTCGGTGCTGTCCGCAGAAGCCGTGAAGGTTTTCAGAATACTGGAACTTAAAGACATCGCGAGGGTGGATTTCCGTCTCGACAAAAACGGCGTTCCGAAGGCCATCGACATCAACCCCCTGCCGGGGGTTTCCGAGACGTACGGCGATTTCCCCATCCTTTACAGGATGAGCGGTGCAACTTACGAATCCCTGATCAGGAGAATATTCAGGGAAGCCTTCCAGAGGCAGGGTCTCAAATGGCCCTGTGCCTCGAAAGCAAGGAACAGCAATGCGGCCTGACTTATCTGTAGCTGTCGTCGCGGGGCGAGAGGATACGGACAGAGAGGACGTCCTCGATGTTCTCCGCTGCCGGCGGACCCTCATCAGGGGGCTCTGCTCGAAGGGGATCAACGCCTACCCGGTCGACATAACCAGGGAGGATTTTTTCGGGAGGAACCGCATTGCCCGAAAGATCATGGAAAAATCCCCCTCATGCGTCTTCAACCTTTTCGAGGGATTGAGCGACGCCTCCTGGCTGGAGATACAATTCGCGGAAATTCTGGAATCCCTTGGCGTTCCCTTTACGGGGAACCGCTCCGGAACACTGGCGCTCTGTCTCGACAAGGATCTTGCCAGGCGAAAGCTCGCCGTTGCAGGCCTCCCGGTAGCACCGGGTCGCTGCGTACTGCCGGATTACGGCCCCGATGTCACTGAGGGGCTTAAGTTCCCGCTGTTCGTGAAACCCAGGATGGAGGACAGCAGCGTCGGCATAGACGGCAGGTCTGTAGTCGACTCCCCTGAGGAGCTTTTCCGTATTCTGGACGAGAGGCTGGCCTCATTCCCCGATGGGCTCATCGTCGAGGAATTCCTTTCAGGCAGCGAGTTCAACGCAGGATTCCTGGGATCCTGGCCCTACGAACTCATGGCCGTTTCCTCGATAAACTACAACTTCGGGGAGGGTGTCCGCCCCTATCTGGGTTACGATTCAAAATGGGAGCAAGAGAGCAGCGACTACAAGAACTCCGTTTCCATTGCCGAGGAAGGAATAGACCCGAAACTGCGAAAGGAGATCGTAAGGATCTCAAGGGAAGCAGGGAAGGTAATGGGATGCCGGGGGTATTTCAGGGTCGACCTGAGAGAACACGGCGGGAAACTCTTTGTCCTGGAGGTCAACCCCAACCCCGACATAAATACCGACAGCGGCTTTGCCAAGCAGGTCGCCCGAAGAGGCTACAGCTACGCTGATATGGCGGTAAGGCTTGTCCGGATCGCCTTGAACGGGAGGACTCCACATGAAGAGAAGCCTTTGCGCGAAGGTGACCGGGTGCCTGCAGCTGGCAAAAAGGACAGGTGCCTTTTCAGGGCCTGAACTGGAAGTGCTTGATGAGGTCCTGAAGGATTGGGCTTCAAAACCTGATCTGGGCTACCGCCTGGAGGAAATATCCGGGGAAGGCAAGCTGGCGGGCTTCCTGTTGTGGGGAAGAACCCCGATGACCGTGCGTGGCTACGATATCTACTGGATCGCGGTGGATCCTTCGTCCCAGGGCAAGGGGTACGGAAAAAAACTGATCGCCCTTGTAGAGGAATCTGCCTGCCGGGAGACCTCCGGATGCATCCTGCGCCTTGAAACCTCCGGCAGAAAAGAGTACGAATACCAGCGTGGCTTCTACGAGCGCTGCGGATTTGAAGAGGTCGGCCGGATAAAGGACTTCTACCGTGACGGCGACGACCTGGTAACGTATGTGAAGAACGTGAATCGTGAATCGTAAATCGTAAATCGGGAGGTCAGAGGCAGTATAAGATTTTTGATTCGCGATCTGCAGGATTTTGTTGTTCCTTTCGCCTCGTTTATGAGGCAATTGGCTGTTGACCATCGACTTATTGCGGTTGACGATTCACGACTTACGGCATTTGCGCCATAAGTTGACACTTGCCTCTATGATTCGTATAATGAGCGCCGTCACTTCAAGGGGGTTTAGCTCAGCGGGAGAGCACTTGCATGGCATGCAAGGGGTCGGGGGTTCAAATCCCCCAACCTCCACCAGAAGATCAAGGCAGTCCTTGGGAAACAACCGGGGACTGCCTTTTTTGTTGCCTTTAACCCGTCACTTCTGGCGGATCGATACCCCGGCCCTTTCACCACAGGGGACGCAGAGGAGTGCGAGAGAGAGAAAACCTTTCTTTGTGAGACCCAAATAGCCCTTGCCCTTGTTTTCCGAGTCACGAGTCACGAGTCACGAGTTGCGGCCCTTTCACCACAGGGGACGCAGAGTTTCGCAGAGGGAAGCAAAGCCTTTGTGCTGGCAGGTTCCAGCCAGGCCCGGATCTTGCGAGGGGTCATCATTCGGGATGGCTNNTCTAGCGGATCGATCCCTCTATTTTTCACCGCGGAGAACGCAGGGAACCACGGAGAGTGCCAAGAGAGAAACCCCTTATATTTGGGTTTAGAACCATAAGCAATATTAGTAATTTTGATTTAACAAAGAAAAGGTTTTCTGCCCTTACCCTTCTCTTCGTTCGGGCACCTCGTCGCTACGCCCGGGCAGAACGTAAGCCTACCCGAGCAGTTCATCGAGTACTTCGTCCCCGACGCCTTCTTCGGGGGGCTTGTCCGCGTTACTCCGCGTCCTCAGGAGCCAGAAAATTACGAGTTTTGTAAAATGTGTAGGTATAACGGCTTTGGTTTTGCCTCGATCTCTGTTATCTCGTTCATCGCCTCGGCACGAAGAAGTGTCTCCAGGTAGAAGTGCCTGGTGAACTCATGAATAAGAGTCGATGGATCCTTGGAATCAAACAGGTTGATGATTGCCTGCCCGGACATATTATCGTAGATGATCGACCCCCGGGCAGAGTAAAGTGAAGGGGTTTTTGAGGATGTTAAAATTCTGCCAGTATCTGCAATTCCTCTACCAGCCTGACTCTGTTCGCTATTATCCAGTCCTTTCCGTATGTTTTCATCAACCGGTTTGTGCCACTCAAGATCAAACCTTCGTCCGCCTCCCCGCCCGGAACTTCTTTCATCCCTAGCAAGTTCAGAGCGTCTTGCAACGACAACTGGGTCTCTTGAGAGTCCGTCGGGGTACTCGAAGAAAACATCTGGTCTTCCGTATTTTTCATAATCCCACCCCCTGGAGCTAATTTATCATCCATGGATGGTTTGTAAAGATGGGAAGAGCTTCTTTTGGGCCAATGTCAAAAAAAGAGGCTGTTGCCATGCAGCGTTCTCTTTCTCATTTGTCGGGAATGACAACAGAAGAGGTGAGTGAAGAAGCGCGCAAGATTTTGAAGAAATACAGGAAATCGCCATTCCCGAAAGGACCCAAGCCGAGTCGGCGGTGATAATAATAGGTCACGTAAAGTTTGTTTCAAGGGAGAACATCCGAATCATGGACTCTTTGCGAAAAAATCCAGTTGATCGGCACATAGTTAATGAACTATTCAATAAACTGGTTTATGATCGTTATAAGAACTTGCTGCCTGCTCAGACGGATCATCCGCAGAAAGGAAAGGGTCGAAAAATCAGGGGAACCACTTTTTCAGTTGTGTAGGTCTGACGGCTATGGGCCTGCTCATATCTTTTACAGCCAAGGGTGCGGATCAATGAAAATCGATGTTAAGGGTAACAACAAGACAAAAAGAAAGACTGATAGTGGGACTTTTTTCAGCCATCTGTGGGAGGCTGCCAATATACTGCGCGGTCCTGTAGATGCGGCGGACTTTAAGACCTATATTTTCCCCCTTCTTTTTTTCAAAAGGATATCAGACGTTTATGACGAAGAGTTTGCTGCTGCCCTCGAAGATTCATCTGGAGACAGGGAGTTCGCTAAGTTCCCAGAGAACCATAGATTCCAGGTGCCCGAAGGATGTCACTGGAGAGATGTAAGAGCGTTAAGCTTGAACTTGGGGCACGGACTCCAGAACGCTATGCGTTGCATAGAGCAAGCCAATCCCGACACTCTCAACGGTATTTTCGGAGATGCCCAATGGACAAATAAGGACCGTCTTTCCGACACCCTTCTAAAAGATCTGATCGAGCACTTCTCATCCCTGAGTCTTGGAAATGAATACTGCAAAGCAGACATACTTGGTCAAGCTTATGAGTACCTCATAAAAAAG
>DFYG01000128.1 GCA_002382605.1 Synergistaceae bacterium UBA4088 | reverse complement strand
TTCCGATCCCCTTCAGCATTCGCCCGGTCGGCACAGCAGTGCCCGGAGTTCCTCCATCTTGTCCATTTCAGCGAAGAGTATCAGTTCGTCCCCGCCCTCCAGGACTTCGCCCCCGGGTGGATTGTAGATAATAGAGCCGTGTTCCTTCTTGATAGCGATCACCATTGCGTTGTATTCGAAACGGAGAGGGGCCTCGGCAAGAGTCATCCCGACCACGTAACTCTCCGGGTTGACCCTGGCCGCGCTGAAATCCAGCCCCAGATCCCTGGAAATGTTGACCATCTCCAGGAAATCCGCGACCGCCGGGTTTATCGAGGCCCTTGCGATGGCCGCAGCCTCGGCGTCGGCCAGGTTCATGGCCCTCTCTGCTCCGGCTCTTTTCAGGAGCTTCGCCGACTGGGAGTCGTTCGCTCTGGCGATGATTCTCAAGACAGGGTTCAGGGCCTTGGCCGTAAGTGTGGCATAAACGTTGTCCGAATCATCCGACAGCGTAAGGATAAGTCCCTTGGCTTTTTTTATCCCTGCCTCTTCGAGGACGGCCTCCTGTCTGGCGTCCCCCTGCTGGACTATCCATCCGTGCTCCCTGGCGGATGCCACCTTTCTGTCGGCAACCTCGACGGCTACGAAAGGGATCCCGTCACTGCCAAGGTGCCGGGCGACCTCCATTCCGACCCTTCCGAGTCCCGCCAGTATCCAGTGGTTGTCAAGATCCTTCACCCGACTGTCCCTCCTTTTTCCCATGACCGAGAGCATTTTATCGATCACGAAGTAACGGGTTATCTCGCCGATGGCCAGACCTGCCGTGCCGATGCCTATCAGTATCAAAAGGATCACGAAGATCTTTCCTCCGACGGGAAGCCCCGGAGGAGCCCCGTATCCGACCGTCGAGAGGGTGATGACCGTGTAGAAAAGCGAATCGATCCATGGAGAATCCGTGAAATAGCGGATCCCAAGGGTTCCCGATGCAAGGATCGCCAAAAGCACAATGAGCCAGCGCGCTGCTTTTCGGCTTGGATCCACGGCGTCATCTCCTCTTGCGAAAGCATCTCTCCCCGGGGGTGCTGCGGTACAATAGGAGGTGAGAAATACTGGGAGGTGGTCCCCCTGGGAGTCTTCAGGATCGCTACTTTCAACGTCAATTCGGTAAGAAGTCGTCTGCCTGTTCTCGAACGCTGGCTTCATGATAACAAAGTAGACTGCATGTGTCTTCAGGAAACAAAAGTTGAGGATCGGGATTTTCCCGAAGCCTTCTTCGCCGATCTCGGCTATTCGGTGGCTCATAGCGGCCAGAAATCCTACAATGGGGTGGCTGTCGCATCGCTGGTTCCGCCGGATGAGGTGATCTTCGGGTTCGGGGACGAGGAGGAGCCCGGGGCGGAAACCCGGCTGGCAAGGTGTCGATTCGGGGAGATGAACGTGATCAACGCCTACGTTCCGCAGGGAAAGTCGATAGATCACCCCGATTACCCCATGAAGTTGAGATTTTTCGAAAGGCTTGGAGACCTGCTCCTCTCGCTGGGGGCTCCGGAAAGTCCGTTGATACTGGTCGGGGATCTCAACGTCGCTCCGACGGACATCGATGTCACACATCCGGAGAACAAGCGCGATCATGTATGTTTTCACTCGGACGTTCGCAGAGCCTTCGAAAAACTCTGTTCACTGGGTCTCGTTGATGTATTCCGCATGAATCGCCCCGGTGCCGGTGAATTTACGTTCTGGGACTACCGTGTGAAGGGAGCCCTCGAGCGTAACATCGGCTGGAGGATCGATCACATTCTCGCCACCTCTCCGATAGCGGAAAGCTCGCTGGACTGCTTTTGCGACAGAAATCCCCGCTCCTGGGAGAAACCGTCCGATCACTCGGTGGTCGTCGCGGAGTTTGGAGGCGCCTGATGGCCCGAAGTCGAAGAAAGAGAATAATCATCAACAAGGATGCTGGTCTTCCGCCTGGAGAGCTGGTGCACGTGGGAGAAAAGAAAACCCCGCAGGCGGCCATGGCTCTGATACGGTATTCGGAAGGGTCCTTCCTGGAGCAGAAGATCACGGAACTGCCTGATCTGCCCCCGGCCACAAAAGGATGCGAGATATCATGGATAGACATCACCGGGCTTCACGACACGGACCTTCTGGCCCGTGTCGGAGAGAAGTACGGGATACACCCCCTGGTTCTCGAAGATATCTGCAACACCGGCCAGCGCGCAAAGGTAGAGGATTACGGCGAATACCAGTATATAGTCGTCAAGATGGTCTCCTGGGACGAAAAATCCCAGGAGATAAATGTCGAGCAGGTCAGCCTTGTCCTTTTCGAAAACGCGCTGCTCTCCTTTCAGGAGCGCCCCGGCGACCTGTTCGGGTCCGTACGTCAACGCCTTCAGGTAGGAAAGGGGCGCATCAGGAAGCAGGGAGCCGATTACCTGACCTACTCGCTCCTTGATGCGATCGTTGACGGATACTTCCTCCTCATTGAAAAGATCGGCGACCAGGTTGAGGTGATCGAGACCAGATTACTCACCCATCCGGGTGTAGGGACGGTAGAGAAGATCCACGAACTCAAGCACGAAATGATATTTCTGAGGAAGGCCGCGTGGCCTCTCCGTGAAGTGATCTCCAGCCTTGAGAGGGACGAGAGATTCATGGAAGGAGGAACTGCGGTCTACATGCGGGATCTCTATGACCACGTCATCCAGGTCATAGACGGTGTTGAAACCATACGGGACCTCCTTGCCGGGATGCTGGACATTTATCTCTCAAGCGTAAGCAACAGGATGAACGAGATCATGAAGGTTCTGACGATAATCGCCACAATATTCATGCCGCTGACCTTCCTCGCGGGGGTCTACGGTATGAACTTCCGATACATGCCCGAGCTGGGCTGGAAGTGGTCCTATCCAGTGGTCCTGCTGATCATGTTGGGAGTGGCGAAGTGGATGGTCGATTTTTTCCGGAGGAAAAAATGGATCTAGGAGCTCTGGCGGGAAGCATTTCTCCACAAGAATGTGGACAACCTGTGGAAAAGGCCGCGTCCCGACGGGAAGCGGCCTTTTCAGTTCCGTGTTTGAAATGAAAAAGGTGCTTTTGCGACTAGATCACTGGTTCCAGCCCGTACTTGACAACGCGGTTGATGTTCTTCGATATCTTTGCCCAGTAGTTCTCGACAGGGCCGCCATAATACCTTGCCAGAGCTCTCTTCGTGCCTCCATAGGCCTTCAGGTATCTAGAAAGAAGAAGCGTCCCTGCGGCGATACCCTTCTCGGGGTCGTGCAGGTCTTTTTCGTTACTGATCCCGGCGTGAGCCCTCAGAAGGTCGGAGTGGATCCTCCACACCACCTGCATGACACCGGCAGCACCGTATGAACTGCGTGCATCGGGGTTGAAGTGGCTCTCGGCATTTGCCACGGCGACGGAAAGCGTCAGAGGGACTTCGTATTTGCTGCTGTAGTGGACGAAGGAAACGGCTTCGCGCCATGCAGTTTCGGGATCGATGGCGCGGTTCTGGTTGAGGATGTAGAGAGCGATAACAGAGGTGTTTTTCTGGTCAAGAGGTTCCATCTGCCAAAGTTTTCTGAGGTTCGATTCAGGATCATCGAGATTCCATCCCACAAGGTCTTCGGGCTGAAGATCCATTTCGCCAAGCGCTTTGGCGACGGTGGCGTCAAGAGCCGCAACGCGCTCCGAGACGACACGGGCCCGGCTCCATTCGGAGACGGCGTCCGCCGGAGGTCCCGCAGGAACGTCGCCCAGAATGGTGTAAAGGAACAAAGAAATGGCACCCACCATCAAAAACGACAGAACGGGATCCCCTGGGAGTTTTCGGATCAAAAGATAACCTCCTTCGGGTTTGTGATACACATCATACAATTCAGGCAGTCCGCATACCAATGCGGGTATTATACAGAGTATTGCAAAAAAAACAACCCTGGTGTAGAATACAGCGCCTAAATATTGGAAGGCAACGTGACTGCCAGAAGCGCTCCTTCACTGCTCTGAAGAGCCTCAATGCGCCCCCCGTGGGACTCGATTATCCTCCGGACTATGGCCAGGCCCAGCCCGTACCCTCCTGCATAGCCCGTGCTGCGGGAACGGCTTTTTTCACCTCGCTGAAACCTCTCGAAGACGGCACCCCTGACGCTTTCATCGATCCCGGTGCCGTTGTCTCCGATCAGGATCTTCCAGTAGTCGCCCCTGCGCTCCATCGAGACCTTTATAACCCCCCCGGGGGAGTCCCCGAAACGTTTGCGGGTGTACTTTACCGCGTTGTCCAGAAGGTTGCCGAATGCCCTCTCAAGTTCCTCGGGTCTCCCCGTGAACGGTGCGGGCCCCTCTATCTCCGTCTCCCATTTTATCGAGGAAGCCTGGGGATTTTCCCTGTGGTATGAAACAGCCTCTTCAATGATGCGGTCGAGCTCGACCGGTTCCCCGGGCTCCGGGACCCCTGCGGATTCCAGCCAGGAGAGCAGCAGCAGGTCGTCGACCAGGGCTGTCATCCTTTCCTGCTGAAGGACGATCTTTTCGGCCATTTCCACGGTTTTTCCGGGGTCGGTCCCGCCGTCGTCGATCAGAAGCTCTGCCGCGGCCCGTATCGAGGTCAGGGGGGTCTGAAGCTCATGCCCCGCGTCGGCGACAAAGGTTTTTCTGGTCTCTTCAAGGCGGTGTCTCTCCGTAAGGTCCTGAAGGACCACGAGGACGCCTTCTTCGACAACGACGGCCTGGGCTTCGAGGAATGTCTCCGCCCTTTCCCTGACAACGAAAGACTCCCTGCTTTCGATCCCTTCGAATGCCCGGTCTATCAGCTCTATGAGTTCGGGTTTTCTTATGGCGCCGGTGTAGAGAACGCCGTCCAGTTCTTCCGGGATATCCCGAAGCAGTTTCCCCAGCGCTGCGTTGGCGTACCGGATCCTCTTCTGGCGGTTCACAACGAGGATCCCTGCCGGGATCGACTCCAGGAGTGACCTGAGATAGACCTGCTCCTGCCGGAGATCTTCAAGGGCCTCATCAAGGCGCTGGGACATCCCTTCCAGAGCTGTTGCCAGCCGCTGGACCTCCACGCTGCCGGTGCTCGGGAAGCGAAGCCTGGCCCCGTTCCTGGACTCGATCGCGGAGCGGGTAAGTTCCTCCAGGGGCCCCGAGACCTGGCGGATGAAATACAGCCCTGCCAGGAGCGACAGCAGTCCTGCGAACGCGAGTGAGGCCAGGACCCTTTTCCTTGCCGAGGCGACAGCGCTCTCCACATCCGCAAGGGAGATGGATATCCTTACTACGATCGCATCCCCTTCCGGGTCGGCCGCAAGGCGGGCCACGTATATCTGGTCGCTCTCGATGGAACGGCTGTACCTTGTGTTGATCCCGGTGCCCGAGAGGAGAGCTTCGCGGACCTCGGGCCTGTCGGCGTGATTGTCCATCGTCGCCGGGTCTGCCTCGTTGTCGTAAAGTACGGCCCCGTTCATCGCAACGACCGTCACCCTTGTCGCGTACTCGCTGCCCCATCTTGATACGTTCGAGATCAGGCCATCGATGCCGGAATCCTGGACGATCCCGGCAAGGATGGTCGCCCTGGAAAGAAGGTTGTCCCTTGTCTGTGAGATCATCCTCTCCTCAACGCTGTTCCCCACCAGGAACCAGCCGGAAGCGAGTGCCAGGACCAGGACCGTGGCGATAAGGTCGGTCATGCGGCCTTTAAGAGTTCTCATTGTCGGCACCCTCTTCCTGAAGCCTGAAACCGCGGCCCCGGACCGTATGGAGGAGTCTCGGCTTCTCCGGGTCCTGCTCTATTTTCCTTCGCAGCCTGAAAACATGCATGTCGACCGTGCGGGTATCCGCCGCGGAATAACCCCAGACCCTTGCAAGAAGGGCGTCCCTGGAGACAGTCCGCCCCGGGTTTGAGGCCAGCGCTTCAAGCAGCCGGAACTCGATCGGGGTCAGATCAAGGGGCGATCCGTCGAGGAAAGCCTCGCCGTTTTCGCTGTCGACCGTCAGCGGCCCCACGGTGATCTTCTCCCCCGGTGTTCTCCCCGTTCCCGATCTCCGCAGGAGCGATCTGACCCTTGCGGCAAGTTCGTTGACCGAGAACGGCTTTTTCATGTAGTCGTCCGCCCCGACATCGAACCCGGCGATAAGGTCGCGCTCCTCGCGCCTGGCTGTAAGCATCAGGACGGGGATGTCCCGGGTGGCACTGTTCTCCCTGATGCGCCTGCAGATCTCCCATCCGTCCATCCCGGGGAGCATTACGTCCAGGATCACGAGGTCGGGGAGGGAGGTCTCGGCGGCATGAAGACCGCTGTCGCCGTCATGGACCGTCTCCACCCTGTAACCGCGTCTCTTCAGAGCCTCGGCCACGAGTTCGGCTATGGTCTTTTCATCTTCGACGACAAGGATCCTTTCAGGCATCTTCTATCAGCTCTTTCCTTCGTGAGGTCTCCTGTAGTCACCGGCCTTTACGAACTGTCCAGTGGCCATGTAGACGGTGTGTTCGCAGAGGTTGGTCACGTGGTCGCCGGCCCTCTCGAGAT
>DFYG01000111.1 GCA_002382605.1 Synergistaceae bacterium UBA4088 | reverse complement strand
ACAACATTTTCGGGGGAGCGGTACTATCGGCAGATGATCTGGCGCTCGTAACAGCAGGGGTCAACATGCGGGCTGACGACCCCACGCTTCACGGGGAGATCGTAACGATCCACCGTTTCTTTAAGATGAAGGATCACCCCTGCCCTGATGACACCGTCTTCCTCGCGACACATGAACCATGCTCGATGTGCCTTTCCGCACTAGCATGGTCCGGATTCAAAAAGATATACTTCCTTTTCGGATACGAGGAAACCCGCGATGATTTCCGTATGGGAGACGATCTGCGGATGCTTGCCGAGGTTTTCTCATCAACCATACCGTCAAGGAGGAACTCCTTCTTCGAACTGACCCCCATAAGGGAACTCGTTCACTCACTCCCTGAAAGAGATATCCTTCAGGAACGCATCGACAGGATAAAACAGAAATACAGAAACCTTGCGGACAGGGTAGAAGATATCAGCCGATGAACCAATCTGTCGTCAACGGCCAGGCGCATTCAGTTCCGAAAAGGGCTAAAAGGGCTCGAATCCCATCTCGGCCATGAATTCTCGGTGGAGTGACCGGTACTGCTCGTCTATGTACTCCTGGTGCACGCCCTCCCACTCGGAAAGCATGAGCAGTATCTTTCTTCCGTCGGGGTCGGCGATACTTTCCGCGGCATTTCCGTAGAACTTGCGGAAGTCGGTCTCGATCGCCAGCGCCATCCTCAGGACGCTGAAATCGGAGGACGTTTCTCCGAGAGGCGGTTCCGTTTCGATACCGCCTTTTTTTGCTTCGACTATTTTGGCCCCTCCCGTGATTTCATCGGGGAGAGGAGCTTCATCAGCCCATTTTCCGGTCGCCGATACGCTGTCATGCTGTTTCTTGAGAAAATCGTAGTGTCCCTTCTCCCACTCGGCGAGGGTGACAAGAAGGCTCCTGGTCTCCGCTCTGCTGACCTTCTGGACGGAGTCAAGGTAGAAATCACGAGCCTCAAGCTCCATCTTCATGGCAAAATCAAGTATCTTCCCCGCCTTGCTCATAAAGCACACCTCCAGGCAAAAATTATTGTTGAAAGCACCATTATTTTACCAGAATGAAATGGGATCAACCTGTTCCGACGGCTGGGATACTGAATACACAAAAAAGGCTGCCCACGGAAAGATCCGTGGGCAGCCCAAACACGGACAGTGTTATAAACGGATCCTGGCGGGGCCTTCGGTGAAAGAACCTATCTCCCCTGCGAAAGCAAAACCGGCGTTTCTGCAGGCCTCGACGAATTCTCCAGAGACTTCGGAGGCTACGCCGAGAAGCAGACCACCCGAAGTCTGGGCATCGAACAAGAGATCGGTCATAGCTGATGAAATCTTTTCGAGCCCCTCCATCCTGGGCGAATAAAGCTCCCTGTTGCGGTAGGACCCGGCTGGAATTAGTCCCAGGTCGGCCTTTGCGAGTGCTCCCGGCAGGATGGGGATCTGGTCGGGGAAAAGCGTTGCCCCGATCCCCGCATCCGAAAGCATGTCAAGCAGATGCCCGGCCAGGCCGAAACCCGTCACGTCGGTGCAGGCGTGAACCGCTTTCAGGAGTTCTTCGGGCAGCTTCACCGGAAGATCGTTGAGCGAACACATCGAATCGACCGCCGCGTCCATCTCTCCCGGCTCGTCCATCTCCGCCTGGAACGCGGTAATGACAAGTCCTGTCCCAAGCGGTTTCGTCAGCACCAGCGAATCGCCTGGGCGCGCTCCGGTCACCTTCCATATCCTGTCCACAGGAACCTCCCCGTAGACGGCGAGGCCGTATTTGGGTTCCCCGTCCTCCACGCTGTGCCCCCCGGCAAGGAGGGCTCCGGCGGCATTGACCCTGTCCTGGCCGCCCTTGAGTATCTGCGTGAGAACTTCAAGAGGCTCGCAGTTGACCGGAAAGCCAACTATATTCAGCGCTACGAGCGGACGACCGCCCATTGCGAAAACATCGCTCAGCGCATTTGCGGCGGCGATCTGGCCGAACGTGAACGGATCATCCACCACGGGGGTTATGAAATCAAGCGTAAATATTCCCGCCCGCTTTTCATCGACCATCCACAGGGCGGCGTCTTCTCCGTTAGCCCAGCTTGTCAGTAGAAAACCATTGTCCTGTCTGGGAAGACCGCCAAGTACCTTTGCAAGGTCCGCCGGACCTATCTTGGCCGCTCAGCCACTGCTGTGCGAAAGTTCGGTCAGCCGCATGGAAAGGCCTCCTTCCGATGGAACCGGAAATCGTTAATCGTTGATCGTAAACCGTGAACCGAAAGATCAACCCATAGGTCACAGGTCTCCCGGCACACGTTCCGCACGATTCACGATTCACGACTTACGATTCACGACTTATTTAGTACCACCCTGAATTCGCCGTCAGGGAGATCCTCTGTCGAGACATCCCACCCCTGGTTGCGCCCAAGACGGGAAACATTCTCTCTCGAGGTGACGGTATCCACCAGAACCACTATTGTACCTCCCGCCTGGGCGTTCATGACCTTTTTCGTTTCAACGACCGGCTGGGGACAGGATAGCCCACGTGCATCCACTGTAATTGTATCGCTCATTGAAGGCCCCCCCTATACGCTTACTTTTTCCCGCATCAGGAAACCGATGGCGAGACAGAAGATGATTCCCACGATGGTCGCCGACGGACCGAACGACCCTGGCCCCGCCCCTGAACTGGCCAGGCTGAAGTTGTGGGCAAAACCAGCTCCGACTATCATGCCGAGGACGAATATGCCCGCGTCCCCGTCTCCTTCGCCGCTCATTATGAACTGCCTGCCCGGACATCCGCCGGCAAGAGTGAACGCGAGACCTGAGAGGACCATTCCCATGAAGTTCCACAGGGTGTTCGTGTGGGCTATAGGCTGCCCCTCCCATCCCATGTGGAACTGTCCGAGAAGATAGTTGGTAACGAAGGCTGCCGCGATGAATGCCAGCACGCCCTTGAAGAGATGGCCGTCCTTCAGCATGATGAGGTCACGGATGGCTCCGACCGTGCAGAAACGGCTGCGCTGCGCGAGCCAGCCGACGAGAAGTCCGACCCCCAGCGCGATCCAGACGGGAGCGTGCTGTGATCCGGGGCCTTTTTCCGAGAAGAATATGGGCGCCGCCCCTTCAGGACCGAATGTGGGCGCAAGGATCAGCAGGGCCAGAAGCGTCACCGCGACGGCCGGCATTATCATCCCCATCGGCTTTTTGGCAGGGTAGCTGCGGCCCAGGCTGAAACCGTTCCAGAGGAAGAAGATGCCGATAATTATCCCTGCGGTGAGGCCGATTATTCCGGGGATCGCGTTGAGATCGCCCGCGCTGAGGCGAATGTACGCCCTCCAGGGGCAGCCGAGGAAAACCAGAGCCCCGATCATGGCGAACATTCCCAGGAAGAAGCGGATGATCGGGGAAGAACCCGCCCTGGGTTTGAACTCCCTGTAAAGAAGCGCCGCCGCGAGGGAACCGAGGATAAACCCTGACAGTTCAGGTCTGATGTACTGTACGACCGCCGCCCTGTGCATCCCCAGCGCTCCTGCGATATCCCTGCTGAAGCAGGCGACGCAGATACCCATGTTCCCCGGGTTGCCCATGAAGCTCAGAACAGGCGCCAGAATTCCAACGACAGTCCCCGTAACCGCGGGTCCCATGCGGGACATCAATAGTCTGTTTATACCGGAAAACATTCTTCAAACTCCACCTTTCCCTATTGTGGTGATCTCATACTCCGGAAAAGCTGCAACAGCATCCAGCGCATCGTCGACGATGAGCACGGCGCAGTGTTTCGCGCGCATATCATGAAAACCCATGCTGCCTCAGTTTGATGACGGGAGAAGATCCCTGCCGCTACCGGAGAGAGGAAAAGGAAAGGATGGGGAAAAACTGGAGAGCTCTCAGGAGAGGTTCCGGCGACCTTCCGGGAGAGATGCAAAGCAGCATTCAGGTTTCATATGGAAAGAGTGCGGAACCCGCACCCGGGTGATAGCTCATCGACTCCGGTTGGCCATGGCGGAACCTCCCTTC
>DFYG01000180.1 GCA_002382605.1 Synergistaceae bacterium UBA4088 | reverse complement strand
CAGGGTCATTCTTCCGGAAGAGACCCGCGCGGAGATCTACAGGGCCCTGGTGCAGTGTGAAGGAAAGCGCCAGCTCCGCCCGCGCCGCAAACACGGCGTTATGCCCTGCTAGGCGAAGGAGGAGATCACAGATGGAACTTTCTCGTATCGCTGACAAGTTCTCGCAGGGACTCGGAGGGGCGTTCGCCCTTGCGGCCATAGCGTTCTCGATAGTCTTCATGGTGCTTTTGGCGCTGACGTTCATCATTTTCGCCACGCGCTACCTTGCCGATATGACCACCCGCAGGAAAACGCCACCTTCAGCCGGGCAGGGGAAACCCGCCCAGCAGCCTGCGGCATCCACTGCAGCTCCAGCCGCATCTGCCGGAGCCGACAGGAATGTCATTGCGGCCGTTATAGCGGCTGCCGTTGCGGCCTCCGGGGGCGGAAGAACGCTTTCGATCCGTCCCCTGACGGTTACGAGCAGGGGCAAGGCATCTCCGTGGAAGACAGCGGGCAGGATGGATCTTATCGAGGGATTTGATTAAGTACCGTAAGTCGTGAATCGTTATTCGTGAATCGAAAAACCCTTTAGACATACTTAAGATCAAAGAACCGATATGCGATTCACGGTTTACGGTTTACGATTCACGGTTTACGATTCACGAATAACGAAAATGTTGCATGAACGCCCGTTATCAGGAGATGCTGAATTATAATCTCAAGAAGAATAATATAAGGAGGAATAAAGCACTATGGCAAAAAAATACAAGATCACAGTAAACGGCACAGCTTACGAGGTTGAAGTCGAGGACATCGGCGGAACTTCCGCGCCCGTCCAGAGACCGGCGTCGGCTCCTGTGCCCGCCCCCGTTGCAGCCCCGGCGGCCGCTCCTGCTCCTGCTCCCGCCCCTGCACCGGCATCCGCGGGAGGGACGACAGTTTCTGCACCCATGCCGGGCAAGGTTCTGAAAGTTGCGGTCAGCGTTGGCGCGGCTGTCAATGCAGGTGATCTTCTGGTCGTTCTCGAGGCCATGAAGATGGAGAACGAGATCCAGGCACCTTCGGCCGGAACGGTCAAGGAGATCAAGGTCTCCGACGGTTCTCCGGTCAACACCGGCGACGTGCTCGTTGTTCTGGGCTAGGGCTTAAACAGGCCCTGGCAGGGGAGGTACATAAATGGGACTTTACTTTAGAGCTCTCGGAGAGATACTTCAGCAATCCGGTTTTGCGGGGCTGACCCTGGGCAACCTTACAATGCTCATAGTGGCCTGTGTGCTGCTTTACCTGGCCATAGGCAAGGGATTCGAGCCTCTTCTTCTTGTCCCCATAGCGACGGGGTGTCTTCTGGTCAACCTTCCGCTATCCGGGATCATGGAAGAGGGTGGATTTCTCCGCTACCTGTTCTTCGGAGCGGAGCACGAGATCTACCCGGTTATAATCTTCATGGGAATAGGCGCTCTTACCGACTTTTCGCCGCTGCTTGCCAACCCGCTCACGTTCCTTCTTGGTGCAGCCGCACAGCTTGGTGTTTTTGTGGCCCTTTTCGGCGCCCTGATGCTTGGGTTCTCCGTTCCCGAGGCCGCATCGATAGCCATAATAGGCGGAGCCGACGGACCAACATCGATATACCTGACTATGAAACTGGCGCCCCAGATACTGGGGGCCGTGGCGGTGGCCGCCTACAGCTACATGTCGCTGGTGCCGCTCATCCAGCCTCCGGTGATAAAAATGCTTACCACGAAAAAGGACAGGGCCATCAGGATGGACGCTCTTCGCCCGGTGAGCAAGCAGGAGCGCATACTCTTCCCGATAGTCTGTACAGTGGCCGCGGGGCTGATCCTGCCGGCATCTGTCCCGCTGATCGGGCTTCTGATGTTCGGGAACCTGCTGAGAGAGTGCGGAGTGACCGAGCGCCTCAACCAGGCCGCGCAGAACGAGATACTCAACACTGTGACCATTCTTCTGGGTCTTTCGGTAGGAGCCACCATGGGTGCGGAAACCTTTCTCACTCCGGCGACCATCAAGATCATCCTGCTGGGTCTCGTGGCGTTCGTCTTCTCGACTGCCGGAGGGGTTATGTTCGGCCAGCTGATGAAGGTGATGTCGGGAGGAAAGATCAACCCTATGATCGGAGCTGCCGGAGTTTCAGCGGTGCCGATGGCCGCCAGGGTCGTCCAGAGAGTAAGTGCCAAGGAGAACCCTTCCAACTTTCTTCTGATGCACGCAATGGGACCCAACGTCGCGGGAGTCATAGGAACGGCCGTGGCGGCTGGCGCTATGCTGACGCTGCTCACGAACTGAAGTTGTTCCTTCCGTTCTATCTGTCTGAATATCAGATCATTCGGGGCCGAGGCAGTGGCCCCGTTTTTTTTGTGTGTTTCGGAGTTGAACTTGAACTTGAAGTAGAGTCTCCTTTGGAGTAAAAATGTAACGGAAGTGGAGATCAGGGAGAATCCAGGGGGGGTTTATATGGATCTGGCGATGTTCTTTTCGAATGAGGTAAAGCCGGCGCTTGGCTGTACCGAGCCGGGCGCTGTTGCCCTTGCGGCCTCCTGGGCCGCCCGTCATGGCGGGGGTAAAGTCAGGGGCATAAGGCTGTTCCTCTCTTCTAACGTATACAAGAATGGACTTCACGCTGGCATTCCCGGAACCGTCGGGCAGACGGGAAACCTACTTGCGGCCGCACTTGGTGCTCTCGGGGGGGACCCGGAAAAGGGGCTTATGTCTCTTGAGGGCATAGACAGCGATGATGTGGAGCAGGCGCTTGCCCTTGTCCGTTCCGGCGCCGTAAGACAGGAGGTCCGGCAGGACGTTCCGTCGGTCTATGTAGAAGTTGAACTCACCGACGACTCCGGGATGATCTCAGCCGTAATTTCAGGGCGACATGACAAGATCGTCGAGATCAGAAAGAATGGTGAGGTCGTAAAAAGACTTCTCGAAGCCGATGATCAGGCAAGCGGCCGCCCTCCCTATATAGAGGAACTTCTGCGCGAGGATATGGAAGGGCTCTGGAAGGTCTCCTCGCAGATAAACGATGATATGGAGAGATTCCTTCTTGAAGGATCCAGGATCAATCTGGATGTGGCTGCCAGGGGCCTGGAAAAGCCGTGGGGAATGGGAGTGGGTTTCCATATTGCAGCCCTTGGCGGGATCGGCGATCTTTTACGCCTCGTGAAGTCGTGGTCCGCTGCCGCGGCGGATGCCCGGATGGGAGGGGGGGCCTGGCCCGTAATGAGTAGTGCCGGGAGCGGGAATCACGGCATAACGGCCATTATTCCACCCTCTCTTGCGGCGAGGGAGTGGGGTAAAAGCGAAAGGGAGCTGGCTGAGGCTCTGGCTTTGAGTCACCTGGTTACTGGGTTCATCAAAGCACACACCGGACGTCTGACGCCTGTCTGCGGATGCGCCGTAGCTGCAGGAGCGGGAGCGGCTGCTTCCATAGTACGGCTTGCGGGCGGTACGCCCAAACAGGGGGAGATCGCAGTTGCGCTGCTCCTCTCGTCCCTTCAGGGGATGATCTGCGATGGGGCAAAAGGCTCATGCGCTCTGAAGGTATCTACTGCAGCAGGAGAAGCATTTATCTCCGCAGAGCTGGCCCTGGG
>DFYG01000042.1 GCA_002382605.1 Synergistaceae bacterium UBA4088 | reverse complement strand
TTTCGAGGGAAGGTCTTGCTTCCGCTGGCAGGGCCATTGCTGGAGGAGGACTCATCGTCTCGATAGCGAAAACATGCATAACATCCGGGATCGGGGTAAAACTTGACATTCCGTCTTCTGCAAATCTCCTTGAGCTCTTTTTCGGAGAGGGAGGGCCAAGGGCGCTTTACTCCGTGCCTCCATCCCTCGAAAGTGAATTCATCTCGGCATGGTCCGGAATTCCTCTCATCAAGATGGGCATTACCGGCGGGAGCGAACTGTCCATGGGAAGAGTGATGAACATTCCGATCCAAGAACTCGATAAAGCCTGGAGGAAGTGAGAAGATGTGCGGAGTATTTGGAGCCTTCTGCAAGAACGGCGAATCGGTGCTCGAGGACATCTATCTTGGGCTTTACGCCCTCCAGCACAGGGGACAGGAATCGGCCGGAATAGCCTGGAGCGATGGCGGAGAGGGAAACGTTCTCTCCTTCAGGGGTATGGGGCTTGTACATATCGCCCTGGATCAGCAACACCTTTCAACCATAAAGGCCAATTCCGCGATAGGCCATGTAAGGTACTCGACTACAGGCGCCTCTGATCTGTCCAACGCACAGCCCATAAGCGCCAACTATTCCATGGGATCTCTTGCCATAGCACACAACGGAAACATTACGAACGCATCCGGAATACGCAGGATGCTCGAATCAAGGGGGGCCATATTCCAGTCCACCACTGACACCGAGACGATAATTCATCTCATGGCCCACCAGTCGCACAAACCCCCTCTCGATGCGCTTGTCGATGCCCTGCGCCGCCTTCGCGGCGCCTACAGCCTGGCGATCCTTCTCGGCAACAGGCTTGTCGCAGCCAGGGATCCATGGGGGTTCAGGCCTCTCGTTCTGGGACGCCGGGGTGACATATTCTATGTAGCATCTGAAAGCTGCGCACTCGATATTGTAGGAGCGACCCTCATAAGAGATGTGGAACCAGGGGAGATAGTCGTCATTGACGAGAACGGTCTCAAAAGTATAAGGATACCTGTCAAGGCCTCTCGCGGATATTCCTGCACTTTTGAATACGTCTACTTTGCCAGGCCGGACAGCATGATCGACGGGCGTTCGGTCTACGAGGTCAGAAAAGCTCTCGGATGCAGGCTGGCCCTGCGATCTCCCTGCCCGGGTGCGGAAATTGTAACCGGTATGCCTGACAGCGGAACGATAGCCGCCATGGGATTCGCCGGGTGCTCCGGACAGCCCTACGAGAAGGCCATCGTCAGGAACAGATACATCGGGAGAACGTTCATCCAGCCAACCCAAAGGGTCCGGAACCTTGGAGTAAGAATAAAACTCAACCCCATCAAGTCACTGATAAAGGGTAAGGAACTGGCCGTGGTCGATGACTCCATAGTAAGAGGCACTACAGTCAAGCGCGTGATTTCAATGATACGGCAGGATGGTGCAGAAAAGGTCCACATCAGGATCGCCTCCCCTCCTGTTCGGTTCCCCTGTTATTACGGCATCGATACCCCGACATGCGAGGAGCTTGCCGCTGCCAGACTGGATATTGACACCCTCCGCCGGGAGGTGGGCGCCGACACTCTCGACTACCTCGGAACTGAGGACCTGATATCCGCGATAGGTCTTCCATCCCCGGACGTATGCACCGCATGCTTCACTGGAGATTATCTGGACGGGAGCGATAACGATGGTTTGGACCTATGAAAAGGCGGGAGTAAGCCTCGAAAGGAGCGACGCCTGGATCGACTTCCTGAAAAATATCGGCCACAAAACAGAAAACCCTAACGTCAGGAGCGGTATTGGGGGATTCGCGGGACTTTACGACATGGGAGACAAAAGGATCCTTGCGGCATGCGCCGACGGCGTCGGAACCAAGCTGGAAGTTGCTCNNCGAGCCACTAAGATCTTCCGCGGTCTCGGCCAGGACCTTGTGGCAATGAATGTGAACGACCTCGTTACCTGTGGGGCAAAACCTCTCTTTTTCCTTGACTACATTGCCTGCGGTTTTCTGGATCCGGAAGTTTTCGGTCCTGTCATAGAGGGTATTGTTGATGCCTGTGCATCCTCCGGATGTGCCCTTCTCGGGGGAGAAACGGCTGAGATGCCAGACGTATACAGGGACGGAGCTTTCGACCTGGCTGGATTCGCCGTTGGCGCTATGCATGAAAGAGATCTTGTTGACGGCAGAAACATCTCTACGGGGGATATCCTGTTGGGCCTTAAAAGCTCAGGAGTCCACAGCAACGGCTTCAGCCTCATAAGGAGATGCCTTCTGGAAGGAGATGATCCGTTAGCCCTTGATTCGATCATCCCTGAAACCGGCGAAACCCTTGCCGAAACGCTTATGACCCCGACAAGACTTTACGTCTCAGAGGCTGAAGCGGCATCACGGACCGGATGGGTCAATGGAATGGCCCACATAACAGGAGGCGGCATCGAGGAGAACATCCAGAGGATCCTTCCCGAAGGACTCAAGCCAAGGATTGATTTCTCCTCCTGGGAAGTTCCTCCTGTTTTCAGACTGATAGAAAGAAGCGGCGTCCCCGGGAAAGAGATGAGCAAAGTCTTCAATCTGGGGATCGGCTTCGTCCTTGTTGTTCCGGAAAACAGGAAAGAAGAACTCATAGGACTTTTTTCCGAAAACCGGCATGAGGAACTCATAGAGATAGGGAAAGTCGGCGGATGAGAAAGCGGATAGCTATACTGATATCCGGAAAGGGGAGCAACATGCTTGCCATAGCGCGAAATTGCGCGGTGGGGCTTATTGATGCCGAAGTTTCCTTTGTCGCCTCCGACAACCTTGAAGCACCCGGCCTTACAGAGGCTGAAAAACTCGGATTGAAGACACATTTCATCCCGTACAATGACCAAGGCAAATACAAAGCGGAAGAAAATCTGGAGGGACTGATCCTGGATTCCCGAACCGAATGGCTTATCCTCGCCGGATTCATGAGAGTTATCTCCCCTGGTTTTGTATCGAGGATGAGGGACAGGATCATCAATATCCACCCATCGCTCCTTCCTGCCTTTCCGGGGAAAAATTCCATAAGGCGTGCCCTTGATCATGGGGTTGTGTTGACAGGCGTCACAGTCCACATGGTTGACGAGCAG
>DFYG01000173.1:4228-7071 GCA_002382605.1 Synergistaceae bacterium UBA4088 | reverse complement strand
ACCCACCTGAGCTTCCAGCCGTTCTCTTTAGCGACGGCGTTCAGAAAATCGGCATAGATCCCCTTGACGACTCCGTCGGAGTCCCGGAATATGATCGGCTTGTTCTGGTAGATGCCAACGGAGATGACCTCCTCACAGAAAGCGGGCGNNAGGAGAAGATCAGGAGCGACAGGACAAACAACACGGAGGACAAAGTGCGAAGAATTCGAATGATCGAGCCTCCCTCCCTGTCAACAGGTCGACTGGTATGACCGGATTGTGAGAATTGTATCATTCACATAGTGGTAATGGCAACAGTTTATTCCGGTGAAACTTCGCCATAAGTGTGTTCATCGAAAACCTCTGCCTCGTTTACCTCTATCGAAGCGATCGGGATGTTGCGCAGGGTCCGTATCTCCTCGATCCTTTCAAGCGGCCGGTCCAGGCGCCTGCGCCTGGTCGAGATCAGCGACTCGTAGTCGTCGTGCGCCCCCTCTATCTGCTTTCCAAGGTGTTCGAGCTTCTTCAGGAACTCCTCCCACTGCTTTTTGAAGGCGCCGAAGAGGCCAAGTATCTCGTTCGACGTCTGCTCGAGGGAAAAATTGTCGACGGCCTGGCGGATCACGGCAAGCACAGCGTAAAGCGTTACGGGGGAGCAGAATATGACCCTCTGCCGGAGCCCCTCGTCAAGTATGGCCGGCTCCTGCTCGTGGATGAAGGAATAGATCTGGTCGTTGGGGATGAAAAGCAGCGCGTAATCCACGGTACTCTGCCCGGGGTCGATATAATCCCTGCCCGCGACCTCTTTGATCTTGCTTCTCACGTCCTTTATAAAGGCTTTGCAAAAGCGTCCGCGCTCGTTTTCGTTTGGGGCCTCGAGCCAGGCAACATAGTTGTCGTAAGGGAATTTGACGTCCATGTTGAGGGTGAGTCCCCGGGGGAGCATAAAGGTGAAGTCCGGTCTTGTTCCTGAATCAATGAGCGTCTTCTGCTTCCTGTAGTTGATCCCCTCGATAAAACCGGCGATACGGAGCACATCCTCCGCCATGCGCTCCCCCCACTGTCCGCGGACCCTTGAGCTTGAGAGGGCTTCCCGCAAGGTGCCCGTGGTCCGGGTCAGGTCGGCGGTCTTCTCGCTTACATCCCTTAGCCGGTCGGACAGCTCTCCGAACTTGGCCGAGCGGTCCTTTTCGAGATCCCTGACAAGGCCGGAAACCGACTCCAGTTTTTTCGTCATCTCTTCGAGCTGGCGGTCGATCAGCTCCTTCTTCTGTTCCAGATCCTTCCCTCCCACCTCCCTCTCGGATTCGAGGCGTGAGTGGGCCAGTTTCAGAAATTCTTCAGTTGACCTTGAAAGCGCCTCAAGTGAAAGGTTGCCGAACACAGCCTTGACATGATCGACCACCGCGTCGACCTGGTCTTTTCTCTCCGCCTCGCTCTCCCTGAACAGCTCTTCGGCGAGATCTCTGGCCGTTCTGGCATTGGTGATCCTGAGCATCCAGGCACCTAGAAGACCGAGGAAAAAACCCGCGACAAGGGCGGTGACAAGAGGAGCAAGGGGGGCAAGGGAACCCATGAGTAAATCATCTCCCGTTTTTTTCCATTATATACGCGGAACTCTTGGTACAATTGCCTCGTCAAATAATACTTCAACGAGGGAGTGATCATCTCATGCGCGTTCTTGCTTTCAACGCCAGCCCTAAACCTGACGGGAATACCTCCATCCTCCTCCGCACAGCCCTTTCCGAACTGGAAAAGGAAGGAATAGAAACGGAGCTGATCCACATAGGTGGCCGCCCTCTTAGAGGCTGCACCGCCTGCGATCAATGCTCAAAAACCATGGACGGCCGATGCGCCCTCCCGGATGACGGGATCAACGGATGGATAGCCAGGATCAGGGAAGCGGACGGGATCATCCTTGGAACACCGACATACTTCGCCGGCGTCACTTCGGAGATGAAGGCATTCATAGACCGGGTCGGGTACGTCTGCAGATCCAACACCAACATCCTCCAGCGCAAGGTAGGGGCGGCTGTTGTTGCCGTGCGGCGCTGCGGCTCCATCCACGCATTCGACACGATCAACCATTTTTTCCTTATCGCCCAGATGATCGTCCCCGGATCCAGTTACTGGAACATGGGCATCGGAAGGACCCCCGGCGAGGTGGAATCGGACGAGGAAGGCATCAGGACAATGGAGACCCTCGGGAAGAACATGGCCTGGCTCATCTCCCGGGTCGGCGGGGAACGCTGATCATGCGCCCCATGCTAGAATAATGCTTGTTCCCGAACTCCTCAAATGACGGAGGTGTCATGATTGGCCTTCTTCAAACAGTCGCCCGAAAGCCGTCTTCAAGGATTCGAGGATCATCTGCATCTGCTGGTGGAAAGTTCCCCGGAAGGAATGGTCATATGTGATACAGGAGACCGGGTTGTCTTCGCCAATGCTGAGTTCTGCCGGATGTTCGGGTGGGAGCGCCAGGAGGTCGTCGGGAAATTCATCAACGACATAGTAGCCGCGTCGCCTGAGATCCTGAATGAGGCTTCAGGTGTTTCCTCGACCGTTCTTACGACGCCGCACGTCATACCGGATACCTTCCGCAGCCGCAGGGACGGGGCAAAAATCCCCGTATCCGTGCTCGCGGGTCCTATTACCGACGGGAAAAGCACCGTCGGAGTTTACGGGATCTATCGCGACATCTCCATGAAAAAGCGTGCCGAAGAACAGTTAACCCGCGAGAAGGCCTTCTTCGAGAACCTCTTCGAGAATGCCCCGGAAGCTATTGCACTTTGCGACCGGGAGGAGAGGGTCATCAGGACAAACCGCGCTTTCACCGAACTCTTCGGGTTCACCCTGGAGGAGAT
>DFYG01000173.1:0-4170 GCA_002382605.1 Synergistaceae bacterium UBA4088 | reverse complement strand
AGGTACTGCAGTTCCCATTCCGCATCGACCAGGACACCCTGGTGGACTACACTATCTACCGCGACCGCAGAGCCGATATAAGGACCGAGGCAGCTCTGCTTCAGGAAAAGGCGCTCTTCGAAAAACTCTTCAAGTCAAGCCCCGCGGCCATTACACTGGAAAACACCGAGGGTATCATTCTCAAGGCGAACGACGCCTTTTACGATATGTTCGGCTACTCCAGGTCTGATGAGATCATCGGCAAAGACGTCAACACCATCATCGCCCAGGACCCAAAGATCCGTGAAGAGGCAGTCGGGATGGACCGTCTTTTCTGGAGCGGCAAAAATATAGACAAGGACGTTATCCGTCAGCGGAAGGACGGCAGTTGCATTCACCTGGCCCTGACACAGACTCATTTCAGGCTCCCCGACGGCACGCTGCTTGATTACGTCATATACCGCGATATCGGAGACAGGATAAAGGCGGAGCAAGCTCTGCGGGAGAGCGAGAGAAGATACGCAGCCATCGTTGAAGACCAGATAGAGATGGTCTGCCGCTTTCGGTCTGACGGAGAAGTTACCTTCGTCAACGACGCCTTCTGTCTCTTCTTCAGCCTCTCCAGAGACCAGATAGTCTCCAGATCTCTTGTTGACGTTATAGGAGGCAAAATTGGAGAGGACCTCTGCTCGGGTAGCGAGAACCTCTGCCCCGAATGCCACAGCATATTTCTCGAACACTCCTGCGTTCTCCCCTCTGGAAAGAAGCGCTGGCTCAGATGGTCCAAGCGCGGAATATTCGACGAAACCGGCTCCCTGAAAGAGATCCAGGCGGTGGGTCGCGACACGACGGAGATAAAGAAAACCGAGGAGGATCTTAGACACCTCAACAACGTTCTTCAGTCGGTACGCGGTGTTAACCGTCTGATAAACAGGCATCATAACAAAGAACGCCTTATCCAGGCGATATGCGCGCACCTGATAGAGACGCGCGGTTACCGGAATGTCTGGATAGGGATACTGGGAAATGGAGGCAAACTCGCTACGATATCCGAGGCCGGTCTCGGCCCCGACGGGAGGCCATTCTCAGAGAGGACAAGACACGGCATGCTCAATGAATGGGGACTGGCGGTCCTTGAAAATCCTGGCATATCACTGAAACTTGGAGTAACTTCAATGACCGACTGCCCTCTTCTGGAGAAATACGAGGAGTCTGGGATAATGTCAACCCGCCTTGAGCACTCGGGAAAAGTCTTCGGAATAATATCGGTCTCGATCCCCGCCGATGTAACCATCGACCAGGAAGAAAAATCTCTCTTCTCGGAGCTGGCCCATGATATATCTTTCGCTCTGCACGCGATGGAAGTGGAGAAAGACCGTGAGGAAAAATCAGTGATCCTCGAAGGGAAGGCACGCCAGCTCGAACTGTTGGTCCGGCATCACCGGGACGGCCTGTGGGAGTGGAATATATATGATGGGAAAGTGGTCCTGAATTCAAACTACGAAACTGCGCTGGGCCATTCTCCCGGCGAAATGCAACGCTCATTCAAGGCCTGGCAGGCGAACGTTAATCCGGAAGACCTCCCCGGCACACTGAAGATCATCGAAGACGTTGTTTCTGGCCGGGCGGAGAGCGACATATACGAGACCACCTACAGAATGCGCACAAAAGATGGAGGATGGAAGACAGTCCTCGACCGGGGATACGTCGTGCAAAGAGATCGTCACGGCCGTGCCCTCTTCATGGTAGGCGCGCACTCCATGATGGACGAAACCACAACATGTAAAGAAGGGGAGGGATCCCGGAATGATGAGACGCAAGGAAAAGGAGATCACCGATAGAACAAAGATCGAAGCAATACTTAAAAGAGGGAAGATGTGCCGTGTAGCCTTCTTCGACGAAGAGTTCCCGTACATGGTTCCGCTGAGCTTCGGATTCGATGGAAAGGCCATCTGGTTCCACGGGTTCAACGGCGGAAAGAAGATGGAGTGCCTGAGGAAGAACCCCAAGGTCTGCTTCGAGGTCGAGGAAGACGTGGAAATAGTTGAAAACCCCGACCCCTGCGAGTGGTCGGTGAAATACAGAAGCGTAGTGGGATTCGGCACGGCATCGGTGATCGAGGATCCGACGGAGAAACGGGCCGGGCTCAACATTATCGTTAAGCAGTTCGCGGGGCATGAGATCCCGTTCCCTGACCAGGCAATGGCCGCAGTTGCCGTCGTCCGGATCGACATCTCGTCGATGACCGGCCGCAGGAACGGCTACACGGAATAGAGAAGGGGAAATTACTGAATGCTCTCGGGGATGATCTCCTGGATCGTCGCAACCATCGGCAAACTCGGCTACACCGGAATTGTCGCGCTTATGTTCCTGGAATCCTCGTTCTTCCCATTCCCGAGCGAGGTCGTAGTCCCACCCGCAGGCTATCTGGCCTCGCAGGGACAGATGCATCTCGGCCTAGTCATCGCGGCGGGGATCGCCGGAAGCATCCTGGGGGCGTTATTCAACTACTGGATATCGCTCACCTTCGGGCGCCCCTTCTTCAGGAAGTTCGGCAAATACTTCCTTGTGAGCGAAAAGTCCCTCGACAGGGCGGATGAATTCTTCGCAAAGCACGGCCACATAAGCACCTTCATCGGCAGGCTCCTTCCCGGCATTCGTCAGCTGATATCGCTACCGGCGGGGCTGGCGCGAATGAACATCCCTCTTTTCCTCTTCTTCACAACACTGGGCTCGGGCATCTGGGTCGTCATCCTGGCCGTCGTTGGCTACTGGGTCGGCAACAACCAGGGGCTTGTAACCCGATACATGCACACCGTAACATACATCCTGATAGCGGCCTGCGGGATCCTTGCGGCAGGGTATGTGGTTTATAACAGAAGGAAGGCAAAAGACGTGACGCGTAACGCGTGACTCGTTACTGGTAAGATCAAGAGCCAAACCACAGAGACCGTGACGAGATGCCCGAACGCGAAGTCCTTCAGCTTCCCTGGAAGATAGCGAAGGGTTAAGACGCAGAGGAAATCTTGTCGATTGGTAAAAAACAAAAGTTTCTTACCCTGAAGTTTGCCAGCAGAGGTGGATGGAGATCGACAAAAAATCGGAAATGAGTGAGGAACAGGCTCTGGCGGTTTTTGAGGGCTACAGGATCCGAAGGATCTACGACGGAGAAAAAGAGAGGTGGTTTTTCTCCGTCGTAGACATTATCGCTGCCCTGGTGCAGCAGCCGGACCACCAGACTGCCAGAAATTATTGGAAAGTCCTGAAAAACCGCTTGAAAAAAGAAGGAAGTCAAACGGTTACATTTTGTAACCGGTTGAAAATGGTAGCAGAGGACGGCAAAATGCGATTCACCGATGTCGCCGACCCGGAAACACTTCTCCGGATAATACAGTCGGTGCCCTCGCCAAAAGCGGAACCGATCAAACTCTGGCTGGCAAGGGTCGGCTACGAGCGCATCCAGGACATGGGCGACCCTGCCCGATCCCTTGACCGGGCAAGAGAGTACTGGAAACAGCACGGAAGAAGCGAGAAATGGATCCAGCAGAGGATGATGGGTCAGGAAACCCGGAACAAGCTCACCGACTACTGGAAAGGTCATGAGATAGAAGGCGAAGAGGAGTACGCTTTTCTCACCAACATCATTCATCAGGAATGGAGCGGTGTTTCCGTAAGGAAGCACAAGGATATCAAGGGACTCGAAAGACAGAACCTTCGTGATCACATGAGCGAGGCAGAGCTTATTTTCACAGCCCTTGCGGAGCTTTCCACCCGCCAGATAGCAGAAAGCGTAGATGCGACAGGTCTGCCGGAAAATGCGGAAGCGGGCAAAAAAGGCGGGAAAATAGCAAAGAAGGCCCGGCTTGAACTTGAGCAGAAAACAGGCAAAAGCGTTGTGACAGGCGAGAACTTTTTACCTCCGTCAACACGGAAACAGATAAAGCCGGAATCCACGGATTGAAGCGGTTGTTCATGTTCGTGTCAGACTTCGGGAACCTTCCATCTTTGGAGGAACATATCCGTGTCGCCCGGGGGCTGGAACCTGCTCCTTCGGGAAGCCTCCCCGGCAGGCAGGGCGTAACGCGTGACTTGTAAGGTCAAGAGCACAACCACATAGACCGTGAGGCGCATCAACGAAGGGCAGCAGACTCCCTCACCGGCTCCTGTGTCTGCAGGCTAAGGCATCCCGAA
>DFYG01000167.1 GCA_002382605.1 Synergistaceae bacterium UBA4088 | reverse complement strand
ATCTTTTCGTTCACCTTTTCAAGCATCTCTGGAGTGTACTCGGCCTTCTGCATCGGAGTGAGAACATATCCGGGACTGACGGTGTTGACCCTGATCGCGGGGGCGAACTCAAGGGCCATTGTCTTGGCCAGAAGGATGACTCCGGCCTTTGACGAATTATAGTCGGCGTAGAAAGGGTGTCCCTCCATACCATTTGTAGATGCCGTCATGAGAATGACCCCTCCGTTTCTCATTCGGGCGGCCGCCTCACGGGCACAGAGAAACATCCCTCCGAGGTTCACTCCAAGGACTCTGGACCATTGTGCGAAAGTGGTGTCGATAAATCTGTTCCTGACACTTATCCCGGCATTTGAGACAAGGACTTCCAGTCCACCCATCAGGTCATCTATCTCCGCGAATGCCCGTTCAGTCGAATCCGGTTCCGAAACATCCGCGCAGATTAAGGCTTCGATGCCCGGGAGAACCTTGCGGGCACTCTCAAGCGCTTCGCTGTCCCTGTCCAGGATCGCTACCCTGGCGTGCTCCTGGATAAAGCGTCCTGCGGTCGCCAGGCCTATACCGCTGGCTCCCCCTGTGATCACTATCCGCTTACCGGCAAGATCAGGATACATGAAAAACTTCCTCCCTTCGGAGTATACGTGGTATACTGCGTATACTGTAACAGTTTTACCTCCTTTAACCGCTTGCGTCAACAGCAAGGGGCGCGAAAATAACCGAAAGAATAAAAACCATAGAGTCACGGAAGAATTCCGTGAGAGGGCGAACGAAGCTGCAAGTGCGGGCACAAAACCGGGAGATCAGGTCCGCGGGAGACAACAAGCCGAAAGCGTGAAAGATAAATGATGAGCAATGTCCGAAAAAAATCCTGGAGGGGATCATTATGTACGAAGCAGTCGGAATAGACAATTCGACGGTCGCGGAGCACGTCTACCGCGAACTCAAACGGCGCATCTTTTCGAAGGATCTCAGCCCGGGGCAGAGACTTCCTGAGGCATCCATCGCAAGAACACTCTCCGTAAGCAGGACTCCAGTAAGAGAGGCCCTTCGCGTACTGGCCAACGAAGGGCTTGTAATATTAACCCATGGCAACGGGGCCAGACTGGCATCTCCCACCCTTGAGGAGATGAAAGAGGGCTATGAGGTCAGGGAATACCTGGAAGGACTCGCCGTGCGACGCGCCGCAAGGAACATCACTCCCGTTCAGATATGCCTTCTGGATGAGGCTGTAAAGGAGGAAGAGTCTATATTCTCCTCCCGCGACCTCGAGAAGTATCTCGAGGTGAATGTCCGGTTTCACAATATTATTGCCGAATCCGCAAAAAACAGGGTACTGGCAGAGTATGTGGGCAACATACTCTCCAGAACCTATATTTATATGGTCTTTTTTGAATCGTTCTTCGACTTCGACACCAACCCGAGCCTGGACGAACATCGGGAAATAGTGCGGGCACTTTCATCTCACGATGAAGACCTGGCGGAGATCCTCATGCAGAAACACATAAACCTTTCCATGGATGGTTTGAAAAAACCCGAACAGGGGAAATAAAGTCTTTTAGTGCGTATACACGAGAATTTATTATTTTTGGAACATCATAAGTGGCAAATATGCAAAATTTATAAATTTATGGTTGCGTAATATCCCCTTTGGTGGTATATACACTTATCATACCGGGAGGGGTGAGCCACAATGGACGGATCGCCTACACAGAGATTTGCCTTGAACGTTTTCAATGACAGAGCGATGAAAGAAAGGCTCCCCAGGCACATCTATCAGCAGCTTCAGGAGGCAGTATCAGGGGGAGAGAAGATGGATTTTCATGTCGCGGAGATAGTCGCGACCGCCATGAAGGAGTGGGCTGTTTCAAGGGGCGCGTCCCATTACACCCACTGGTTCCATCCGAGGACCGACCTCACCGCTGAGAAACACATGGCATTTCTTTCAGTTGATGAATACGGACTGCCTATTGATTCCTTCCAGGGCGCCGACCTGATACAGAGCGAACCCGACGCCTCTTCTCTCCCATCGGGCGGAATGAGATCAACGTTCGAGGCCAGGGGTTATACAGCATGGGATCCAACGAGCCCCGCCTTCGTGATCTCCGCCGAAAACGGCGGAACTCTATGCATCCCCTCCGTCTTCATCAGCAATGACGGCACCCCGCTTGACATGAAGACACCGCTGCTTAGAGCACTTTCGAAGATCGAGGCAGTATCCTTGAGGATCCTCAAGATGTTCGGCAACCGCAACGTGAAGTGGATACGCGCCACAATGGGAGCAGAACAGGAGTTCTTTCTCATAGACGAGGAGAAGGCCTCAAAGCGGCCCGATATCGAATACTGCGGCAGAACCATAATGGGCGCGCCGACCCCGAAGGGGCAGCTGATGGAGGATCACTACTTCGGATCGATACCTCCCCGGGTGCTGGCGTTAATGCAGGAGGTCGATAAAAGGATGTGCTCGCTCGGGGTTGTTCTGAAGACCCGGCATAACGAGGTGGCTCCCTGCCAGTTCGAATACGCACCACAGTTCACCGAGGCAAATCTCGCAGTAGACCAGAACCAGATCCTCATGGAGCAGATGCGCCAGATAGCCTCAAAACACGGCTTCCGCCTTTTGCTTCATGAAAAACCATTCGATCTTATAAACGGAAGCGGAAAACATCTGAACTGCTCCCTGATGGACAGCGAGGGGCGCAACCTGCTGAAGCCTTCTTCAAGCCAGAGAAAGAACATACAGTTCCTGACGCTGGTATCCGGCCTGCTGCTCGGCATCTCCAGGTATGGCGGTCTCCTGAGGGCCTCGATTGCCACTCCAGGCAACATGAGGAGACTCGGCGGGAATGAGGCTCCCCCATCTATCATGAGCGTGTTCCTTGGCGATGTTCTGACGCGTATTCTCGACCGGGTCGAAGAGGGTCTCCCTGATGATCTTTCCTCAAAGGCATTCATCGACCTAGGCCTGAATCGCCTGCCCGATGTGCTGAAGGACAATACAGACCGGAACAGAACTGCACCGATAGCCTTCACCGGCAACAAGTTCGAGTTCAGGGCTCCCGGATCTTCCCAATCTCCCGCCGGACCAATGACAATGTTACTGTCTCTCTGGGCATGGGGGCTTGAACAGATGGCGAACATGATAGACGCGAGGATCGGAGAGACCGATGTTGCCGACGCAGCTCTTGATGCTATTCGCCTGGCAGCCCTTGAAAGCAGGAATATCCGTTTCGAGGG
>DFYG01000141.1 GCA_002382605.1 Synergistaceae bacterium UBA4088 | reverse complement strand
CGAGGATGGCCCCGTGGGGGCAGACATTGATGCAGACTCCGCATTTCACGCAGAAACGATCATCGATATATGCCTTTTTCGTCTTCTCGTCGAAGACGAGGCCCGGACAGTTGAAATAGTTGATGCAGAACTTGCAGCCGATGCACTTCTCCGGATCCACATTCACCGGGATGACCGCCTGCTTTTCCTTCAGAAGCATGCACGGGTGCCGGAATATCAGGACAGCGGGCTCCCCGTTTTTGCGGGCGTGCTCCCAGGCCTCCTTGACCAGGACCCTGGACTCTGAAATATCGTAGGCCGCGGTGGTCTTCACCCAATTCACGCCGCACCCCCTGACGGCTCCTTCAAGATCGACCTTCGTTCCGGCCTCTCCTTTTCTGAGCTTGTCGCCGATCCCCGGGTGTGACTGTCCCCCGGTCATCGCTGTGAGGCTGTTGTCCAGGATCGCAAGGACGAAAGCATGCCTGTTGTAGACCGCGCTTGCAAGTCCCGGAAGACCCATGTGGAAAAAGGTGGAGTCTCCTATCGTTGCGACAATGGGCTGTTCAATTCCGTCGACCTTGTAGGCCATGTAAAGCCCTGATGCCTGGGTTACTGAGGCTCCCATATCCATGACGGCGTCCACCATTCCCTGGTTCACGCCAAGGGTGTAGCAACCTATATCGGATGGGTAGATCGCCTTCGGCAGCGTCTGCCTGATGGCGAAGAAGCTCGCCCTGTGGGGACAGCCGGGACAGAGCATCGGGCGGCGCGGGGTGATATTGAGGTCTTCCATGGCCTTTTTGAGTTCGGGCGAGGCGCCCTCCGGGGCCTTTCTTCCAGTGACCTTGCAGAGGATCTCCTCGATGATCTCCGGCAGGAGTTCTCCCGCGCTGGGGACCCAGCCGTTCCAGCGTCCCTTGATCTTTGTCCTGTCGTTGAGCTGCATCTCGATAACGGGGTAGGTCTCCTCGAGGATGAGGACATCCTCATGCCTGGCGATGAAATCCTCCACCATGCGCAGGGGGAGAGGGTGCGGCGTCCCTATCTTGAGGACGGAAACGTCGTCGGATCCCCACGACTCCAGAATGTCGGTGACTATCGAAAAGGAGACCCCCGCGGCAATTATGCCGAGTTTCGCCTTCCCTTTCGCCGGGACCTCGTAGTTGTACTTTGAAAATTTCGTCTCGAACTCCTCGCGTACAGCCTCGCGCTTGGCGTTGAGCTGCGGGTGATTGACCTTGACCCTTGCGGGGAGGCAAACCCATCGGTTGGCGTCCTTTACAAATGCAGCCGGGCGCGAGATATCGATGACATCCTTGAGATCCACGTCCTGGCGGCAGTGGTCGACCCGAACGCCCGGGCGCAGCATCACCACCACATGGTGGCGTTCCGAAAGATCGAAGGCATCGAAGACCATCTCCTTGGCCTCAACGGCCGTAGAGGGGTCAAAGCAGGGGATCTTCGCGAACATCGCGAAAAAACGGCTGTCCTGCTCAGTCTGGGAGCTGTGAGGACCCGGATCGTCCGCCGCGATCAGGAGGAATCCTCCATTGAGCTGAAAGTGCGCCACGCTCATGAACGGGTCGGCAGCCACATTCAGCCCGACCTGCTTCATGACGGCACAGGAGCGCTTGCCCGCGAATGATGCCGCTGCGGCCATCTCGAAGGCAACCTTCTCGTTCGCTCCCCACTCGACCACAGTTTTCGTACCCATTTCGTCCGCCCACTTCGCGATGGCGGGAAGTATCTCCGACGAGGGCGTGCCCGGATAGGCCGCCGCAACCTCGCACCCGGCCTCTATCACGCCCCGGGCTATAGCCTCGTTCCCCAGCAGAATTGCTTTAGTGCTCACGCAGTACCACCTCTTCCAATGAAGATCTGGTCTGTTCCTTCAACCAGCTGTAAAAAGGCTCGGGCTCGCGGAGCAGACGACCTTCCGGCCCGCAGAAAGCGTGCCTCGTCCACCCCTCCGCCGCAAGGCGGCTACGCTCCTCTGGTTTCACCCTGTAGGAGTAGGAAACGCTGTGGGAAGTCACCTCCATTATCCTCGTCTCGATAAGGGCTCTTTCGTCATACTTCAGGGGACTCTTGTAGCGGATATGCGCCTCCACCACCGGGAGGAATACACCCTGTTCTTCCCATTCAGTGTAGGGAACCGACAGGGCACGGCAGAACTCCGTCCTCCCGATCTCGAACCAGGTGAGGTAATTTGCGTTGTAGACTATCCCCATCTTGTCGGTTTCACCGAATCTCACGCGTATGACAGTTGTGATCACAGGTCCCATGGCTACCCCCGCTTGCGTTGCGCATTCTAAAAAGTATATTCCAATTGGAGGGAAAAACAAAAGAGGAGTGCAACAACACGTGAATCGTTGATCGTGAGTCGCTGATCGTGAGTCGCACCCTGCCGCTACGACCCCAGTATTGGGACCTGGATCTGAACTTGACCCGGGTCCCCCCCGGAAAATGCAGAAGAAATGTCGAACGGATCGACCTGTCACCTCAACATGTCGATTTTATCGCCTTTTTTAGACATTTACCCAGGACTGAAAAAATGATATCACCGTCACTCCGCCAGTATCTGCAGTAACGCTGGATGTTTGTAGATAATTTCCCTCCCGTGCTTTTCTCCGGCTAGAAAACCCGCCTTCTCCAATTCCTGAAGGTAGACAGAAGCAGTCTGCCGCTTGGCAATACCCGCTTCGACAAGAAATTGTATCCTTGCATAAGGCTGGCGAAAGATTATTTCAACCAGCTCTTTCGAGTAGATTTTTGGCAACTCTTTCCTGCATCGCTCGATCGTAGCATCTTGAAGCCAGCGGATTTTCTGGATTCTTTCGCGAGTCCAATTTGCTGTCTCCTCAACTCCCTTAAGCATGTATAAAACCCACTTTTCCCATTCCCCGTTCTCCGTAACACCGCGGAGGAATGAGTAATATTGCTGCTTGTTCCGGATAATGTATCGGCTTAAATAGAGGACCGGGATCTCTAGCAGGTTGGTGTTGATGAGATACAGGATGTTCAGGATCCTGCCGGTTCGGCCGTTTCCGTCCACGAAAGGATGAATTGCCTCAAACTGATAATGAGCTGCTGCCATTCGTATCAAAGGATCAGGCCCATCTTTGGCAGTAAGAAATTTGATCCAGTTGCCGAGCTTATCCTGGAGAACCGATCCCCCTTCGGGTGGGGTGTAGGAAACTGACCCTCTCACTCTGTTCCCAATGAATACCCTCTCTTCCTCTTTCCGAAACTGCATCGAGCGTCCCATCAATATCGTGCAAACTTTCAGGACAAATTCCAGGTCAAATTCTTTTTCTTTCAGGAAATAATATCCGTAACGCAACGCCGCACGGTATCTCAAAATTTCTTTTGTTTGAGGATCAGTACTGGCGGTATCATCCATAGCAGCCCGGAAGAGTTCATCCTGCGTAGTCACAATATTCTCGATTTCAGAACTCAATCTTGCTTCCTGTAACGGAATCGAGTTGATAAGAATTGCCTGATCCGGAATCAAACCGCCAGATCCTTTAAGTTCTGCGAGGGCACGCGTTGCGGCAATACACTGCTTGAACACATCGCGTGTTTCAAGCTCCGCCTGGGCTGGAAGGAGAGGCAGATCGTTGTAAGGATTTCGCGGATTGAAGGTCATGCGCATTTTCCTCCATACTCTAATTGTCTCACCGGATTCGCCCAGTTGCTAATGAAGGATAGGCGGACTTCCAATGTCCTTCGCCCACTGGCGGGGATCTGGGTTTTAAGGTTTTTCTGCCCCCTGCTTCCTGTCGTCTGACACCTTGTTTTTGCCTTTCACGATTCC
>DFYG01000149.1 GCA_002382605.1 Synergistaceae bacterium UBA4088 | reverse complement strand
GACAGAAGACGGTATCTCACGTCTCACGGGTTTTAAGGTTTTCCTGCCGCCTCGTTTTTCTGCCCTTTCCGTTCACTGTTGACAGTTTACCGTTGACGCCCTTGATCCTGCGCTTCAGAGATCTACATGAATCGTTCGAACCGCTCCTTCGTTGCCTTGCAGACGGGACAGACTCCGGGCGGGTTGTCGCGTGCGGCGAGATAGCCGCAGACCTTGCAGCGCCAGACGGGATAGGCAAGCTCAAGAGGACCTCCAGCCCCCGGGTCTGATCGCTCTTTATTTTTCGCGGCGGCAAGGCGCTCATGGAGGGAAGGGCGTCTTTCTGGGATAGAACCGACTTCATGCTCTCCCCTGGCCACTCTCTCAGAGACGTACAGGCAGCAGTAGCAGGTCTCGAATTCGTCCAGGTCCGGGTCCCGGTAGTCGCAGGGACAGATCATGTCCCTGTCCTCCTCGACCTTCCCGGAGGCGAGCCTGCAGGGACATGACATATAGCCGTAACGCTCCTGGTTAACTAGAAGTCCGTGCATCAGCGTCATTACAAGTTCCATGTCCGGCCCGAGATGATATCCGGACTGTTCCGCTTCAGCCTTCAGTCTCTTGTAGAGGTCTTTCTTCTCTTCATCGGTGGGGGTGTATCTCTTTTTCTCCCTGTCACTCATCTTTCAGCAGTTCCCTCAATCTGTCCATGTCATACCCGACCACGCAGTGTTCATCGTTGACTACTATCGTCGGGAACGAACCTTTTTCATTGTGTTTCCTGACTGTTTCCATCACTTCTTCGGATTCGGCAGGATCAAGAAGATCGACATCGATGTAGTCGAACGCCAGGCCCATCTTCTTGAGATGTTCCTTGGTCTTTCTGCACCATCCGCAGGTGCTGAGCGCATAGACAAGTATTTCTCCCCTGTTTTCACCCGCGACGTGAATTTTCTCGATCATGACAGCACCTCCCTGAATTGTTGCCATTATACCTCTGACCGGTCATTCAAGATCCGCAAGCGTCCGGACGAGCGTCCCCGTTGCAAGATCTCCGATCTTTTCAACAGCGAGGAACACGCCGTCCATGTAGATGTCGCTCGAAAAGTCCTGCACGGTCACGCGGATTATTTCGTCCTGCCTCGCGAGGGTAACCTCGTGCTCCGAGTAGGGACCCGGGTAGGGAAATCTCTGGGAAACCACGGGAACCCCCGATATCCTGCCTCCGAGAACACCCGGAAATGTCTCCCGGCTTGCCACTTCCCCGGTCGGACCCTTGGCGGCGGCGTTGGCCAGCATGGCTGCAGTTCCGCTTGGCGCGTTCGCCATGCGTGCGGGGTGCCGATCGGTGATGGCGACGTACGGATAGTATTGCCTGGCCTTTTCTATAAAATCCATCACAAGATTTATCCCCAGGCCGTAATTTGAGATCACCGCCCAACGGAGTTCTTTACTCTTCACTATCTCTTCCACTTTTTGCATATCCTCATCCGAAAGGCCTGTGGTGCCTATCACTGCATCGAGCCCAGCCTCGGCATAGATCTTCAGATTGTTCATCAGGATAAGACTGGAGGTGAAATCGACCACCACATCGGGGCGCGAATCCCGAATGCCCGAGGCAAGATCCCTGCAGGCCAGGATCCCCGCAGGATCCACGCCCGCAAGGGTACCGAGATCCTGACCCGCCTCCTGGCACCAGCCCCCCGCAAGGGCAAGATCATCTCTTGCAATGATGCCCCTTGTCACGAGTTTACCCACGTTGCCGGAAGCCCCTGATACGAAAACTCTCTTCAACTTGTTCCCCTCCGCTTCTGCTTTAAATATATCACAGTTTACATCAATTTACGGGTTCGCCGCAGTGATGGTATGCTTTGTCTATCATTGTAAGTCGCAAGGGGGGACTGCAAGGTGTCTGCATCGTGGCACGATATCATAGAATCTCAAAGCTTTGTTTCGGGCAAAATGCGGCTGATCCCCTGGAGGATCTGTCGGGAGACCGCGGAAATGGCCGGTATCTCTCCCCGCGAGGTTGAGCTGTGGGCTTGCAGAAACGGAATATGCCCATCGCGTTACGAACGAAGCATCGGAACGCTTGGCCTTGAAGGCCAGGCCCGACTTCTCTCCTCCAGGGTGGCGGTGGCAGGATGCGGAGGTCTTGGAGGATGGATCATCGAGATCCTCGCCAGGACCGGGGTAGGAAAGATCGTAGTTGCCGACGGAGATGTATTCAGCGACAACAACCTCAACAGGCAGATGCTCTGCGACGAGAACAGCATCGGGAAATCCAAGGCCATGGCCGCAAAAGCAAGGGCTCAGGCCGTGAACGGTGCTGTTGAAATTACCGCCTGGAATGAATTCCTGACCCCGGACAACGCGGATAGAATTCTTTCCGGTTGCCAGTTAGCCGTGGACGCCCTTGACGGAAACAACGCCCGCTCGATCCTTCTCTCCGCCTGCCGGAAACTTGAAATACCGATGGTTCACGGAGCCATCGGAGGTTTCTGGGGTCAATGCTGCGTTCTTTTACCAGAAGACACGCCTCCCTGGGAGCTCGCCTCAGGCGCGGACAAGGGCATAGAACAACTGACCGGGAACCCGCCCTTTACCCCAATGTTCATAGCCTCTATCGAGGCTGCGGAAGCAATAAGGCTGATCGCAGGAATAGGAGAGTCGCTCAGAAAATTGCTTTGGTGCGATCTGAAAAACCACGAATATTACAAGGTGGAACTGGGAACAAAGGGCGTGATTCGTAACTAGGTACCCGACAAGGTCCCCGACACAGTCCCCGATGATTTAGTCGGGGATGATCTTGTCGGGGAACGCAGTGACGAAGTCTCCGAAAAAGGCATCGGGCACTTTGTCCCCGATGCACTGGTCGGGTAGGCTGGCGCTCTGCCCGCCGTAGGTCGCAGACAAAGTACCTGGAGCAACGCGGATGGGTATGCCCTGCGTTCTTTGCCAGGATACCGTTTACAAAGTGCCCGAGCACAGCGAAGGGTGCCGTTCACGCCATTGATCTTCGATCCAACGATTCCCGATTCACGATTTACGGTTTACGATTCACTTAAAAACAGGAGGTTTCGGGATGCTTGTCGACAGGATCAGGCGGTACTATCTTCTTGAGGACATGAACTGCGCGGAAACAATCCTCTGCGCCGCAAACGACGAATACAGCCTTGGCCTTGACGCGACCGGACTCAAGGCTATGGCCGGTTTCGGCGGAGGCATGGGTGTGGAAACAACCTGCTGTGGAGCGCTTGCAGGAGCGATAGCCGCAATATCAGTACGCTTCACGAAGACAAGGGCTCACGAAAACCCGGAAGTCAAGGAACTTTGCAAGGCATTTCTGAATGGTTTCGTAGAGAAACACGGTGTAATGGATTGCCTTCCGCTGAAGGAGCTTTATCGGGACAGCGACGAACGGTTCCGCTGCATGCCCGTGATCGAACTGGCGGCGGTGGAGCTTGAAGAGATCATGAATGAGGTCGGAACAAGGAACTCGTACCTTGCCTGCGATGGACATATCGTCAAAGATAACGCGTGACGGTCAAAATCATGATGAAATGCACTGAAAAGGTCATCTCGGAAACTCGGGGGATCGAGAGATCTGACTCAAGTCAATTACGAGGTAATCTTGGGGTGAAAAAGCAGGATCCTTCCACTGCAGCCGGGATTTCCTGCGATTTAAAAACGGTGGAGCGGTAAGTCGATTAATGATCCTGGATCCACCAGTCTGCTAATTGCATACATACGGTTAAGATCAAGATCTGACCCCATGGTTGTGGACCCCATGGTTGGCCCGATTCCCGATTTACGATTCACGATTCACGATTCACGACTAACGAGTTACTGTTTTCAAGGAGGTCTTTCTTCTGAAATTCGATCGTATCATTTCGCTTTTCACAGGAATAATTGCCATTATCATGCTGGGCGCCGTTCTCAGGCTGGGCAGAGGCGTTTTCCTCCCTATTGTCGTTGCGGCCCTTTTTTATTTCCTTTTTGCTCCCATCGTAAAATACCTGTCCGAAAGGAGGATCCCGACCTTTCTGAGCACCTCTATCGTGCTTTTGATATTCATCGGTTTCTGCGTCGCCGGAGGGCTCTTTCTTAACACCCGCATAGTAGCCCTTGCCGATGCCTATCCCCGTTACCACGCCCGTTTCGAGACCCTTTTCAGCTCCATCGTAAGCCAGTTCGATCTTTCCCCGGCATGGTGGGAGAATTTCAATCTTGCCCCTGTGATCGGAGAAAAACTTCTTATATTTTCCGGATTCCTGATGGGTTTTATGACAAACCTCATACTGGTGGTCTTTTTCCTGATTTTCCTTCTTATCGGAGCCCCCTATTTTGACTTCAAGATCGACAAGGCCTTTTCGGCCCGTAACGCGGCCCGGGTCCGGGAAGTCTCCCGCTCCATTTCAAGCCAGATGAGTTCGTATCTTTTCCTGCAGTTTGTGCTGAGCGCCGCGACCGGATTTTTTGCCTGGGCAGTCTTCTCCCTTGCCGGTCTGGATTTCGCCGTAACATGGGGTGCACTGACATTTCTTCTCAACTTCATACCCAACCTCGGCTCTTTCATTGCCGCCGTTCCCCCTGTTCTTCTCTCGCTGGTCCAGTTTTACCCGGATCTCGGACCAACGATCTTCGTCACCGTCGGGATTCTCGTCATCCAGCAGACCATCGGCAACTTCATCACCCCTAAGGTCATGGGAGATAAGCTCAACCTCAGCCCGGTCGTGATCCTGGTCTCCCTGCTTATGTGGGGGTGGCTGTGGGGAGTTACGGGAGCGATCCTTTCCGTCCCCATAGCTTCTTCGATCAAGATCATCTGCGACAACCTGGCCCCGCTCAAGCCGCTTGGAGTACTCATGTCCTCGGGGAAGAACTTCAGCAAAGCCCACAGACAGGACATTTCCTGATCGTCCCTGCCTTTACTTTTTCTTCAAAGGAAAATATTATCTTGCTAAAATATTGCAGGAGAGAGGCCGGAGCGATGAGACAAAGAGCCAGGTTCGCGATCCTTGCCGCCGCGGCAATGATGCTGATGGCAGTACAGGACGGGAACTGCAGTGCAATTCCTGTCGCCTCGGGACCACGAGGGGTTCCTGTTGTTGCCCTTACCTTCGATGACGGACCCCACCAGTACAGGACACCGGAACTTCTGGATCTTCTCGAGACCCTGGGCATAAGGGCAACTTTCTTTATCGTGGGCAGGCAGGCCGTCGAATTTCCCATTATCCTGTCGGACATAGTCGCCAGGGGGCACGGCGTGGCGAACCACTCCTGGTCGCACAGGAACATAACTATTCTCGATCCCGATCAGATATTCGATGAAATAGCCTTCTGCAGCCAGGCCGTGGAGACTATCACAGGGATCCGCCCCAGGTTCTTCCGTCCCCCCGGGGGGAACTGGAACGAGACGGTAATTTCGACTGCGGAGGCCCTGGGGCTTGCCACAGTCCTCTGGAACATCAACGCGTACGACACAACAGCCAGGAGTCCTGAAGAAGTCGCTTCTTCCGTCGTAAGGAACTCCGGGCCGGGTTCGATAATTCTTCTGCACGGCGGAATGGAAAACACCATCGCGGCCCTGCCGCTGATCGTCAGGGGGATGCGGGAAAAAAGTCTCCTTTTCGCCACACTGGATCAGATGTTCCGGTTTGCTCCCGCGGCAAANNCGGTCAGGCCAGGTAGCCCTTGTTGATCATGCTTTCAGTTTATTACCTGCCCTGTAAACCCTGAAAAAGTAGGCGCCCATCCCTGCAACCTCTCCGGCGACAAGAAACAGCCTTCGCACGTTCATCTCCGCGACCCTTTCGAGAGCGACCGCTTCCTCCATCCCCTCGGGTGGAGTGTAGTATGTGGAAAAATAGGAGAAGAAAACAAGCACAAGAACGGTAACGACTGTCGCCCCCATTAACCCCAGGCGGGTCCTGATGTGAACCCGCGAAAATACGAAATTCGCGATAAAGAAGCCGAGAAAAGCCATGACGAACCTCATTGAAGATCACCTCATTCTCTATACTGTCGGATCTGTGAAAAGCCTGCCTCTTCCGGTGGCTGTTCTTTCCTTTCGGGCAACTGTGATATATATAAACGTGAAAAACGTTTTATTGCAAAGGGGGTCTTCATTTTGCCCAGGATCGGACTCGCCCTCGGGGGAGGAGGGGCCAGGGGCGCAGCGCATTTCGGTGTCCTCAGGGTTCTCGAGAAAGAGCGCATTCCCATAGATATGATCGCAGGTACATCCATGGGAGCGATAGTGGGAGGTATGTACGCCCAGAACCCCGATGCCGGGGCCATAATCGCAAGATACCTCTCCTTCCTTGAAAGCGCCGATTACGAATCCCTCGGACTGAAGAATATAGTCCCCTCAAAGAGCGAAGAGCCCCACCTGCTTCAGCGCTTCGCCAGGACCATTGCGAAAAGGGTCTACATAAGTTCCTTGGGAACACGCCCCGGCATAATGAAACCGGAGATCCTCGAGGATGCTTTAAGGGCTCTTATCGACAGGGGGACTGTCCAGAACACTGAAATTCCTTTCGGGGCAGTCGCGACGGACCTCAACAGCGGCAGCACCATCCTTCTCAAGGAAGGGAGCCTGAGAAGAGCGGTAAAAAGAAGCGCCCTGATCCCCGGTTTTCTGCCACCAGAGCAGGATGGGACAAGACTCATTGCTGACGGGGGCGTCAGCGAGCCCATTCCGGTGGATTCAGTACGGAAGATGGGGGCGGACGTCGTTATCGCGGTCTCTGTGGATACAAAAGACATGCTTCCCCTGGAAGATGCCAGCATGATCAACATCATGCACCGGTGCGATGTGATCAGGGGGAATTTCATCTCAGACATACAGACAGGAAAGGCCGATGTCGTGATATGGCCGGACCTGAGCGGCAAACACTGGAGCGAGTTCATGTCTTCCGGGGCATTTATCAAGGCGGGCGAAGAGGAGACCCGCAAAAAACTGCCCGAGATCCGCAGCGCCATCCGCAGGAAACGTCACTGGATATTCCGCTTTCTTCCATGACCCGGCCCTGGAAGCTCTGAAACGTCTGCTACGAGGCACGAAAAAAGCGATGCTACAATAGAGTGGTACAGACAGGCTATTTTTCATTGAGAAAGGGGATAGAGCAATGAACCTGGAGGAAAAACTTTCAGAAGCAAGGAAGGCCCCCTCATCGTTCACGGAGGAGGAAAAGAGCCGGATCCGTGCTTTCAGGGAATCGCTGGCTAAACCCGGGGTAACGCAAAACGTTCCAGGCAAGGGAGATCCGATGCCCCCGTTCACCCTGCCCGATCATAACGGGAAAGCCGTCTCCTTGGCGAATATCCTTAAAAAGGGACCATTCGGGCTGGTTTTCTATCGCGGAAGCTGGTGACCGTACTGCCGCCTGCAGTTGCAGGCATACAGCGAAGGTATGGCGGACATCAGAGAAAGGAACGGATCCCTGTTCGCGGTATCTCCGATGCTCACGGCAAAGAGCCTCGAGTTCAGAGAGAAAAATAACCTCGACATCGACCTTCTCTCCGACATCGGCAACGCCTACGGCAAAAAACTCGGTCTCGTNNCCTTCAACGGAGACGCATCCTGGGAACTTCCGATCACTGCCGTGTTCGCCGTAAACCGGCAGGGCATAGTGACTTACGCCTGGAAAGAGACGGATTATACGCGCAGGCCTGAACTGGAAGACATTACCTCTGGAATGTTCTCCAGCAGCTGAAAATATGACCACCGAAGGAGCCCGCGTTGAGTGTCAGTAAACCCGGGATGCTTCGCTTCATTCCTCAAGGGCGTAACCCTTTTCGCGGAAAAGATCAAGACATACATCCACGACCTGCGGGTCGTAAAGGATGCCCCGGTTCTTTTCTATCTCCTCGAGGGCGGCGTCCAGCCCCTTGGCCGGACGGTAGGGGCGGTTGGAAAAAATGGCCTCGACGACATCGGCAACAGCAAGGATCCGGGCTTCCAGGAGGATATCCTCACCCCTGAGCCCTTTCGGATAGCCCGATCCGTCGAGACGCTCGTGATGTTGGTAGACGATCTCCGCAAGGGGCATGGACGCCTCCACATCCTGCAGTATCTCCCTGCCGTTCTGCGGATGCTCCTTTATTATGTTCATCTCTATGACGGAAAGCTTCCCCGGCTTGCTTAGTATCTCGGCCGGGACGGATATCTTGCCTATATCGTGGACATAACCGGTCATTCTTATTTCATCGGCCGCTTCCGTGTCCATCCCCATCGCCAGGGCGATCTCGGCTGCAAGGCCGGCAACCCTTCTCTGGTGCCCCGCCGTGTATGGATCCCTCCGCTCGACCGCCTGGGTCAGCATCTCTATCGTTGTCTGGAGCGCCCGGCGAAGCTTCTCCTCGGCATTTTTCCGCTCGGTGATATCCGTATAGGTACCGAACATCATCAGAGGCCTGCCGTCTGCCGTGCGCGTCATGAGGGTCCCGCGGTCATACACCCAAACCCAGTGCCCGTCCCTGTGCTTTTTCCGCAACTCGCAGTCGTAATATGGAAGTTTTCCCTCAAAATGCAACTGCAGGCGTTCGTTAACCCGCTCGAGATCTTCGGGGTTTATCATCTCCTCCCAGGTGCTCTTGCTAACCGGGGCGATCTCTTCAAGCCTGTAGCCGATTATCTGCGCCCAGATCTCGTTTACGGTCATTTCGCCAGTCTGGACATTCCACTCCCAGGTCCCGACGCTGGCGCCACTGATCACGTTCTCGAGGCGCAAGCTCTGTCTTTTCAGGGTTTCTTCCGCCTGTTTGCGCTCCGTTATGTCCTCAACGGTCCCCTCGTAATGGAGGATGCTCCCGTCAACGCTGCGGACAGCCCTGGCACTCTCCCGGACAAAGAGAACCGTGCCGTCCCGCCTGGTCCAGGCCGATTCAAGGCCCATGATCTCCCCTTCTTTTTCCATCCTCTGCTGGAAGCGTTCTCGGGAGTAACCGGGTTCGTAACCTTCTTTGCTCAGGTCGCGTGTTGCCAGTTCGTCAAATGATGAATATCCGAGCATGTTGACAAGTGTAGGGTTGGCCATGAGGATCTTCCCTTCGGGGGTGGTCATGTAGAGCCCTATGGTCGCGTTCTCAAAGATGCTCCTGAAGCGCTCCTCGCTCTCCTTCAGAGCCTTTTCGGTCGCCCGGAGGTCTGTTACATCGCGGACGACCCCCCCGACCCCTGCAGTGCCGTCCAGGAAATAGACGGGGAATTTCATCGTCTCGTAGACCCTGTCCCCTCCGTGCTCTTCGAAAACCACATTCTTCCCTCTCAGCAGGACCTCTTTGTCACCCCTGGCACACTGTTCCGCAATAGGGGCAGGCAGAAGTTCGTAATCGATCCTGCCGATCGCATCTTCCCTCTTCCTGCCCAGAAACTTCAGGTAGGCATCATTTGCCAGGATCAGATGCATGTCGGCATCTTTAAGAAAGAACATATCCTTGCTGGAATTGAGGAAAAGATCGAAACTCTCACGGCTGGAGGCGAGATCCTCCTGGGCTTTTTTCAGTTCGGAGATGTCCTGAAAACCTCCGAGTACCCGGACGATATTCCCGGAGGCGTCCCTTTCGGGTACCCCCATCGTCCGGACCCACACCCTCCGGCCGGTCCTTGTTATGATCTGCATCTCCTCATCGTAGGGCTCTCCCGATGAGACACATCTTTCAAAAACCTCTGAGATCCTCTCCCTGTATTCGGGGGCGTAGAAGCCCATACCCTCTTCAACGGTCGGGGTAAAACCGGACGGCATTTCGTGGATACGCGCGACCTCGTCGGACCATACGGAGATATATTCCGGCAGCTCGACGGTCCACCAGCCAAGGGAAGCCAGTTCGCCGGCAAGTCTCTGAAGAGCTTCTCTCGATGCAATTTTTTTCATCAGAACCCTGTTCTCCAGAATTGAACGTGCCAGGGTGATCCTCAACAAACCCTGCTCCGAAAGATAGGCGGCCAGGCTGGCGAAAAAGGACATTGCCCGGTCGATCTCATCCCGTGAAAAGCGCGGGACCTTCCCCAGGGCTTCCATGTACTTCTCCACGTCAAACCCGTATCGGTGGGCCTGCTCCCTGAAGAAGCCCAAGTCTATCTCCTCGTCTTCGAAGAAGAACTGTCCCATGAAGATATTCCCGAGCTTCTTGTCCATCACCATTATCGGGGCGGCGATGACCCACATACCGTTTTTGCACTTGTAGAGAGTGAATTTTCCGGGCTCGATCCCTTCGGTAAGCCTCGTATCGCTCTCGATGCATTTTGCGCATGTCTCGGGGTGTACCCTGTGGAAGCCGGTGCATATATCCTGCCAGCCTGTGCCCACCAGCACTCTCCCGCTGGTATCTACAAGAGACATCGGGAGGGCGGCTATCTTGGAGAATGCATCCATCATTAACTGTATCTTTTCAGAATCCAGCACATCCGGGAGCTCAAGCCCGGAGAGGTCGAAACCCTCGAGGGGAGACGCTGAGGGGTCTGAATTTTCTATTGAAAAGCCGGAAGCAGATCCGCACTCATTGTTCATATCGGACTCCTCTTCAGCTTCGATCATCAGCTTATCCTGCTGCCATGAAGAAGCGGACTTATTATAGCATCACTTTCGTGATTACTTTTTTTACATGAATTCCCTCCGGCTGTTGTTTGCTTCTTTTGCGTTTCCCGAAACGGATCAAGGTGTTCAGGGTTTCAATCCCCTGACAACCCTCATGAAATTGCCACCGAGGACGAGGCGAAGGTGCTCCTCATTGTAGCCGCGCCTGAGCAGTTGCTCCGTAAGTTCAACGATGCGGCCATGGCCTTTTATCACGTCGTTCGACGGAAGCAGGTCTGTCATGCCGGGCTGCCTGGTGAAACCGTCGCAAAAATCCAGTCCCAGCCCCACATGCTCTATCCCGGCAAGCTTTACGATGTGGTCTACGTGGTCGGCCAGATCGCCGGCCCCGAAAGGCCCCGGGCCTGCGCCGACGAAGGCGCTGCAGGAGTTCATGCCGATAACGCCGCCCTTGCGCGCAAGGACCGTGATCTGTTCATCGGTCAGGTTGCGCGGCGAGGGGACGAGTTTGCGGCAGTTGGAATGCGAGGCAATGACCGGGCCTTTCACAATATCCATAACATCGGCGAATCCTTCGTCGTTGAGGTGGCTCACATCTATCCACAT
>DFYG01000109.1 GCA_002382605.1 Synergistaceae bacterium UBA4088 | reverse complement strand
TCGGCGGGTTTTGTGCTTCTGTGGGTGGTCTCCCGTTACAACTACCTTCTCTTTCATGTTGCCGCCGAGGGTTTTTCCATCGCAGTGGCATGCCTGATATTCGTTCTTGCAACAAAGACCTTCAAGTTTTCAAAGAACTCGCTGCTTCTATTCCTGGGGCATGCCTACCTGGCAGTGGCTCTTTTGGATTTTTTCCATACTCTTGCCTACAGGGGCATGGGGGTTTTCCCATCCAATGACCCCAACACTGCCACGCAGCTCTGGATAGCCGCGCGTTACCTGCAGGCCCTTGCGCTGCTTATGGCTCCATGGCTGGCCGAAAGAATATCCCGAAGAGTCCAGTTCTGGGGATTTCTCGGTATCGCTTCTGCAGTACTATTCGTGATAATGAGAACCTCGATCTTCCCGGACTGCTTTATCGCCGGTTCCGGATTGACGCTCTTCAAAATAGTCAGTGAATACTTCATTTCGGCTATCCTGCTAACGGCCATGCTCCATGTCAGGCAGATAAGAGAGAGCCTCGGCAGGGTCACATACCTGAGCCTGATGCTGGCGATGGGCACGACCATCCTCTCGGAGATGGCGTTCACCCTCTACACTGATGTTTACGGCGTCATGAACGGACTTGGGCATATCCTGAAGATCCTCTCCTTTGTCTTCATCTATCATGGAGTGGTCATCAGGGGAATGGATGATCCCTACACTGAGATATTCCACAGGCTGCAGGAGGCCTCCATGAGGGACCCGCTCACCGGGCTTTACAACCGCCTGGGATTTGTGGAGGCCGCGGATCGCTTTTTTGCGCTTGCCCGGCGGGATGNNAGCGTTGGTCTGCTGATGATGGATATAGACAACTTCAAGTCGGTTAACGACAAATTCGGACACGCCGAGGGAGACCGCGTTCTTAAGAAATTTGCCGAACTCCTTGTCCGTTGCAGCAGGGAATCGGATATCCCATGCCGGTTTGGAGGAGACGAGTTCGTCATTCTGGCGAAGGCTGATCCCGGAGGAGCCGTCCTCGTGCGGAGGAGGATCGAGGAGTGTTTCATGAAGTGTAATGAAGAGGAGCCTGAATTGGGGATAGACCTCAGCGTTGGCATTGCCGTTGCAGCTCCGGGAGGGGATCTTTTCGACATTGATATACTGATCCGCGCGGCCGACGAGGAAATGTACAGGCACAAGCGCAGCAAACCCCGGCCGGATCTTTCAAGGGAGGCTTGAGAACAGATCGATGAAAAAACCACAGAGAAGGAAAGGCCTCGCTGAGATCCCCCGCGCGCTTTCAAGGCTTGAGGAGATCGAGGCGGAAGCCTGCGGAAAAGAGCTGTTCGTCGCGCTGGATTTCGACGGAACGATTGCTCCGATCAAGGATGACCCCGAAGCCGTTGAGATCTCCGCCGAGATGAAAAAGAGGCTGAAAAATCTTGCAATGCGCTGCCGTGTGGCGATAATCACCGGGAGGGATCTTGGTGATATCAGGGAAAGGGTAGGCCTTGAAGAGCTTTTTTACTCAGGAAGCCACGGATTCGAGATCGTCGGTCCGTCGGGAAGCGGATTGTTCTTCGAGGTCGGGAAGGAATTTCTCCCTGCGATCNNTTCTCCCTGCGCTCGACAGCGCCGGGGAGTCCCTTGCGGTATTGATCAAAAAGGCACCCGGGGCCGTACTGCAGAGGAAGCGGTTCTCCATCTCGGTCCACTACAGGCTTGTTGATGAGAGTCTCGTGCCGGATCTGAAAGATGCTGTGGACGGTGTTGTCAAAGGCCTTAAGGGTCTTGTTGCGAGACCCGACAAGAAAGCCATTGAGATACTGCCCCGGAAGAAGTGGAACAAGGGAAGAGCGCTTCTGTGGCTTCTGGAAGCTGCGGGAATGAGTCCGCAGAACTCCTTCACCATTTCAATAGGCGATGATGTAACGGACGAAGATACATTCAGGGTGGTAAACGGTCGGGGCGCGGGGATCATCGTTACGGAGACCGAGCCGCCCCAGGCTACATTCGCTGACTACAGTCTCAAAAGTACAGCAGAGGTGGGAAGGTTTATTGAGATCCTCGAGAGAATAGCCGGAAACATTTCACAGGAATAACATTGCGCATGCGCACTCCAGGGTTCAATAAAGACATTCTGCAACAGAGAGGACGGATCGGGATGCGGAGGTCTACATGTATGCTGATGATCATCCTGTTTCTCTTGACGTTTTTCTTCGCAGGAACCGCAAGCTCGGCGGTTAGCCAGAAAGATCCACTCTATACCTACGACTTCTTCGGACTGAGGTTCGATGTTCGTTTCGTCGAAGGCGCTGCTATCCTTTACCTCCCTGAGGGCCCCCTTGAACTCCCGCAGGCAGTTTCCGCTTCCGGGGCGAGGTATACAGACGGGAAGACCACGTTCTGGATCAAGGGAGAGAACGTCTGTATGGAGATCAACGGCTCCGTAGCGAAATAGCAGGAAAATATCGTTATTGTGGATCGTTCTCCGGGACGGTAGCCAAAAACAGGGGAGGTCGGCCTGGATGGATCTTTCGGTCTTTTCATTTCTTGCAGATGCGGTCAGCGTGATTGGGATCATGGTGATCCTCTGGGGGTGTGCTCTGGCTGTCTTTCGTCTCCTGCGCAGCGAAAGGGATCTTCTTTCCGGAAAAGCCCTCAAACTGAAGAGAGAGAGCCTGCGTCACAGCTTCGGCAGTTACCTTCTTCTTGGGCTTGAGTTCCTCATCGCGGCGGATATCATAAACACCGTTCTTAAGCCCGGAGTATACGAGGTGCGATACTGGGAGCTATCGTGGTGATAAGGACGGTCATAGGCTACACGCTCGATCACGAACTCTCTTCGCAGGCTGATAATCGGCATCTTGAGTAAGAGCAGGGGTTTATGGGACGATCTTCAGACCGGATGAAGATAAGGGAGTAGAGTTGGAGGGTTTTCCCGACAGACCATGTGATGCTGATCGATACGCCAGATCACATCCCCGAATACCTCTCTGCTTCTCTGTCATATTCTTGAGTCTTGTCAGTGTTGTTCCAGCCGCTAAGGCTCCAGGATCCTGAGCAGCACCATCACGATATCGTTCCCGCTTGTGTAGGGTGTCCCGACCTCGTTGACAAGGTTGTATGTTGAGGCTTCTCTTTCCAGAGATTTTCTGACCCCAAGGGAGATCCCGTTCCCGTCGCTGACCAGGGCAGCCACGAATACTCGGTCCGGACCGACCAGGTTGCGGATCCGGTAAGTTTTTGTTTCATCAAGGGCATCCCTGTCAATGTAATACCGGAGTGCTCCGTAGTCTGCCTCTCCCGGCCATCGCCCTGTGTCGTAATAGAACATGGAGGAAACCCTCTTCAGCGTCATCAGATCGGAGATCACACGGGTAGAGGTCGACCGGTTTCTTGCGCTGCCGAAGACAAGCAGCAGGCTTCCCGCGAGAATTCCGATTATCACTGTGACGATAAGGAGTTCGACAAGAGTGAAACCCTTTCGAACCGGGAAATCCATTTTAGCTGGCCGCATCGGTGAAACTCCTTCCTCTAACCTGATCAAAGAATTAATAAAGATAATACAATGAATATATTATTCTGTCACGAGTGAATTTCTTCTCTGTTATAATTATTAGCCGTCAGCCGCGGGTATCCGGACGGGGACCGGTGGCAACCTATCAAGACGACCGGGAGGTTATTTCATGATCAGGCTAAAGACCAGCAAGGGCGATATTCTCATTGAACTGGACGCCGACAGGGCACCGAAAACGGTTGAGAATTTTTTGAGTTACGTAGATCAGGGTCACTACGACGGGACGATATTCCACCGCGTGATCGACGGATTCATGATCCAGGGTGGGGGTTTTGATGTATCGATGTGTCAGAAACCCGTGGGTGACCCGATAGAGAACGAAGCCGCGAACGGCCTCAAAAACGAGTCCTACACAATAGCGATGGCCAGGACCCAGGATCCTCACTCCGCAACCGCGCAGTTCTTCATCAACGTCAAGGACAACATCTTTTTGAACCATACCGCGCCCAACCTCAGGGGCTGGGGATACGCGGTCTTTGGCAAAGTCTCCGGGGGATTTGATGTCGTGGACGCCATCAAAACCGTCATGACCTGCGACCGGGGTGGTCATCAGGACGTTCCTGTCGAACCGGTAACAATAATCAAGGCGTCAGTGGAGGATTAGGAACATGCCCGAAAGCGTGTTCCGCGATATGGATCCGGTCCTGATGGCGTGAGGCTCTGTCATGGTAGATGTCAGGCACACCAGGTTGATCGCTGCGGAACTCAAGGTTGGAGAGGAACAGGTACAAAAGACCGCAGAACTTTTTGAACAGGGGAGCAGCGTCCCATTCATTGCCCGCTACCGTAAGGAAGCGACAGGATCCCTGGACGAAGTTGCAATACTCTCGATTCGCGACAGGATTTCCCAGCTGGAAGAGCTTGACAAGAGGAAGGCGGCTGTTCTCAGGTCTCTAAAGGAGCGCAACCTCCTGGATGAAGATCTGGAAACGGCAGTCCTTTCGGCGCAAAACATGACCGCACTTGAGGACATCTATCTCCCCTATCGTCCGAAGCGCAGGACAAGGGCGACCATCGCAATTGAAAAGGGCCTGGAGGGTCTCGCCCGTGCCCTGATGAGGTCGGCATCGGGGGAATGTCTGCCAGTCGATCCCCTGATCGCGGCCGCATGCTTCATCGACGAGGAGAAGGGTGTTCCGGACGCGGAGGAGGCCCTTTCAGGAGCAAGGGACATCGTGGCCGAGTCGGTCAGCGAGGACAAACGGACGAGAAGTTCGCTCAGGTTCATATTTGCCCGCAATGGAAGACTCACATCGAAGGTGATCAGGGGCAAAGATGATAAGGATTCAAAATACCGCGACTACTTCAGCCTTGAGGAACCTGCAAGATCCGCCCCATCTCACAGGATACTCGCCGTTTTCAGGGGCGAGAAGGAAGGGATCCTTTCGGTTTCCGCACAGCCTCCCGCAGAGCTGGCGATCAGGGAGATGGAGAAGATATTCATAAAAGCGGAGAACCCCGCTTCGGAGGAGGTTCGGAAAGCCATCCGTGACGGCTACTCACGCCTTGTCGCCCCCTCCATGGAGACTGAACTTAAGAACGCTCTCAAGATGAAGGCCGACAGGGAAGCCATAAGGGTATTCGCGGCCAATGCCCGGGAGGTCCTAATGGCTCCTCCCCTTGGGCACTCCTCAGTCATGGCTGTCGATCCCGGCATACGAACAGGGTGCAAGATAGTTGTCCTGAACGGACAGGGGCGTCTTGTCATGGAAGATGTAATATACCCGTTTTCAGGAAAAAAAGCGGAAGATGAGGCCGGGCGCAAGGTGCGCGGCATTCTTGACCGTAACCCTGTCGATGCGGTGGCAGTGGGCAACGGGACCGCCGGCAGGGAGACGGAGGCATTTCTCAAAGGACTTTCTCTGCCCGGAGATCCTCCGGTGATACTCGTAAACGAGAGCGGCGCCTCGATCTACT
>DFYG01000022.1 GCA_002382605.1 Synergistaceae bacterium UBA4088 | reverse complement strand
GTATATGTACATTCGCTGCTGCTGCCGACTCGAATATATACAGCGTTGGTGCCGGTGCCAGGATTAGTATCGGCGGCATTTATACTGCTGAAGCTGACAGTCCTTTCAAAGACCAGATTATTATTGGTATCATGGCCCCAGAGGACCCGCAACTGCTGTGCCGCGTCATCATATCCCTTGACAACCACCCAATGATCCCAGGCATGCACAAGGAGCATGACCGGCCTTCCCGCATCGATCTCGCTTTTTAGCCTGGCAAATGTGACCTTGCCGTACCCTGCCAGTTCGACGGTCCCGCCATATCCCTTCAGGGTCAGGTACGATCTTAGTTCCGCAGCCAGTTGCGGTTCGGCTTCGGCATATATATATCCGCTGTCATCATATGTCGTGTATGTGACCATGTTGCGGAACAGGCTGACTATTTGCGCTGATCTGTCCGGAATTTGCCCCGTGGGCGGCGCGGACATGAGATTGGGAAATCCTTGGAGTGTCCAGTATGCCATAACCTCGGTGGCACTGACGGGACCACAGTTGTAATTATAACCGGTCGTCGCCGCCATCCAGTCCTGGTCCACTGTCGGAACCGATAGTGTTTTCATGGCCGCCTGGCTATGTACTGCAAAGACCGCCATGAGTAAAAGAAATGTTCCAATTCCTGCAATAAGCTTGCGCATAAATCTAATCCTTTTGATGGCAATAATCTTCAATTCGGCAATATCCCGAGTGTCAACATAGCAAGCAATCGGCATGCCTTAAGGATGCGGCACGCTATCTATCGGAACTTAATACACAATTGACATTATGCCTCTATTGACATGGATCGAATCGCAGGTTTTCCCCTACATATCGTGGTCGGTTAATGCAGGGTTTTGCCTGCACGGCCACTGACTGTTTCCGACAGAAAGCGATGAACATCCGCAAGGGGTCGCCGCGGATCGACTGGGTCAGGATTTGTGACATTAGCCAGGAGGAAAGCTGATGGTAAAGACCAGGTGGTTTATCGGGGCGGCATTATCTTCCTAAATTGATGATCTGCAATTCAATCTTTCCTCAGTGACTTTTTGACGCGTTTTGCATCGCTTCAATAGTTCGATTGTTTCCCTATAATGAGCACTGATGGACTCGCTTGTCATCGATTTCAGCACTTCCAGATCCCTGACCCTGACTTCCCGGTCCAGACCCAGATATGCCTTGAGACCAGGGTCAATCCAGAAGTACAGATACTCGTATGTGTCTTGTTCCGGGGTTGGTGATATCCTGCGCAGCACACTCCTGTCCGGGACGTTTGTATAGTGCATGTTGCTGAAACTCATGACGTAACCTTCTTGCGTAAGCCATTCCGGGTACTGATCGAGCAACTCGGCCGCGAGTTGGTTCTCTATCAATAGCCTCGCACCTTTCTTCGTACTCTCCAACCCCATTGCTCTTGCCAGGGTGTCATCTTGCGGCAGTCTCTTTTCATAGTTCTCAAGGGTAAGGCGAGGTTCGAACTGGAGCTTGCCCTTTACGACGGCACCCCTTAGAAGCAACCCTTGGTGGAGCAACTTGACATAGACGGAATGCAGCTGTTCCAGAGCATTACCGATGTCATTGCCGTAAAACAGCAGGCTATCGCTAAACATCGCGACAGTGGTATTCTCGTTTTGTCGACAATATCCTGAGAGGCTTTCAAAGGTAATATCGTAAAACAGGTTCAATTTATCCTTCGCCACGCTGGGATTGAGTCTGTAATAACCGGAAATACCCAGCAAATCGCCATAGTACGTAAAATCCATGAATATCTGTCTCCTCTTTCTGTTTCAATACGTATATCACAGAAATTATCGGCAAGTCGAATGCAGTCAGACACCCGCTGAAGGGGTTTCACCGGCTACACCGGAAACACCGCAAACCCCGGACAAGTGATGTTGTGGGTGCGTCCGGCAAAGCGACGCAACGGAAGGGTTCATGAAAAGACTGGATTTGGGGCGCGGATAATATGCAACGCTCATCGGGCGAGCACGCAGAGGGGAGCGATAATCATTGACAACACTATTTAAGCCATCTATAATCCAATTAAGTAATGTCTTAAATGGTAGCCCTGTGATCGACCAACCCACGACAACAATCGAACTCGTGCAGATCTTCAAAGTGTTATCGGATACCACCCGTTTCGGGCTATTGAGCCTTTTGTTAACCCATGATCTGTGCGTCGGTGCCCTGGCCAAACGCCTTGGGATATCGGAAGCGGCCGTGTCCCAACATTTGAAACAGCTCCGGGAAGCTGGATTGGTAAAGGGAGAGAAACGGGGGTACTGGACCCACTACTCAGTGGAACGGAACAGACTGAACAAGCTGGCCGAGGCCCTTACAGGTTTGACCGGCCTGGCGCGCTGCCCCGACGGGGCGTGTACCAATCACCCCAACAAAAAATCCGATTGCCGAAAGAACGGGGTAAAAATGTGCGAATGTATCTACCAGTATCCACAGAGGTTGAAAGGAAACCCCGAAGAAGGCGCGAAGGAATAGCAGAACATGGATAGTGTGGAAGTCAACCAACTGACAAAGAGATACGGAGATTTGGCGGCCGCTGACCATATCTCATTCTCCGTTCGCGACGGGGAGATTTTCGGGTTCCTCGGCCCAAACGGAGCGGGCAAGACAACCACGATCAATCTGCTGACCGGGTTGGCCCGCCCCACGTCAGGTTCTGCCCGGATCGCCGGGTTCGATTGCGCCACAGAGATCAAGAAGGCCCAGCCTGTCATGGGCATCGTACCCGACGAGAGCAACCTCTATGAGGAGATGGATGGGCTGGAAAACCTGTCTTTCTGCGCAGCCCTTTACGGCATAGGGAAAGAGGAACGGGAAAAGAAGGCAGGAGAACTGCTCCGGCAATTCGGCCTCGCAGAGGCGGGCAAGAAGCCTTTCGGGGCCTACTCAAAGGGCATGAAACGGAAGCTCACCATTGCCGCCGCCATCATTCATGACCCGAAGATCCTTTTTCTGGACGAGCCGACAACCGGCATCGACGTGGCCAGCGCACGGCAAATACGGGAATTGATACGGACTCTCAACCGAAAGGGAACGACCATTTTTCTCACAACGCACTACATAGAGGAAGCCGAGCGGCTGTGCAACAGGGTCGCCTTCATCGTGGGCGGTACGATTGTCCGGATCGGGCAGCTGGACGAGCTGATGCGCGAGGTCCAACAGGAGAATGTCGTGCAACTTGCCTTTGCGAATGGTGGCGCCGAGCTGGAGCCCGCCCTCCGGGAAAGCTTTCCTCATGTCGTCGTAGAAGCGTCCGGAACCGACGCTATCCGCCTCCGCTCTGCCCTCCCCCTGAACCTGACACCTCTCATGCGGTTCTTCGAGCAAAAGGGCGTCACGGTCTACGAAGCGCGGATCATGCGCCCCTCGCTCGAAGAGGTCTTCGTAAAGATTACGGGCATCGCCCTCGAAAAGATGAAACAGGAAAAGGAGGGTAAGGGAAAGCAATGAGGTCGTGGATCGCTTTCTGGAACATCCTCATGAAGGACATGAGGAACTACTACCTGAAACCGCCGAACATCAGCTGGGGTATCATCTTCCCCGTGGCATGGACCCTGATGTTCCTCCTCAAGTCGCCAACGGCCGTGGACGTGCGGGAGCTTCTTCCCGGCGTGATGAGCCTGTCCGTCCTCTTCGGAACGACCTCAATGCTGTCGGTCACCCTGACCTTCGAGAGAAGAAGCCGTTCCTTCGAGAGGCTCCTGCTGGCGCCTCTCGACCTGAATCTGCTTATGCTTGCCAAAACGAGCGGCGCCATCGTTTTCGGCCTGATTAACGCCTTCGTGCCGGTTCTCTTTGCGGCCTTCCTGACCGACCTGTCCGGCATCGACTGGCTCCCCGCGCTTGGTGCCATCTTCCTGATCGCAGTGACCTCGACTCTCCTCGGCCTCTTCATCGCCGTATCAGTCAAGGAGATCTTCGAGGCCCAGACCTTTTCCAATTTCTTCCGCTTCCCTATGATCTTTCTCTGCGGCCTCTTCATTCCCGTGGAGTCACTCCCCATCTTCCTGCAACCCATTTCCTATATGTTTCCCCTCACCTATGGGGCCGACATCCTTAAGTCCTCCATCAGCCAGAACGGCCACCTCGGTGTGCCGATCAACTTTCTCATCCTTCTTGCCTTCGCCGTCGGATTATTCGCCGTAAGCGTCAGGAACGTGAAGCACAAGTGGATATATTGACCCCGCCGGACAGCAACCCACCCATTCCCCCGTTCTCGCGGCAGGTCCATAAGACCTGAGGAAACCGGGAGGAGGGGTCCACCTGCCAACGCCCCTCGGGGAGGTTCATCTGACGGGCATGAGTCCGCGACGCCCGAGCCCCGGGCGCCTGGATAGATTTCTGCTCTCTTCGGATCCGCTGTCACTTCTGGAAAGGATACCTCGGGCCAGTTTTTCCGCCCTGGCCGCCTGCCTCTCCTCCATGAGGTCGATCAACGCCCTTTGGTCATCGAGAAGAGCGTGTTGTTGGAGATCACACAGCCGCGAGAGTTGCCCGAAGGCATGGTCCTTAAGCCCTTCGAAAAGAAAGTTGAGCCGGTTGTTCCCCGACAGGAACAGGATGGTTGCGCAGAACCTGTCGCACGCCTTGATGAATCCCTGCCGGCTGCCTCTTGCGAACTGGCTTTCCGCTTGTCGTACTGTTACCCCGCACACTATCCTCTC
>DFYG01000067.1 GCA_002382605.1 Synergistaceae bacterium UBA4088 | reverse complement strand
AGGGGGACAGTATAGGGTGCGTGAGGACCTAACTGGACCCTGACATTACCCTTCCCGTCCCACATCCTGAAAAGATCGATCCCTTCTTCGATCTTTTTCGGATCATCACCGGTGATGCCACGGGAAATGCAGCATCTGATGCCTGAATGGCCCGCGGCGGAAGCAACCTGGTCCATCTCGAAATACATGTCCGCGAAACAGGTCGTACCCGACGAGGCCATTTCGAGGATAGCCCCCCTGGTACCCCAGTATACGTGTTCAGGTCTCAGGGCGGCCTCAACGGGCCATATCCTCTCTTCCAGCCACTTCCGGAGTGGTAGTTCCTCTCCGAGCCCTCTCAGGAGCACCATGGCAGCATGGGTGTGGCCGTTGACGAAACCCGGCATTACCAGTGTACTGCCCTTGCCGTCGATCGTCTCGAGCTCTTCCCTCTCTATTTTTCCCAACGATCCTATCGAGGATATTCTTCCGTTTTCGACAAGAATGTCCCCTCTCGCGGCTCTGACCATCTCCGCGTCAATGTAGACCATGTTTTTCAGCAAAACCGGCATACCAGCGCCTCCTTTGGGAAAGTGTCGAAGAAGCCGGAAACAGGCGCGACTCTTCTTCCCCCGCTACTCCCTCCACTCAAGGAGATATCGTTCCTGCCAGGGCGTCAGTTTTTCAAGGACAATTCCTCGAGCCGACAGTCCCATACTGATGACGGAGCTGTCGATCTCTTCCGGGACATCATAGACGCCGGGTTTCAAGGAGTTTTTTCTTATGAAGACCGCTGATTCAAGCTGGAGGGCAAAACTCAGATCCATGATCTCTATGGGATGTCCGTCACCAGCCGCGAGATTTACAAGTCGTCCGTCAGCGACAAGGTTCAGGCGTCTTCCGTCTTTCAGAAGGTACGTCCTTACGTTTTCCCTGACGTCTATAACATCCGTCGAGATCGACTCAAGACCCTTTTTGTCGATCTCGACATCGAAATGCCCCGCATTGCCCATGATCGCTCCATCCTTCATCGCCAGGAAGTGTTCTTCTCTTATGACTTTCAGGTTCCCGGTCAACGTAAGGAATATATCCCCTATCTCCGCGGCCTGGTCCATGTTCATTACATCGCACCCATCCATGAGCGCTTCATAGGCCCGATGAGGATCTACCTCCACTACGGCGACTCTCGCCCCCAGCCCTTTCGCCCTCATGGCAACGCCGCGTCCGCACCAGCCGTAGCCAACAATAACGCAGACTTTTCCGGCAATTATGACGTTGGTGGCTCTCATCAATCCATCAAGAACAGATTGGCCCGTTCCATAACGGTTGTCGAAAAGGTACTTGCTTCGGGCATCGTTGACGGAGATCATCGGGAAGGCGAGTATCCCCTCACGTTCCATGGCCTTCAGCCTCTTTACTCCGGTTGTCGTCTCCTCGGAGCCTCCCAGAATGCCCGGGATAAGTTCGGCCCTCTCTTCGTGGACAAGGACAACCAGATCCGCGCCGTCGTCGATGATCACCCGGGGCTTTCCGTCGAGGACGGATCTGAGGTTGTCCGAATACTCCCGGGAAGACATGCCTCTGCGGCTGAATACACTGACGCCTTCATTAACAAGCGCGGCACAGACGTCATCCTGGGTTGAAAGTGGATTGCTCCCGGCAACAGCAACTTTTGCACCGAGCTTTTTAAGCGTCAGAAGCAGACAGGCTGTTTTGGCCTCAAGATGAAGGCAGGCACCGACGGAGATCCCTGAAAGCGGCTGTTCTTCGAGATATTTATCCTCAAGTGCGGCGAGTACGGGCATTCTCTGCCAGGCCCAGGTGATTTTCTTCAGGCCCTCGGGGAAAATTGCCGGGTCGGCGATCCTTGATCTGGTCAAAATGCGGCCTCCTGTCGGACAAAGTGGTTTTTATTCTCTTTCAGAAAGAGTAGGGGGCGCGAAAAACGCCCTTTTCGGTTATGTGGGCTGAAACAAGATGCCCCGGGGTTACGTCAAACGCCGGGTTCCAGACCTTGACCCCGTCCGGTATCCTCATCCCGCCGGGAAGAGCGCGGATCTCTTCCCCGGAACGCTCTTCAATGCAAATATCTTCCCCGGACAGCAGCGATGAGTCGATCGAGCTCAAGGGCGCTGCAACGTAGAACGGAACACCGTGTTCCCTGGCAACGATCGCGAGACCGTAGGTTCCGATCTTGTTGGCAAAATCGCCGTTGGCCGCTATCCGGTCCGCTCCCACTATCACGGCGTCGATGCCTCTTGATCTCATGAGCCAGGCAGCCATTCCTTCACAGATCACGGTTACATCAAAACCGTCCATNNAAAGGCGCGATCCCTGGAATACGGGCCTGGTCTCATCGAGAAAAACCGTGACATGCTTTCCGTTCTCACGGGCTGACCTTATAACTCCGAGGGCGGTCCCATATCCTCCGGTGGCAAGAGAGCCGGCATTGCAGTGACTTAAAACACGGCACCGGTCCTGCAGAAGTCCCTGGCCGTTCCTGCCGATGGCAAGGTTGGAATCAATGTCCTCCTTCAGGATAAGGTCGGCCTCCTCAAGAAGCAACGATCTGATATCTGCTGTTTCGCCGGCTTCTTCGGCAATGCGCGTCATCCTTTCTATCGCCCAGAAAAGATTTACGGCCGTAGGTCTCGTGGAGGCAAGACGCAAGGCGGCCTTTCTTACGCCATCCATCCCCCCGACGGAAGCAAGGGCAAGCCCGTAAGCCGCGGCTATCCCGATAGCAGGTGCTCCCCTGACCGTCATATTCTCTATGCAAACGGCGACCTCGAGATATTTCCTGCACCTCACATACCGGACCTCCGACGGCAACAACCTCTGGTCAAGAAGAAGCAGGCTTTCATCCGAGGGATCCCATTTGAGAGTTTCAGGAACCATGATCCGGCCTCCCTGCAAAAAAGATCAATCTGGTCTGACTTCAATGATCCCGGCGAGCAGGCTGCCGTCCCTGAATCTCACCACGAGATCATCACCCGGTGAAACTTCCGAAACCCGCGATACCAGGTCTCCCGCTGGAGTTGAGCATGAGGCGAAACCTCTTGAAAGAACCTTGAGCGGGGAGAGTGCATCAAGCGAGGATGCCGCACTTTCAAGCGAGGAGACAGAAAGTGCCGTCTCCCTGCAGACGGCCTGGTACATCCTCTCAGCCAGTCTTGCCAGCAGATCCCCTGCGGGCCTGACGCCGGAACGCTCAAATGCCCTTCCCAGGGCGTTTCGGTAATTATCCAATGCAGACCTGCCGTCAACTACAGACGCGGATACTATTCTGGCCATGCGATCTCGGGTTGAGTCCAGTCCCCGGATTATTTCGGATCGACTGGGGAAAAGGATCTCCGCCGCGGCCGAGGGGGTAGGCGCATCGACGTCGGAGGCAAGATCGGAAAGGGTTCTGTCAACCTGGTGGCCAAGACCTGTGATAACCGGAACGGGGCATTTCCGGACAGCCCTTACGACCTCTTCCTCGTCGAAAGGGTTGAGATCTTCCCGGCTGCCTCCTCCACGAACCAGCATCACGGCTTCGATCCCGGGAATTCCACCTGCCCTTTCAAGACCGCGGACGACATCCCCGGCAGACCCGGCCCCCTGGACCATTACAGGCACAACAACGAGCCTGCACTGCGGAAATCTTCCCAGAGAGACCTTGACGACATCGCACACGGCTGCCCCGGTCGGCGATGTCACAACGGCGACCTTCGCTGGGAAGGCCGGCAACTTCCTCTTTACCGAGGGGTCGAAAAGGCCTTCACCGGAAAGCCTCTGAAGCAGTTCCTTTTTAGCGCGGGCCTGGGCACTCTCGCCAAGAGGGCGAAGGTGCCTGGCGTAGATCTGGTAGGAGCCCCTTGGGCCGTATACTCCGGCTCTTCCCTCGACCAGAACCTCATCCCCATCCCGGGGCCACTGGGGGATCTTCTCCGCGTCCGATCTGAAAAGGACGCAGGAGACCCTGGATTTTTTACCCGATATTGAAAAATAAACATGACCGCTCGAATGGCGTTTGAAATCCACAAGGCTTCCACGGACGTGAAGGGCGGAAAGAAGTTCGTTCCCGTCAAAAAGGAGGGAAATGTAACCGGTCAGTTCGTCAACAGTTATGATCCCCGGCATGAGGTCTCTCCCCGCTGTCGTCATAACCCAGGGCACGGACTATCTTGCCCAGAACTCCGTTGACGAATTTTCCGGATTCAGCTGTTCCGAACCGTTTCGCAAGTTCGACAGCCTCGGAGATGGCCACCGGTACGGGGATCATCTCCGCAACGACGCTTTCATAAAGAGCCAGCCTGATGGCAACCCGGTCGACAATGACCATCCGTTCAGGTCTCCACCCTGTAATGTTCTTTCTCACCAGGGCATCGATCTCGTTCAGGTTCTCCGAGACGCCCTTTACCAGCCTCCCGGAATACTCCCTGACCTCATCGTCCTCAGACTCGAACGGGTATAGTTCAATGGCCAGTTCCGGAGAAATATTTTCACGAATGTCAATGGAGTAAAGCACCTGCAGGGCGATCTCCCTCGATCTTCTCCGTTTTTGCGGAAGGAGGGATCTCACCTTGTTCGTGCCTTCCGGCCGGCCCATTTTCTTTTCAGATCTTTTACCCACCTCCGGACCTCCATGCCCTGGCTTGTCGTGAAAAGAGCAGCGACAAAAAAGGCCGCCGCGGCTGCTGCAGTGGCAACCAGCGTCCAGGAAAGGCCCAGACGCAGGATGGAGACCGCCACCCAGGCAAGCCCCCCCCAAAAGAAGGGGGACTGAAGAAGACCCTTTGAGGAAAGGGGCTCTTTCCCGGCCTCGTCTTTTACCCATCCTGCCTGTACTTCATCAATACCCAGGCTCCTGGCAAATTCAAGGAAACTTTCCTCGGCGCTTTCCTTTACGTTACGGGGAGTCCCCGGTTCAAGCACAAAGGTAACATTCAACAGGTTCTTTTCTCCTAGAAGAACCACCTCCGAACAGACGGGGGCTTCGGGGTTCATTATCGAGAAGGCCTGACGCAACCCCTCTCCCGAAAGCCACAGGTCGCCTTTGTCTCCCGAACTCCAGAAATAGAACATATTCATCACCCCATAAAAGTAAGGGCCGGTTCCGGGGGAACCGGCCCTCTCTGAACCGGTGTTAATCCTTAAGGTCCGGACTCACATTTTTGGAGGTTTTCCCGTCCTTAGGGGCTTCCTTGCTTTGATCCTGGTCGAAGAACACGCCCTGGACGAAAACATTGACGCCTTTCACGTTGTAGCCTGTAAACTGCTCAAGTGTTTTTTTGATCGATTCCTGAACATCCCATGCGATGTCAGGTATCCGGAGTCCGTATTTTGTCGATATGTACGCATCGACTACTACAGAAGGGACTTCTCCCTCTTCCACTGTAATGCGCACTCCGCCGGACGTCTTCTTGCCTATCCTGAGGTTCGCCACGATGCCCGGGTTGGCCGGCTGAACACCATTGACCTTCAGCAGGGCCTGAGTGGCGATCTGGGCGATGACATCCTCGGAGATCCTGACGGTTCCATCGCTCTTTTCATTGGAAATGCCTTCCGGTCCCTCGAGATCAATATCCTTTTTTGCTGTAGCCATGATATCTCCCCTCCCTCATTTCATGACATAGGAAACAGGAAAATTCAACCTACTGATCCTGGATCACAAATCCACACTCAGGACACTGAAGGACACCATCTTCTTCCACGGCATCAGGCCTGAAGAAAAATACATGTCCGCACTCCGGACACTCACGGGAATCGAACGTGCTGTCATCGTCCTCGCCGGGATAATCGTCCAGGTCTCCGAACTCGCTCTCGAGACGGTCCATGTCCTCCTCGAGCTGCTCGCAGTACTCGGAAAGATCATCCATGAACTCCTGCTGTTCGTCCAGGATCTCGGCATGCTCATCCATCTCGTCTGCCAGCGCGCCAAGAGCATCAAGTATCCCCGCGTAGATCTTCTTCTCCGCTTCCCCTTCTGGGCTCAGCCCTTCAAGAAGACCGCTGAGAAAAGCGATCTTTTCCCTTGCTCCCATAAAAATCCCCCCTGTCAGCGCTTTGCCCGTTCAAGATACTCGCCTGTTCTCGTGTCTACTATGATCACATCGTCGACCTCGACGAACATAGGGACCGAAAGAGTAAAGCCTGTCTCGAGGGTCGCGGGCTTGCCGCTCCCCGAAACGGTATCACCCTTGAAGCCCGGTGAAGTCTCGACGATCCTGAGCTCGACGTTTTTGGGAATTTCGATGCCCATGATCTTTCCTTCGTGCATCTCGAGTTCGACCTCGAGATTGTCCTTGAGGAAGGATGCGGCTCCAGCGAGAATGTCCCTGTGTATGTAGATCTGGTCGTAGTTTTCCATATCCATGAAGACATAGTTCTCGCCGTCCTGGTAGAGGTACTGGGCAGGCTTGTCGTCAAAGATCACACGCTCGAGCCTCTCTCCCGAACGGAAGGATTGCTCGACAATGGAGCCGCTTTCGACATTCCGGAGTTTGGTCCTTACGATCGCGCCCCCACGACCCATTTTGTGATGCTGGCAGTCTATTATCTCCCAGATCCCCTCCTGCCAGACGATCTTCATTCCAGAATGGAAATTACTCGTATCAACTACCTGACCCATCCAGCAAGCCCTCCTGCGGCACTGATCCCGGAAATAAAAACTCCTGTAACCGATCACCTTGCAATTGACAGAAACTCATTCAACCACCATGGCTCCATATATGCAACAGCCGGCTCCGGTCAGTTGATCCTGACCTCGCTCCCGGTGATCTGGGAATCCGGAACATCAAGAATATAGGGTACCACGATCATGACAACTTCGGATTTTGAAACCGCATCATTTTTGCCCTTGAAAAACTGGCCAAGAAGGGGAATGTCTCCCAGCACGGGTATCTTCCAGTGGTTTGTGGTCTTGGATTCATTGAAAAGCCCCCCCACCACGAACGGTTCCCCGTCCCTGACCCTGACCGAGGTCTGAACCTCCCTTGTGCTTGACGTGGGGATATAACCCCTTACAAGAGGATCAAAGGTGAGACTGGCCTCTCCTGCCTTGATGCTCATTTCGATCGTAACCATATCCGAACGACCCACTATGGGCGTAAACTCGAGCAAAGGTCCCGCCTCGAGATCCCCGTATTCAGGCTGGTTGTTCTCGTCTCTTCCTGAAACGTATTTTATATCGGTAATAAGCTTGATGGTGGCCTTCTGTCCGTCGATCGTTACCACCGACGGGCTTGCCAGCATCTTGGCCTTGTTCTCCTTGACGAGGACCCTGAAACTGGCGTCAAAGAACCTGAGCGCGTTTCCGGACATGTCGGGAAAGGTTAACCCCGTCGGCAGGTTGATCGTCCTGTCTTCGGCATCTGGATCATAGATCGGGTTCGGATCAGTTTGATAAGGTTCAAGCGCATTGCCTTCATCGTAATACCCCAGGACGCCGCCAGCCGCGCTGATAGTCGAGTACCATCTATCATAAACGGCGTTTATCAGGCTTTCCATCTCGTCGGTTCCGTCTTCGCTTACCTCGACGATCCTTGCCTGGAGCATTACCTGCCTTCCAGGGTGGTCTACGCGCTGAAGCATCTTTGCTATCTCATCCAGGTACTCTTCAGAAGCCGTAACATATATGGTCCTAAGGCGTTCATCCACCACGATAGCGGATTCCCCCGATATGCCCTGCAGAAGGGTCGATATCTGCTTGAGGTCGGCATAGGAGATATGGAACGACCTGGTTCGCTCCATCCCCAGGGTGCGTGATATGTTCTCCTTCTTGCCCACGATTATGGTCTTGCCCATCATGGCATAGGAAACATCGTACATCCGCATAAGATATCCGAAGGCCTCGTTCATCGGAACCTGGTTCAGGCTCACGGTCACGGGCAAGGGAGGGACGGAAGGATCTACGATGATATTCATGTCCACCAGGCCGCCCAGCATCCGGAAGACATCCCGAAGGTCAGTGTCACGAAGCTCCAGCGTGATCGGGGTTCTCACGGCAAGCGGGTCACCCGGGGACGGGGTCCTGGCGGTAGTCGCAGGGGGGAGAGGCATCCGGGAGAGGGAGTCCTCGGTGGTAAGATGAACGGACATGGACGGGGTCGGCGGGTCGCCGACGGTCTTTCCAAGGACCAGCCTCCTGGTCGATCTTATGGTCATGTGGACCCCGTCGGGTTCCTGCTTCAGGACGACCCCGCGGACGAGAGGGGTGACGAAAGCCTTCTCCCAGTAAGACGAGGGAAGATAGACCCCCTTCCACAGCAGGACAAGCGCGTTGTCACCTGTGGAGAGAATGTCGGGGGCCGGAAGGAGATTGCCGGTCACCTCGATTACGGCAAGTGACCCCGCCCCCTGGATCATATTCAACCCCTGGATGGACGGAACCGATGAAGCAACGGGATCGCCCGCCCGTGCATCAGGCTCCGTGCTGGCCAATGCCGGGCCGGCAGCCAGTAGAACAACGAATGAGAACAGTATCGCAAAAAATTTTATTGCCTGTCTACCGGAATGTCGATTCGTTGTCCGGACCATGTGATCACCACCTTGTCTTGTGTAATACCAATGACTCTGCCCTTCCCCTCACCGAAGGAACCGCCCTTTTTCAGGATGATCCCTTCTCCGTATCCATCAACGTCAACAACGGCCGCGGCGTCGTTCTCCCTGATAAGGACCGCCTTGACGAGCATCATCGGAAAGGTGTAGGTATCTTCAAGAAGTTCGCCCTGAGCCCCGGGAGCCTCGGAGGGCATGAAGGGCCTCCTGGCTACGGTCGCCGAAAGAACGGCGAGCTGGGTGCTCCCGGCTCTTGCCAGGACCGCTTTCCTGAACCCTTCGGCCGTCTCGTTGAGCTGGGATATCTCCTTGGTGACCGCGGCATTGTCCGACGGGGGAGCGATACTGTTCCCGTCCATTGTGGCCAGCATCTGGCGGAACAGAAATAAAGACCAGAGTGTGCCCAGGATCAGCACTAAAGCCAGCCCTATCCTTACGAACCGGGGGAACTTGTCCCCCTCGGCAATATCACTCCATAGATCCT
>DFYG01000088.1 GCA_002382605.1 Synergistaceae bacterium UBA4088 | reverse complement strand
GGTATAATGTTCCGGGAATGCAGGTAGATCGGAGGGCTTAATATCCTTCTCCTTTAGTTCGAGCACGATACGACGCGCTTCAACAATAATCTCATTTACATCGGGAGATTCATCGAGGTTGGCAAGGCGTGGAAGAAGAAGTTTTATCAAATCCTTGTCTAAACTCAAAATGTTGCGCCAATAGGTTGTCTGAATATGCCAACGGTTGATGTTGTTTTCCGAATCCATGTAATTCGGTTTAATCCACTCGCTTAGGATATCAGCTACGGCCAAACACGCTTCTCGCCTCTTCTGAATAATTATTCGCTCTTCCGCAAGTTTATCGCGGGCTATGTTCAGACGGTGTTGAACCCATATAGTTAACAACGATCCAAAGACACCTCCACCGATTCCAGCAAACACTGATGAGAAAGCAGTTGGCCAGTCCATTCGTTCTCCTTTCTGTTACAAGAAAAAATTTGATGGACCCTCACAGGATGCGGGAATTTATTCTGCATTAACTAACAGAACACCCTTGAATTTGCTGCCAATTTGCACTAAAGGTAATTGCTTCTACGATTCGGCACCGTCAGAACCCGTCGTCCCTGCCAAGTATGTGGATTGAAATAAGAACCTATCTTTCAGAGTTCCAACCACCAAGAGTACTTATTTCAATTGCATTTCGTCCTTTACTCCTTTTAAAAGGCTATTTACTTTTTGGGCAGTTTCCTCCGACGGCAAGGTTTTTCCGTCGCCCATCTCTATGCGCAATTGGAAGCGGATTGGTGTATTGTCTTTGCTTTTGATCTCCAGCAATTTAGGGATAATGTCACCTATGTCCTGGACTTGAGAGGGTTCCAGATCGGCCTCTGCAACCAGAACCCTGTATCCGACGACATCTCCGCCAATTTCTCCACCCGGAGTACCTGTCCTTCCTGACCTGACGGCAACCTTGAGGGTTACGAACTTTGCCGATGGGAAATCGCACGGCCACTCTTTCGATCCGGCATCAAGTTCGATGAATCTTGCCTGCAGCGCACCGCTGATGACATCTTTAACCGTCTTCCATGGAAGTGTCTTGCCTACCCTGATGGATAAAGCTGTTGCAATAGACAACGCAGAGGCAATTCCCTCCTTCCAAGCATCCTGCAGGTTCTCCGGAAGGATCTCCGCGGCCGAAATAACTGCGGGAGGGGGACAGAGCCTGCCGGCAGGACTCAGCACGCCAGCTGGGACAGGTTCACCGAAGATGCTCGCGGGCTCCGATAACAGCCAGATCGTTCCGTCCTCTACTGCAGCATTGATAGCCCTTTCGACGACCTCTTGCGGGGCCTTTGGTATCCGCATTGGCTCCTGGTAGCCTCCCCGGTCAACCTGAGCCACGGTTTCACCGCCAAAGTAGTCATACGTCTCTTTGACCATGATCTCCTCTCCAGGCCAGAGGCCTGGAAGTTTTCCCGGGGCAAGCAGCGAGGACGGAATATCTGTAAGATCTGCGGCCTCTGGTAGCACAAGCTCCAGGGATGTGTCGTTAAGAGCGTTATCATCGGGCCGTGACATCCACCATGAACGAAACGTGCCATCCGGCCGGGGCAGCCGAAGAACAAAAATTCCCTGTTCGCAACCATTTACCAGCGTGTCCAGAATGGCACTTGCTTTAAGCATTTTTGGCAGGTGTGGAAGTTGCGCAAATGCCCCAGCCAGGTCCTTTACGCGACGGAAGGTTTCTCCGGTCCTCCACAAGTTATAAGGGCCGTCCGGGAGCAACGCTTCGGCGGTGATTGCCGTATCCTGGATCCGCGATCTCTTGTCAGACTTGATGATATTGAAGTGCGGCTCTTCCGTAGCCGTGATCTTGAATGCCTGGGCTTCCCCCTTCTCCGAGACGGTAACTACCGTGGAGTATGCCTGTCTGATGGATTCCGGGATACGCCCCTTGGCTTTATCTATGTAGATCTGAAGGGTCTGTGCACGGGCAGGGTCAACATCCCCATCCTTCTGTTGTTTTTTTACTTCATTGCGCACATCTTCCCATGCCAGATAATTCCGGACGCTTGCCATAGCAAGCTCCAATCCATCCCTGGACGGGGTAAGCAGAAGGACGGCATTCCTGTAAACACGGGGACGATCCGAGCCGGTGGTCTCGTCCAGAAACCGGATTGCATTCGGGCTCGGTTTACCGGATTCCGATGCGGAATCGGGCCCCAGCACAGCATAGTGAAACGCACCATCGTCCTCAATATCTTTTGGACGGTTAGGGAGCGTGTGAACGCGGACCCCTGCAGCCGAAGCATTTGCGGTAAGAGCCTTGCTTCTGGCAATGTCGTCCAGCAAACGCGCGCGTACAATATCGTCAGGGATATTCCTGGCAGCCGCCGCATGCATCTGCGTAAGGTTCGGACGGTTGCCCAGGCGCCACGTGCCGGGAATCTGCCCATCGGAGACTACAGCGTAGGTGTCGTCAAGCCAATAACTCGACTGTGCCCACCTGACCAATCCTTTTTCAAGCTCGATCCTGTCGGGGCGTCCAGACCGCAGGAGCACGGTCAGATCCCGGGTGCGGGCATCCTGTCCTATGGGCTGCGAATGCAGGAAGGTGGCAACTACCGCCTGCTCTATCTCCCGATTGTTCAGGCCTACGGATTCTACCTGTATCTGCCGGGCCTGACTGAATTCATTGTCCAGAATTCCGGTCCACGCCTGTTTTTTGCCTTCCCATTCCTCGGTATCCGCCACTGCAACCATCTCTCGAAGAGCCTCGGACAGACCATCCTTACCGGGGGCGGAGAGAAAAACGGCAGGACCGACCAGAGGGCTGGTGTCCCACTTCTCGGCTTCCCGCAATGCGAGAGCAAATGTCCGGAGCACCCCGCGGGTTCGCTGGAATCGGGCAAGTGCCGTCCATTTCGTATAGAGAACCTCAGTCAGATCCGGATGAAACGGAAAACTCTTGAGAAACCTGTCTTCAGCTTCCAGGCCCTGTTTGGCCGTTTGCTCATCTACAGTAGCTATCCCTTTTATCGCTGCCAGCACGTGCTGACGGAAAGATTCTCGATCCCTGATGGATTCTGTCGTGAAGAAACGGCGGCGAAGCACCTCGGCTACATCCTGCTTTTCAACAGGCTCAACCACAGGTTCCCTTTGTCTCTGGAAAATATCGTACAACCCACCTTTGATACGCCGACCGAGCTCGTCTTCGTTCGTGGGTTCACTGGTCAGCAGCGAGGCCACGACACAGCATCTGTCAACCTTGGCCGCCGCCTGGGTAAGGTATTGAAAAAAATTCACCAGGCTGTTCAGACGGGCAGGATCATGCCCAACTTTTTCGCGGGCATACATAAGCACTTCGTCTATCAGGACAAGCGCCCCAAGTCCATCCTTTCCCGGCAGTTCCAGCAACTCGGAGAGAATGTTCTCCGCCGGCGCTGAATCGCGCTCTTCTGCCTCGTCCGATGCATGCATCAATCTGAGACCGTCGTCTCCTGCGATCTGATAGGCCAGAACGCTCCACGGTTGCTTCAGCGCACGGATCCTGCCTTCCGGGGAGCGAACGTCCATACCCTTTTCGACGTCGAGTTTGTCGA
>DFYG01000145.1 GCA_002382605.1 Synergistaceae bacterium UBA4088 | reverse complement strand
GGCGCTCATGAAAATGAAGGAAATACCGAAGCAGACGACCCCGGCGACAGCCCAGGGATTCGTAACGATCCTGAAGACCGCGCCAGTAAAACCTCTCTCCAGAAGGTCGTGCTGATGCCCGAAACCTGTCTTCATCATACTGCTGGCCGCGGCGTTGAAGAGAGCCGAACCGAGGATCATGAGCATACCCAGTCTGTCCAAGAAGCGCACCCCCAGTGCGATGAAAAAATTGGAGCAATACCGTTATAATAATCCAAGTTCAATCCATTTATACTCTTTGGGCAGACAATATTTTTTCTGGAGGCTACCCCTTTGTTCTCTTCCCACAAAAAAAATGTTTTTTTCCTCCTGGTCCTGACAACTGTCCTCTACCTTGTCGCTCTTGGCAGCCACGGTCTTCTCGATCCCGACGAGGGTCGCTATTCGGAGATCCCGCGGGAGATGATCGAGAGCGGGGACTACCTTACACCGCGGCTCAATTATGTTGCATATTTCGAAAAACCCGTTCTTCACTACTGGCTTACAGCTCTCTCCTTCAAGGTTATGGGGCAGAACGAGTTCGCCGCGAGGTTCTGGCCCGCGATCCTGGCTCTTGGTGGAGTTCTGGTCACCTACTGGCTCGCAAACAGGATGAACGGCCCCCGCGCCGCATTTTTATCCGCGTGGGTTCTGGCAACATCACTTGTTTATTTTGCCATAGGTCAGATAAACATTACCGACATGCCCCTGGCTTTTTTCATTACGCTTTCCCTGGCAGGTTTCTGGATGGGGCAGCGAAAAGATCGCAGGTTTTTCCTGCTTTTTTACGCAGGCATGGCCCTTGCAACCCTCACGAAAGGTCTTATCGGGGTCGTCCTGCCGGCTGGTGTCGCGTTCTGGTGGATCGTCCTGACCCGCAAGTGGGGGGTCATCCGCAGCACCTTTTACCTCCCGGGCATCGCTCTCTTCTTTCTGATCGGAACTCCATGGTTTGTTCTGGTGAGTCTTGAGAACCGCGATTTTTTTCAATTCTTTTTCATCCAGGAACACCTCCTGCGCTACACTACAAAGATGCACGGACGCTTTGAACCGTGGTGGTGGTTCATCCCGATCCTGATAGTGGGCTTTATCCCATGGACCGGGTTCATCCTCGGAGCCGTCAGGAAAGCCCTGCCCGGCTCTTTATCCAGGAAGACCCACCAGGACAGGGCAAATCTCTTCCTGCTGCTCTGGTTCATCATCATATTCACCTTCTTCTCCATATCCAGATCCAAACTGATCCCCTACATCATCCCGGCAATGCCGCCGCTCGCCATCCTGGCCGGGGCATTCCTGGATAAACTCATGGACAGGGGAAAGTCCAGGGAACTGTTCACAGGAATGCTATCCAACACAATGATCCTGGTTCCTTTCGGCATCGCGCTGGCGGCCTACCCTTTTCTGGACGAAAGATACGGCAGAATGCTTTTGCCCTTCGTGGCACCTGTCGCTGCGGTTCTGGTCTTTCTGGCCTTCCTTTCGTGGGTCTTTTACGCAAAAGGACAGTCCCGCAATGTAGTTCTGATCCTCTGTATCTTCGCCTTCCTCAACATTGCCACCTTCAAGAACGTATTCAGCTTCTACGACCATATTATGACAGCCAGGGAAGTCGCGGCATCCATCAGGGAACATCTCCTTCCGGGAGACGTGGTAGCCCAGTACAGGGAGTACGACCAGGGTCTGCCATTCTATCTGAAACGCAGGATCGTTCTGATAGACTGGGTGGGGGAGCTGAAATTCGGTTCAAAACGAGGTGACCAGTCAGACTGGTTCCTTGACACTCCCGGTTTCATAGAAAAATACTGGAGATCCGATGACCGGGTGCTGCTTGTTATGCGCCAGGAACAATCACTTGATTTCCTCGAGAACACCGGCGTAAGCCCTGTTGTCCTGATCGATGCGAACGGAAAGATCGTCGTTACAAACAAGGAGATGAGAACGACTGATGAGAAATGATTTCCTCCCCTTCGCGAGACCGGACATCAGCGAGGAAGCGATTTCAGACGTTGTGGATTCATTAAGATCAGGGTGGATAACTACCGGACCCAAGGCTATCCGTTTCGAGAGGTCATTCGGCGAATACGTCGGTTCACCCTGGGCCCTTGCCGTAAACTCCGCCACAGCAGGGCTGCATCTTGCGCTTCTGGCCTTTGGAATAGGACCGGGAGACGAGGTGATCACAACTCCCATGACCTTTGCGGCCACGGTGAACACGATCGTCTGGGTCGGGGCAAAACCTGTTCTCGCGGACATCGACCCCGTCACCCTGAATATCGACCCGTTCCTGATAGAAAAGGCAGTGACACCAAAAACCAGGGCGATCATCCCTGTTCACTTTGCCGGACGACCATGCAACATGGATGCCATCGAAGCAATAGCCCGAAAATACGGGCTTGTCATTATTGAAGACGCCGCACACGCGCTCGGCGCCGCATTCAGGGGAAGACGCATCGGAGCTCCCCTGGGAGAGAGACACGCCGCGGTCTTCAGCTTTCACCCGACCAAGAACATCACGACAGGCGAGGGCGGAATGGTCTGTACCGCCAATGAGGATGCTGCTGAAAAGATATCGATCCTCCGCCAGCACGGTATGAGCAAGGGGGCGTGGAACCGTTACGCTGCCAGGGGGAACCCGCACTACGACATCCTCTTTCCCGGACTGAAATACAACATGCTGGACATCCAGGCCGCCATGGGAAGCGACCAGATGAAGCACCTGGAGGCCTTCAATGCGAGGCGGCGGGAGATCGTCGATCTCTACCGGCATGAGCTGGGAAGTCTGTCCACATTGACACTGCCACCAGCTGTGGATCCGAAAGACACTCACTCCTGGCACATTTTCACCCCGCTCGTCGAAACAGACAGGCTGGGAATGTCCCGAGACGAATTCATGGCAAAAATGAGAGAGAACAACATTGGGACAGCCCTGCACTACCAGGCTATCCATCTTTTCTCATACTTCGCAAATAATTACGGCTGGAGGATGGGAGATTTCCCGAACGCCGAGCTCGTAAGCGATCGTATAGTCTCTCTGCCCCTTTTCCCGGCCATGAATGATGACGACACGGCGGACGTTATTGGATCAGTCCGGGAAATCTGCGGGTGAGGAGAAACCAATGGATAGATCATCGATCGACGTATCAATTGTGATCCCGGTTTTCAACGAAGAGGAATCGCTGCATACCCTTTTTGAAAGGCTTTTCCCGGTCATGGAATCT
>DFYG01000159.1 GCA_002382605.1 Synergistaceae bacterium UBA4088 | reverse complement strand
TCAGATAAAGATATTTAATTAGGCGGACGCAAGGAGAAAGTGCTAAAATACAAGTGCAAGCAGAATATTTCAAAATTTCTGGAGGTGTATTATTCATGGCAAAACAGTTTGATGTTTTCAAATGTGAAATCTGCGGCAACATAGTGGAACTTCTTCATGTCGGTGGCGGCGAGCTGGTCTGCTGCGGCCAGCCGATGACGCTCATGGAGGAAAAAACGGCGGACTCTGCTACAGAGAAGCACGTTCCGGTCATCGAAAAGAAGGATGGAGGCCTTTCCGTAAAGGTAGGGAGCGTTCCTCACCCGATGGAGGAGAAGCATTTTATCGAGTGGATAGAGGTAACAGTGGACGGCAAGGTCTGCAAGAAGTTCCTCAAACCCGGAGATGCGCCAGAAGCATTTTTTGCGGTTGACGGAAATGTTGTAAAGGCAAGAGAATACTGCAACATACACGGACTCTGGAAGAGCTAGGGATATGATAAGCAAGAAAATGCAGGATGCGCTCAACAGGCAGATCAACGAGGAGATGTTCTCTTTCTACCTCTACCTTTCAATGTCGGCCGATTTTCAGTCGAAGAATTTGATGGGGTCAGGAGCCTGGATGAATGCGCAGTCCAAAGAAGAGATGGCTCACGCGAAGAAGTTCTTCCACTTCATCATTGAGAGGGGCGGAGAGATCGAACTTCTACCGATAGCCAAACCTCAGAAGAGCTGGAAGACGCCTCTTGAGGCTTTCAAGGATGCGGAAAAGCATGAACAGCACATCACGAAGTGCATTCATTCACTTGTCGACCTCGCGATCAAGGAGAAAGACTACGCGACTCAGAACCTGCTCCAGTGGTTCGTGAACGAACAGGTCGAGGAAGAGGCCTCCGTCGGCGCAATAGTCGCTAAACTGGAAATGGTCTCGGAATCGAAGAACGGCCTGTACATGATCGACAAGGAGCTTGGCAGCAGAGGAAAAGATTAGATACAGATCCCGGCAGATGATCCAGTAAACCGATCCTATCGTCCCTTGATTCGGGGGAGCGGGGCGTTGATCCCCGTTCCCCCGTCTTTTTGCAGTGCCTGAAAGATCTGCGATAGAGGTATATTATCATTGGAACAAGGAAAGGATGGTGCCCCAGATGGAAACGAACATAGACAAAAGGGCGCTCTATTCGCTCTCTTACGGCCTTTACCTGGTGAGTTCAAGAAAGGGGGATAAACTGAACGGTCAGGTCGCTAACGCCGTGATGCAGGTGACATCTGATCCGGTATCCATCGTTGCCTGCCTTCACAAGGACAACCTCACCACGGAATACGTGAGAGATTCGGGCGTTTTCAGTGTTTCCATCCTCGAGGAGGATACCCCGATGACCTTTATCGGGACATTCGGGTTCAAGTGCGGCCGTGACATGGATAAATTTTGCACCTGCTCCCATGAAATAGGGGTCACCGGGGCGCCGCTCGTAATGGATCACACTGTTGCCGCAATTGAGGCCAGGGTGATCCGTGAGGTGGAAATATTCACTCATGTAATGTTCTTCGGAGAAGTTGCCGCCTCGCGTATCATCAAGACCGCCAAACCGCTGACCTATGCCTATTATCACGAGGTAAAAAAGGGCAAATCACCCAAAAACGCCCCCACGTTCTCCCTGAACGAGGTAAAGTAGGGAAAAAGGAGCGGATGGCATGAACACTTTCGAGATAAAAAAAGACATCTACTGGGTCGGGGCCATAGACTGGGACCTGAGAGATTTTCACGGTTACTCCACCGAGAGGGGGAGCACCTACAACGCTTTTCTCGTTATGGATGAGAAAACGGCCCTTATGGACACCGTCAAGAGCACAATGACGGGGGAACTTTTCTCCCGAATACGGAAGGTCCTCCCCTCTGGGAAGCTTGACTATCTGGTCCTGAATCACGCCGAGATGGACCACTCGGGGAGTCTCCCGGATGTTTTCAGGGAGTTCAGGCCGGACAGGATAATCTGCTCACCGCCATGCAGGGATGCAATTGTCGAACACTTCGGCAGGCACGACTGGCCCTTCCAGGTCGTCAGGACAGGTGACAGTCTTTCGCTTGGCAAAAAGACCGTCAGGTTCATCGAGACAAAGATGCTTCACTGGCCCGACAGTATGTTCTCCTACCTTGAAGAGGACCGTCTCCTGATATCCAGCGATGCCTTTGGGCAACACTACGCTACCGGGGAGCGCTTTGATGACGAAGTAGACCAGTCGGAGCTGATAAGACAGTCTGCGAAGTACTATGCCAACATAATTCTTCCGTATTCAGCACTGGTCACCAGACTTCTGGTGAACGTAAAGGCGATGGGTATCCAGATAGACATGATCGCTCCCGATCATGGTCTCATCTGGAGAAAGGGTGCAGGGAATATCATTAAAGCCTATTCCGGATGGGCAGAACAGAAAACGAAGTCAAAGGCCGTCGTGGCATATGACACAATGTGGGGGAGCACCGCAAGGATGGCCAACGCTGTAGCGGATGGTCTGATATCCGAGGGTGTCGAGGTCAAGGCCGCGGATCTCAAGGGCTGGCACCGCAGCGATGTAATGACCGAACTTCTTGATTCGGGAGCCTTTCTGCTAGGGTCGCCGACTCTTAACAATGGATACCTCCCCCGGATAGCCGATCTGATCTGCTATGCCAGAGGGTTGAAGCCCCTGAACAAAGTCGGGGCCTCTTTCGGCTCCTACGGTTGGGGGGGAGAAGCGGTAAAGCTCATGAACGAAGATCTGCAGAATATGAAGGTTGCCGTTGTGGACGAGGGGGTTCGGGTCAAGTACGTTCCGGAGGAAGAAGATCTCGAGAAGTGCCGCCAGCTGGGTGAAAGGGTTGGGAGATCGCTCCGTGACAGGCTTGACCGGTAACTTCTGCCGGGAGCGCCTGGATCTTCTCGCAGGTCACTTCGAGGAGATGTACCGTTGCTATAACAGGCCGCAGTATGTCGACCCCGACCCGGTCAGCGTAGTCAGACGTTATGGCAGTCTCGCGGACAGGGAGGTTGCCGCTGTAGTTGCTTCGTGTCTGGCATACGGCAGGGCGGCCCAGATAGTGAAAAGCGTCCGGATCGTTCTTGACCCCATGGGCGACTCTCCGGCGGAGTACATTGTCAGATCTTCGCCCCGCGATATCCGCGATCTCTGCGAAGGGTTCAGACATCGCTTCACTGATGCCGGCGATCTTTACGATCTGCTTTACTCCATCCGCACCATCCTGATAGATCATGGCTCCATCGAGACCGTTTTCTCATCCGGATACTCCGGCCGGCCTGGAAGAGTAATTGAAGGGCTCTCCCGTCTCTCGGAGGCGCTGCGCTCCGCTTCCGGGAGCAGGAAAAACAGTCTGCTGCCGGACATTTCTCTGGGCAGCGCTTGCAAGCGTTACAACCTGTTCCTCAAATGGATGGTCAGAAACGACGGGATAGACCCGGGGGGATGGACTTGCGTCACTCCCGCCGAGCTTTTGATCCCTCTCGATACTCACATGCACAGAATTTGCCTCGAGTTGGGTCTGGTCCGGAGAAAGGCCGCCGATATGGGTGCCGTGATCGAGGCTACGGAGTCTTTCAGGCTGATCGCGCCGGAAGATCCGACCAGGTATGACTTCACTCTGACCCGTTTCGGGATTCGCCCCGACCTCAGGGTGTCGGACCTGATCGAGCAATGCTCTCACGTTCCTGTATAATTCACTCGAGTGTTTGCAACAACGCCGGGAGGTTGCCGCATCTGATGGGAGTACTTGCGTACTGGGACCAGAATGTCGATCTTGAGATCTCGCCGTGGATGCCCTACGGCAAGGATTTTAACCCCGTCTCCGTCAACTCGATGCACAGCGATCAGCTAGGCAGCATAGCCTCGCTGGCCATGGGCATGGACAGCGAACTCATTTATGTAGAAAGCGCTGAAACAGGGCAGGTGGGAGCCCTTTTCAGGGAGAACCTGATGATGCCGGGAAAACGGCGGCATGCGGACAAAGGGTTTTCCGTGATGTTCGGATATTCCCCCGTTATGGAGGCTCTCCTGGGAATGTTCGCACAGGCCTTTCCTGGTCTCAAGGCCGGGCTCGCGGTTTGCGGAGTCTGGGACCGGGAGATGCTTGTAGACGAGTGCAAGGTGATAGTACTTGTCGGAGAAAACCTCATGCTGAACGAGGTAAAGTGCCTGAAAGCACTTCAGGAAGTCATGTCCGCTGCTTCCTCCGACGGCGGGACAAGCTCGTTCTTCGCCGAGAGATTCGGATATCGCCGCTTCTCGATACCCTTTGAAACAGATGACATCACAAACCTTTCGATACTCAAACTGCTCTACGACTTCGAATTTGAAGCTACCCGCAGTGTTGTAGGTCCGCCTCCCGAGGTCCGGCTTCCCGGCATCTTCAGGGAGTTCAAATATTGATCAGATCAGGTCTTGCCGTAATGCTGGGTTTCAGCCTTTCCATGGATGCACTTGCTATAGCCATAGCCATGGTGATCTGTACTTCACTCGCGGTTACCCCCGCCTCAGTGGCCCGCGTGGCCGGAGCTTTCGGGCTTTCCCAGGCCCTTATGCCGATGGCAGGTTGGGGTATTGCAGGGAGCTCGGCAGTTATCATTGGTGCATGGGATCATTGGGTCGCCTTCGCTCTCCTGGCGTTCGTTGGCGGAAAGATGATCCATGAGGGGTTGCGTGACAGTCCGGAGTGCATTTTCACGAATGAACCCTCACGCGGGCTGCCTCTCCTTGTCCTTGCCCTGGGGACAAGCATCGACGCACTTGCGGTCGGTGCAAGTTATCTTGCGCTGGAGGTACCTCCTGTTTTCACATCCGCCGTTATAGGTATTGTCACCTTCATTATCGTCACTGCGGGCATGCTGCTGGCCAAAGCGATAGGAAGAAGATCCGGTGAAAGGATGACTGTTCTCGGAGGCATTATCCTTATTGCCATAGGGATCAGGATACTCTTCTCCCATCTGG
>DFYG01000017.1 GCA_002382605.1 Synergistaceae bacterium UBA4088 | reverse complement strand
CGTGGAGCGTGCAATGTCCAGTTCGCCATCTCCCCCGATGCCGAAGAGTATGCTGTTATAGAGGTCAACCCCAGAGCCAGCCGCTCCAGTGCGCTTGCCAGCAAAGCGACCGGTTACCCCATTGCCAGGATCGCCGCAAGGATCGCTCTTGGCTCCCTTCTTACGGAAATGGCCAACCCGGTCACCCACACGGGAAGTGCCCTCTCGGAACCGGCGCTGGATTATGTTGTCGTCAAGTTTCCCAGATGGCCCTTCGAAAAGTTTCCCGGGGCGGAGTACAGCGTCGGAACAAGGATGAAATCCACAGGCGAGGTTATGGCCATAGGTCTCACATTCATCGAGGCGACACTCAAGGCTGTCAGATCACTCGATCTTTCGGCGGGGATCCTCGACCACTTTGCCGGACACATGAGCGATCCCGAACTTGCCGAAGAGCTCACGGCACCAACGCATCGTCGTCTTTGGGCCATTCTGGAACTTCTCCGCCGTGGAGTTCCCAAAAACCTGATTTCCGAAAGATCCGGGATCCACCCGTTTTTCATAAGTCACTTCAAAGTAATTGTGGAAACCTTCGCTGAGCTCGAAAAGCAGGGACTTGAACCGGGTCTTTTGCGCCGGGTCAAGGAGATGGGCATTTCCGATTCCGATATCGCCTCTTTCCTGGGGATGGACTGGCATGATGTTTATCAGAAGAGGATCTATCTCGGGATCGAACGGGGTTACCGCGAGGTAGATGGCTGTGCCGGCGAAACTCCCGCGGAGTCCGGCTACTATTACGGAACCTGCGGCGCTGGAGATGACGGCACGCTTCCCGATGTCCGTGAGGCTTTTGCCGTGATCGGGTCCGGCCCCATCCGGATAGGACAGGGTGTCGAATTTGACTACTGCTGCGTAAAGGCAGTGGAGGCCCTTAAAAGCATGGGGAAAAGAGCGGTCATGATAAACAACAATCCCGAGACGGTAAGCACGGATCACGACATGTCAGATGCCCTCTACTTTGAACCGCTGACTGTGGAAGATATACTTCCTGTCCTTGTCAGGGAAAGGGTTACGGCTGTTTTTGCCTCTTTCGGAGGACAGACCTCACTCAAGACAGGTCTTGCCCTTGAAGCCGAGGGGATCAGGATCCTGGGAAGCCCCTCATCCGTAGTCAGCGCCTCCGAGGATCGCGGCCTTTTTTCCGCCCTCATCGAACGCCTGGGGATCCTCCAGCCGTTGGGCTTTGCGGTTCAAAGGGTTGATGAGGGGCTGGAAAGAGCCTCCATGATAGGATATCCGGTCATGGTCAGACCGAGTTTTGTGATAGGCGGACTGGCGATGAGGGTAGTGAACACTCCCTCTGAACTTGGTTCGGTTCTTGCCATGGCGCTTGAGGCCGGAGACGGACAGTCGGTGCTTATCGACAGGTTCCTTCCAGGTGTCGAGTTCGAGGTGGATGTAATTTCCGATGGAGAGGAAGTAATGATACCCGGGATCTTCGAGCACCTTGACCCGGCCGGCGTACATTCAGGAGATTCTGTCGCCATTTTTCCGGATGTTTCGCTCTCGCCTTCAAGGCGCGAACAGATTGCTGAAATATCGCGGCGGATAGCGATAGCTCTCGGGGTCAGGGGGCTGCTCAATATTCAGTTCGTTCTGTCGGGGGATGATTTTTACGTGATAGAAGCCAACCCCCGGGCCAGCAGGACCGTCCCGATAGCCGGTAAACTTACAGGGATGCCGCTTGTTGAGTTCGCAGTCAGAGCTGCCCTGGGGGAGAGCCTCAGGGATATGAATGTCGTGCCTGGCCTTTTGGGGAAGGTCGGGCCCTTTGGAGTTAAGGTTCCTGTATTTTCTACGGAAAAGCTTCCAGGTGTGGATGCCCTTCCCGGCCCTGCGATGCAGTCGACAGGAGAGGCCCTGGGAGTCGGGAGCACAGTAGCTGAAGCCCTTTCCGAGGGGCTCAGGGGGGCGGGCTGGAAGGTTCCGCTAAAGGGCAAGATGCTCCTTTCCGTGGCTGACAGGGCTAAAACAGAATCCGCCCACGTTGCCGCCGCATTCCATGCATTGGGGTGGAAGATCGATGCCACAGCCGGAACTGCGGCACTCCTGGGGAACTGGGGGATCCCCACCGGGTCCGTCGACAGGGGAAAGACCCTTGTCTCCAGGATTGCCTCGCGGGAGTGGGATCTTATAGTGAACATTGCGTCCGGGACCCCGGCTGTCTTGAGGGATGGTTACAAAATGAGGCGGGCTGCTATCGAAGCCGCGGTTCCCTGCATCAATAACCTCAGTCTTGCTTCGGCTCTTGCGATATCGATTTCGATAAGGAGATGAACTTCTCAAATTAAGAGACCGCCGTTATAATATTCTCTCGCTTCCGAAAGGGAAAACTGGTCAAAAGGGTGGGATGGAAATGAAAAGAACGGCGGTAGTTTTATCCCTCATCCTGATGCTGATAGCGTTTGGCGGGCCTGCATGGGCTGCCGCAGGGATCGGTAAAGATGTGATCAGGGTTGGTGACGAATCCACGTTCCCCCCCTTTGTTTTCCGTGACGCCGGCGGACATCTGGCCGGATTTGACATAGACCTTGCAAACGCCATAGTCACGAAACTGGGAAAAAAGATCGAGTTTGTTGATATGGCTTTTGTCGCGCTTTTCCCCTCGCTGGCGGCAGGCAGGATCGA
>DFYG01000148.1 GCA_002382605.1 Synergistaceae bacterium UBA4088 | reverse complement strand
TTGTTCTTTTGCTCCAGTCCACCCTCCGGCTGGACTGGGGGGTGAACGGCAGGCTCAGATTACCGATTTTTCGATTCACGATTCACGGGTTCACCGTTTACCGTTCCCGATTCACGATTAACGATTTACGGCTCCTCCGATTTACGATTTACGATTCACGATTAACGAATTCCTCGCCCTTACCCCAGCACCTCCATCATCTTTTCAAGTCCCTCCATGATCTCGGGTGTATTGATCCCGGAATAAGCAAGCCTGATGTATTTCTGTGTTTCTCCTGGCAGAGGTGTGCCGAAGTGGTTCCGGGTTGTGAAGGAAACTCCTGTCTTGTATAGGATATGCTTTCGGAAATCTTCCACGTTCTGTATCCCGAGGCCTTTCATAGCCTCTGTTACGTTTGCAAAGAGGTAGAAGGTACTGTTTGGCTTACCCACGCTTACGCCATTCATCTGGTTGAGAATTCTGATAGCGGTGTCACGGCGTTCTTTAAGTGTGTCCAGCATTTTTGCGTGTGCATCCTGTGGTCCCTTAATGGCCGCGACCCCGGCCCACTGTACAAAGTGGTTGGTGCAGGATTCATCGTTGACATTGAATCGGGAGATGGTCTCGATAATTTTTTCAGGGCCGATGGCGGCCCCGAGTCTCCAGCCTGTCATAGCGAATTTTTTGGAGAAGGTATAGAGAATGACTGTTCTCTCAGGAAGGCCGGGGAAACGTGTGATGCTTTTGGCTTCACCATCGTAGAGAATATCGAAGTAGGCTTCGTCACTGAGGACGTAGAGGTTATGTTTCAGGCATATTTCCGCCAGGCGCTTCATCTCCCCTTCGTCAGATTCTGCACTGGTAGGGTTGTGGTAGTTGTTGTAGATCAAAAGCCTGGTTTTCGGGGATATCTGGCGTTCGATCGCATCAAGATCAAGGGCAAATCCGTATTTTGTCTCAGAAAAACCGTAAGGTCTTCCGATACCCTCGTGGAAGTTGATCATGGATTCGTAGATCGGGAAACCGGGGTTGGGGTAAAGGACCTCATCTCCAGGGTTCATCAGTGACATGAGGAACTTGCCGATAACCGGCTTCCCGCCGGTCTGGATGCTTACGTTACAGGCTTCCAGGGGGAGGTTTCGGGTTTTCGAGATATCCTCAGCCAGGGCCTCTCTTAACGGAAGGATCCCAGGGGTAGGACAGTAACCCGTTTTACCATCGCTGATGGCTCTTTTTGCCGCCTCAACGATGTTATCCGGTGTAGGAATGTTGAGATCTCCCAGGTGGAACGGATAGACCCTGGTGCCCGTTGAGGCCAGTTGTGCCGCCTCCGCACCTACCGCGAAGGCTGTTTCGGTACCCAGATGTTTCGTTCTCTCGGCAAAAATGAAGGACATCACGCATCATCCTCTCTTCTTCTCAATGACTTCTTTTGCAGCCCTGACGATATCGCTGCTTGTCAGGCCATACTCCCGCATCAGCTCCCGGGGGTCTCCCGATTGGCCGAAAGTGTCCTGAACCCCTATCATTTTGATAGGGACCGGGTAGTTCTGGCAGACCACCTCGGCGACAGCGCTTCCGAAACCGCCCATGACCTGGTGCTCCTCGGCAGTGACAATAGCACCAGTTTCCCGGGAAGCTGCGATCACTGTTTCCATGTCGATGGGTTTTACCGTGTGGCAGTTAATGACTCGTGCTGAAATTCCTTCGCCGGCGAGTTTTTCAGCCGCTGCAAGAGACTCGAAGACCATCTGTCCGCAGGCGATAAGGGAAACATCATTTCCGTCGCGGAATATTTCGGCTTTCCCGACCTTGAATGGTGTTTTGTCTGTTGTTATGACAGGAACCTTCTCTCTCCCGAAACGGATAACTACAGGGCCGGGAATGGAGGCGGAAGCAACTGTTGCCTTAAAGGTCTCATGATAATCAGCCGGCACGATGACAGTAACGTTGGGGATCGTGCGGGTGATGGAGATATCTTCAAGCGCCTGATGCGTGGCTCCGTCAGCGCCGACAGAGACTCCTCCGTGTCCTGAGCCGACTTTGACGTTGAGCTTTGCGTAGGCGACAGTAGTCCTCAACTGGTCCCATGCCCTTCCGGTGCAGAAGACCCCGTAGGTGCTCACAAAAGGGATCTTCCCCGCGAGCGAAAGTCCCGCTGCCAAAGCCATCATGTCCTGTTCAGCTATTCCTGTCTGAATGAATCTTTCAGGGAATGCGTCACGGAAACGGTCTACGCAGAGAGAGGCACTCAGGTCGGCTCCAAGAACCACAACAGAGGGGTTGATCTTCCCTAGTTCCACCAGAGCGTCACCATATCCGAAGCGTGTAGGTATTTTTTCGGGATCGACCAAAACTTTCGGTGAAAGGAACATATCCTTCATTTAGATGACCTCCCGGGAAAGTTCCTGTAGAGCCATTTCGGCCTGTTCTTGCGTCGGGGCTTTACCATGCCACCCCGCCTGATCCTCCATAAATGAAACCCCTTTGCCCTTGATGGTGTTGGCGATTATGACGGTAGGTTTAAAGTGAGTATGGCGAAAACGGTTCATAGCCCCCGAAATATCGGTCAAGTTATGGCCGTCGACTTCGATCACGTTCCAGCCGAAGGCACGCCACTTGTCCGAAAGAGGTTCAAGGGTCTTGATATCGTCTGTCCGCCCGTCTATCTGCAGGCCGTTGCGGTCGATGATCCCGCAAAGGTTGTCCAGGCCCCAGTGAGATGCTGTCATCGCGGCTTCCCATATCTGGCCTTCGTCCAGCTCTCCGTCGCCCATGAGGCAGAAAACACGGTTCGGCATCTTGTCCATCTTCATTGCAAGAGCAATGCCTGAAGCGATCGAGAGCCCCTGCCCAAGACTACCTGTCGACGCCTCAAGACCGGGAAGTTTACACATATCCGGGTGGCCCTGGAGACGGGACCCAAGCTTCCTCAACGTTAGCAGTTCTTCCTTCGGGAAGTAGCCGCTTTCGGCAAGCGCGGCGTAAACCGCCGGGCAGGCGTGCCCCTTTGAAAGGATGAATCGGTCGCGCTCCTCCCAGCATGGGTTTGCCGGGTCATGCCTCATGACATCAAAAAAAAGAGCCGCCACAATATCGGCGACTGAAAGAGAGCCTCCTGGATGGCCGGAGCCTGCCTCCGTTATCATTCTTACAATATCCTGTCGAATCATTCTTGCCATCGACTTTAGATGACGCAACCTTGCGTCTTCCATATTTTAACCTCCCTGGAGATAATCGGGTCCGATAACTGAATAATACAACAATAACAAAGGGCCGGGGAAAAACAAGAGGCAGCGCGACGATACTGGTGACTCGTAACCCGAAAGAACATGAGTGTGAGAAAAAAACAGGGAACGGTGTGGTACTGAAACATTCTATTTCATGGAATAACCTTTGGTTTTGCCTTTACGATCGACGATTCCCGAATAACGATCTATATAAGATCAACCCCTTGC